>CAINUX010000232.1 GCA_903853895.1 uncultured beta proteobacterium | reverse complement strand
GTTCTTGGCCAGGTCGATACCAAATGTGATAACTTGCATAGCGGACGCTCCTTTCGCTTGGGTGGTTGTTACGCCCCCACTTTGGCACATTCGATGCCGTTAAGGAGGGAGCGTCCATCCCATTGGATACCCGGCCCACCGACCCCGCCAAACCCGCCACGCCAGGAGTGCCAGAAATGCAAGAAAATCACCGGCTGATATGACCCAACAACCGTCCAACTACAGAGGGAGGTTCGCCCCCTCCCCGACCGGCCCGTTGCACGCCGGCTCGCTGGTGGCTGCGCTGGCGAGCTGGCTGGACGCCAGAGCCCACGGCGGCCAGTGGCTGGTGCGCATGGAAGACGTGGACACGCCCCGCACTGTGCCAGGCGCCGCAGCGCGCATCCTGCAGCAGCTGGCCGACTGTGGCTTGCAGTCGGATGAACCGGTGGCCTGGCAATCCGCCCGGTGCGCGCTGTACCAGGAGGCGCTGGACCAGTTGATCGCCGCTGGTCTGGCCTACCCCTGCGCTTGCTCACGCAAGGAGATCGAGGCGGCTATCGCCCTGGCAGGCGAGCAGCGCGCGCGCCACACCGAGCTGGTGTACCCGGGCACCTGTCGACACGGTCTGGTGCCCGGACGCGACTCGGGCCACACACCCTGCGCCTGGCGCCTGCGCACCGACACTCACATGGAAAACGAGCCGATAGCCCTCGTGGAATATACTCATACCGCTATTAACTTGGTAGCACATCACACGATCGCGTGGCACGACCTGCGCCTGGGTGCACAGCAGCAAGACGTCACCGCCGAGGTTGGCGACTTCGTGCTGAAGCGTGCCGACGGGTGCTTCACCTACCAGCTGGCGGTGGTCGTGGACGATAGCGCGCAGAGCATCACGCAGGTGGTGCGCGGCGTCGACCTGGCGGACAACACTGCGCGGCAGATTTTGTTGCAACGCGCGCTCGGCTTGACAACGCCGCAGTACCTGCACACGCCGCTCGTTCTGGGCGCCAACGGTGAAAAACTGTCCAAACAAAACGGCGCGCTAGCCCTGGACACTGCCAGCCCGGCGGCAGCATTGGCAGCGCTGCAACAGGCCGCGCATGTGTTGGGCTTGCCCGCTGCCACGCAGGCCACCGTTGCCAACGCGCTGGCCGGATGGATTCCCGCATGGCAGGCCGCCTACGTGGACCGCTACCGGGCCACGGCGGCGCGCATCGACCGCGCCACGTAGAGCAGGCACCCCACCGTCAGCACGGCACCCACCAGCACGCCGGGCAGCACCCGCGCCCACGTCAGCGCCTCGCCCTTGAGCACCAGCAGCATCAAGGTGTTCTGGGCCAGGCCCGGTACCCACAGATACCACGCGGCATCCCCGCCCGGGTTCAACAGGCTGACCATGGGCGCCAACCCCACCAGGGTGACCACCACTGTGCTGCTAGCCTGCGCCTCCTTGACCGTTTTGGAGCGAATCGCCATGGCCATCAACACGGCACCCAGTCCGGCGGCCAGCGGCAACTGCAACAGCAAAAAAGCCACCACTTCAAACCATCCGAACTGGAACATGGCCTGCAGGCTATCGCTCTTGATGAACCACTGCGCAGGCACAAAGCTCAGGTTGGCCAGCAACGCCACCGCCATGCCCAGCAAGGTCACCGCACCCCATTTGCCCAGCACCAGCGCCACGTGCGACGCCGGGTTCATCAGCAGCGGCTCCAGCGAGCCGCGTTCGCGTTCGCCCGCCGTGCTGTCCAGCGCCGCCGTCAGCGCGCCATACAGCACGGCCATGATGATGAACATGGGAATGATGCCTGTCATGCGGGCGGCACGGGCCTGGGTGCTGGCCAGGTCGCGATCTTCCACGTCCACGGCTTGCAGCAGATCGGTCGACACGCCGCGCAGGGCCAGGCTCAACGTTGCACGCTCGCGGTTGAAGCCCTGCAGCAGCCGCAGCAGCGTGGGCACGCCGGCACCGGCACGCTGGTTGGCACTGTCGCTGACCACGGCCACCGTGGGGCGCTCACCGGCCAGCAGTTCGCGCTCAAAGTCTTCACCAATCACCAGCACCGGCTCCAGCAGCGTAGTGGCCCGCAGGCGCGCCTCGTAGTCAGCCGGCGCGCTCTGGATAGCGTAGGTCTGGCGCTCCAGAAAATTGCGCAGCGTGGGGGCGTGCTCCATGCCAACCACCAGTACCTCGCGCTTCTCGGCGCGTGCCTCCAGTGAGGCGATCAAACCCGACAGCGCCAACAGCAACAGCGGCCCCATTAGCACTGCGGGCACCAGCAGGCGCAGCAGGGTGCGGCGGTCGCGCAGCGCATCCGACACTTCCTTGGCGAAGACGATCCAGAAGCTTTTCATCAGACTTGTGCGCATGCCGCCTCCGGCGCAGAGATATTGGTATGGCTTTGGGGAAACGCCAGTTTGACAAAGGCGTCCTCGAACCGGGTTTCTCCGGCCAGCGCCAGCAGTTCCGGCACCGTGCCCTCGGCCACACTGCGGCCTTGGGAGACAACGACGACATGCTCGCACAGTTGCTCCACCTCTTGCATGATGTGGGTCGAAAACACAATGCACTTGCCGCCGCCGGCCGGTGAGCGCAGGTGGCGCAACACCTCGCGCAGCGCGCGCGTGGCCAGCACATCCAGGCCATTGGTCGGCTCGTCCAGCACGATGTTGGCCGGGTCATGCACCAAGGCCCGTGCCAGCGCCGTCTTCATGCGCTCGCCCTGGCTGAAGCCCTCGGCCCTGCGGTCCAGGATACTGCCCATATCGAGCAGGTGCGACAGCTCTTGCGCCCGTGCATGCGCCGCGTCCGCTTCCATGCCCTGCAGACGGCCAAAGTAGACAATGTTTTCCCGCGCCGACAACCGCGGGTAGAGGCCGTGCGCATCGCCCAGAATGCCCATGCGCGCCAGCGCCTGCTGCGGCGCCTGGGCCACCACGATGCCGTCAACCGTGATGCTGCCACCGTCGGGCTGGAACAGACCGCCCAGCATGCGCAGCGTGGTGGTCTTGCCCGCACCGTTGGGACCCAGCAGGCCGGTGATGCGGCCGCTGGGCGCGTGCAGTGTGACGCCGCGCACGGCGTGCACGGTCTGGTGCGTGCCGCGCTTGAACAGCGAGCCGCCGGTGCGCGCGACAAACTGCTTGCTCACGTTGTCGATATGGATCATGGTTTTTGTACCGGCACAAACACCGTGGGGCGAGGAATCTTGAGGGCGCAACGGGCGTCTTGCGGCAACGCATCGCCGTCTTGGGTCGCATCGATAAAGCGAAACAGCACGTCGTTCATACAGCCCACTGCAGCCACTCCGTGACCGGCCTGCGGCACCACGATGTGCTGCACCCGCGCAGCGTTGGTTGCGCCCAGGGCCCGTGCCACCCGCTGACCGTGGCGCGGCGGCGTGGCCGGGTCGGCGCCACCACTGAGCACCAGCACCGGTGAGGGTGCCAACGGCAAGGTGTAGAAGTCGGACGCCACCGCGCCCCGTGGCCAGTTCTGGCAGGCCTGGGCGTAGAAGGCGGCGTCCGCGTTTCCAAAGTCAGCACCGGGCTTATCACCCGCCAAGCTCGTGGTGCCCAGGCGCGGCACGTCCTCCGCGCAGACCACCGAAAAGTGCATGCCCATGGCCAGGCGCGTGGCTTTGCGCTTGCCACCACCCCCGGCCAAGCCACTACCCAGGCCCAGCAAGCCTTCCCAACGCCCCTGGCTGGCCGCATCGATGGCGGCAGGCAACGCCGAGGTCAGCGCGGGCACGTACAGCGGCGAGCGCACGCTTCGCAGCAGCAGGTCCCGGGTCAGCGTGAAGTGTTCGGGCAGCCCCGTCACAGGGTGCAGGACACTGACCGCACGTGGCAACCCTTGCAGCAACGCCACCCATTGCCGGCGCAACTGCGGATACTGTTTCGCACAGGCAGCATCTTGCTCGCAGGCCAGCAGGGCGGCATCCAGCGCGGCCTGGCCGTCGGTCGAAAAACTGGCCGGCAACACCATGTCAGGCGGAGCCACGCCGTCCAGCACGGTGCGGCGCACCTTGTCCGGGAAAAGGCGCAGGTATTCCAGCGCGGCGCGGGTGCCGTACGAGGCGCCAATCAGGTTCCACTGCGGCGCACCCAGTTGCTGACGCACGGCCTCGAAATCCTGCATGGCGATGGTGGTCGTATACATGCGCAGATCGCCATGGGGCAGCTGGGCCAGCGCCAGGCGGCATTGCTCCAACCGTTGCAACAGTGCGCGCGGGTCCAGCGCCTGCGCCACCGGCAAGTGGCTGTCGTCTGCACATTGCAGCGGCGCCGATTGGCCGGTGCCGCGCTGGTCAATGAAGACCAGGTCGCGGCGGTAGTTCAGCCGCGTGAGCCGTGGCAATACCGCAGGCGCAATACTGATGGCGCTTTGCCCGGGCCCACCGGCCAGCACTAGCACCGTGTCGCGCCGTTTGTTGCGCGCCAGGGCCGGAACCACCAGGTAGTGCACGTCGATCTGCACGCCCTGTGGCCGGGCCAGGTCCAGTGGCCGCTGGATGACGCCGCATTGCAGTTCGTTGGGCACGCCATCGATACGGCAGGGCTTGGTGTCCGCGTTGGCGGGGCTGCCAGCAGCCGCCTGCAGCGCTGAGGCGGCCAAGGTGAAGACGAGGCCGCCGCGCTGCACCCAGAAAGACATGGCCGTTGACAGCTTACGGTAGTGCATGGTTTCAGGCCATGTCCGTACTGCGCTTCTTCTGCATCGCTTTCATCGCATACATGCGGGCATCAGCCTGGGCCATGCATTGCTCAAGGCTGATCGCAGGATCGCTGCGCAGAGCAAAGCCCAGGGCGCTATGGGGCTGCATGGCGGACCCATCGGGCAAGGCATAAGTCAAAGAAGCACAGCGTTGCTGGAAGGCTTCCAGCTGCAACTCAATTGCGATCCCACCTTCTGGCAATGGAATCAGTAAAAGGAATTCGTCGCCGCCCATGCGGTACCCCTTGGCCTGCGGCCAGTGGGCGCTAGCAGCTTCGGCCCACAACCCGATGAGGCGATCACCCGCGGAGTGCCCGTAGGTGTCGTTGGTACGCTTGAGGTTGTTCAGGTCGGCGACGACAACGGCCTGCGGAAAACCGACGCCTTTACTCAATGCCTCGGCGTGGTGGCTGTAGTGGTTGCGGTTCAGCAAGCCCGTCAGTGCATCGGTGTACAGCAGTTGCTCGCGCTCTCGCAGAAACTGCGTAGCCAGGCGTTCGTTGGTCAGCTTGCGGGCGGTTACCGCAGTTGCCACCACAATGACCACCAGCGCGACGGACAGCAGGCCTGACACCCATCGCAGTCGCAAAGTGGATTGGTTGGTCAGGGTTGGCACCGACTGTATGCCGCGGTACTTCATTTCTTCGAATGACAGCAGGGGAATGACCTTGTCCATGATCCCGGCCAGCTCGGGCTGGGAGCGGCTCACACCAAAGTACACAAAGGAATCACTGGAAGTGTTGCCCCGCTTGACCAGATCCTGATAACCCAGGCCGTTGATGTAGAACTCGATCACCGTCGGATTTTCTATCAGGTAGTCGGCCTCTCCCTCGCGCACCTTGCGCAGTGACTCCATGATGTCCTGTGTCTTGACGATGCGGGGATGGCGCAGGTTCTTGCGCAGGTATTCCTCGTGCCAGAAGCCGTCGATGACCGCGACCCGCAAGCCGTCGAGAGCATAGATATCGGGTACGGGCTGGCTGCTCTTGAGGCCGATGACGATATCGCGCTCGGTGCTGATGGGGTGCGGAAAGAGAAAGTCACGCAGCCGCTCCTCCGTCTTGGCCATATCAACCACATGCACTGTGCCGGCGCGCGCCTGGTCCATCACCTGGGCAAAGGGCGCAGAGACCACCTTGAACCGCAGGCCTATGGTGTCGGCAATGGCCTTCAGCGATTCGCCCGCAATGCCCTGGTAACTGCCCTTGTTGTAGTAGTCAAACGGCAAATAGTCTTCGGCAACCCCAACCACCGCTTCGCCGGATTTCTCCAGCCAATCGAGCTCGGCGTCGGTTAGCCGCAAGGCCTTTCGGTGGTACAACTGGAGTGCAGTGCGAGCCATAGCGTCAATCGTCACTGGGCTCTGGCGGAGATAGCTTTCCAGAATGCTGGCCAGCACGGCGTCTTTGTGCAGGACCGCCAGTGTCATGTCCGACGTAATGGCACGCAGTTTCGCAATCACACCCAGTTCCGGGTTGTTGACGAGGTACTCCACCTCCACGCCACCGCCGGAAGTTACAAAGGCGTCAATCCGGTTTTGCTTCAGCGCCGCCAACGCCAGGTTCTGGTCGGCAAAAAAGCTGGGGTTGAAACGGATGTTGGGGTAGGCAGGCGGCAGCGCCTCCAGAACAAAGTCGTTGTCAATAAAACCCAGGCGCTTGCCATCCATATCAGCCAGCGCCTGCACGGTGCCGTCCTTGGGTGCCAGGACAACATAGGGATATCGCTGTGCAGGCGCTGTAAAACGCATGATTTTTTCGCGCTCTGGCGTGGCGTTGGCACCATACAAAACGTCGATCTTTCCGGCTACAAAGCGGCTGTAAGCGTCATCCCAGCCGGTGCTTTCGGCTGGAGTCAGCTTGAGGCCCGTTCGCTTCTGGATGTCTGCCAGAAGCAAATGCAAAAAACCCATGCGCTGCCCGCGCAACTCGAAACTGTCCACTCCGCCAAAGGGATCGAATCCGACACTGAACGATTGTTCCTTGTGTTGCGTCAACCAGGCGCGCTGCTCCGGTTTGAGTTCGAGTGATTCGGACTGCGCAGCTTGCCCCAATGAATGGAAAAATACCGAAAAGAATAGGAAGAGCCATCCGAACGTCCATCGTATTGAACGGGATTTCTGCTCCGCAACTTTGTAAAGCACCGGACGGCGCGGTTCCATTTTGGATTCCCTACTTGCACTAAGATCCTGCTGGCACCACGCCAACACTGCCGCCCGGCAGAGGTACAGGGCCTCAACGTAGTATGGCATGGCGCATAGCAATGCTGCCCAAGTTCCAAGTCATCTGGTCTGGTTGTCGCAGCCAAGGATGTTTACGCGGTTGTTGGCGTTGCGACGAAGGATACTTGTGTCCAATCACTTTATCCAACCCTGTGCGAAAAGAGCTACAACACCCTCGGACCTTAGCGCAGCGCTGGGTCTATTGGCTTGCCTGTTCTGGTTTGCAATTCCAACATGCCTGGCCAGTGAGTCTGGCGCTGAGATTCCCACGATTCAGGTCGCAGCACGCGAATCACTTGAAATGTATGGGCCGCTGATTTCAGCGATCCTGCGTGAGTCCGGAACGGCACCGGTATTGAAGTTTTACCCTACCGCGCGATCACGTAACTTATTTGCCAGTGGCTCCGTTGACGCCGAGTTCTTTCGCATTACCAAGTTACCCCCGGACTATCCACCCGATGTCATTCGCATTGGGCCCCTTCAATCGGTACGGTTTGGCATGTTCATTCGCGCGAACGACCCACAGTGGACTGGCAAGCCTCCCGAGTATCTGTGGCAACAGTCCCTGGGTACGTGTGCGGCACGTTGGCGGTTGAGTCGCTGATCAAGAGCAAGAACACTGACCGCATCACGCTCGCCGCCACCGTGCGGGAAGAACCTACCTACCTGCTACTGCACAGCAAGGCCAGAGAGCTGGCACCGGCCATCTAGCAAACCGTGCAGAGCTGGCTGCAAACCGGCCGCTGGCAACGTGAGTACCAGACCATCAACAAACTCAATGGTTTACCCCCAGATATGAGCCTGGTCCGGTATCCGGCGCGTTAGGTATCTCGCCTCTGCTTCTCCCGACGGTTCTCCGACCCTTCGACGTGCCGGTGAATGCCCGTTTGTTGTATGTTCTGGCTGATAATTCATAACACTATCTGGAGATCAACCGTGACAATCGCGCAGCCATGTCTTATGGGCCTTCCAAGTGTCGATGCCTTGTGGTGCGCACCGGAGAGATGCAGTTGAGACGATGGTTTGCATCCCTGTCGCTCAAGGGATCCATCGTTCTGGGAACGGTCTTGGGAATTCTGATGCCCGTGTTGGCAGTCGGTCCGGTACTGGCGGTGGACGGTTACCAGCGAGAGATCGACGCCCGCATCACCTCCTTGCTCCAGCAGTATTGCAACTTGCTGGCACAAAGCCTGTCAACCCCGCTTTGGCACGTCGATGTTCCAGCAGCCGAGTCGTTTGTCCATTCGGTCATGTCCAACCCTGACGTCATCCGCATCCGCGTCGAAGACGCTGCATTGGGACAGTTTATGCTGGTGCAAAAGCCTGTTCCCAGCGGTGGAGTGCTGATGCAGGAAATACGACCGGTGCTGCGCGATGGCGCCACCATCGGACGCGTGTCTGTCGAGATGTCCACCGTCCATGTGCGGGAGCAATTCCTCGGGAAACTGGGCACAGCCGGAATCGCGCTGCTGATGCAGGTAGTGATTTCATTTGGTTTGCTGTTCTTGCTGTTCGAACACCGTCTGATGCGGCCATTGCGTCAATTGCTCAGCGATGCCAAGCGTCTGTCCAGCGGGGAGTTGACCAAGCCAGTCACGGTGATCCGCCAGGACGAAATGGGTGCACTCGCACAAGGTCTGGACACCATGCGTGGTAATCTGAACGAACAGATTTCCCAGGTCCACGAGCTCAACGCCACGCTGGAGCAACGCGTCAATGAACGCACCCAGTCCCTCAAGGAGGCCAATCGGGAACTGGTTGACGCTATGGCAGCGCTCAAAAGCGCGCACGACGAAATTCAACGTTCAGAAAGGCTGGCGGCTCTGGGTGCCTTGGTGGCCGGGGTGGCACACGAGTTGAACACGCCCATTGGCACCTGTGTCACCGTGGCCAGCACGCTGGAGCATTTGAGCGAAACATTTGAGAGTGCCAGCAAGACCGGAATCACCCGATCCGACCTCGCGACGTTTGTCGAAAGCACACGTCACGCCAGCGACCTGCTGATGCGCAACCTCAATGTGGCGGTAGAGTTGATTGGCGGTTTCAAGCAGGTGGCAGTTGACCGCACCCGTGCGCAACGCCGCGAATTCCAGCTGGACAACGTGGTCGCTGAGACCGTGCTCACCCTGAGTCCGAGCTTCAAGCGCGGCAAGCATGAGATCCAGGTCGACATTCCCAGGGGCGTTGTGATGACCAGCTACCCCGGGCAGTTGGGGCAAGTCCTCACCAACCTGATCAATAACGCCGTAGTGCATGGATTTGAAAATCGCGACCATGGCGTCATTCGAATCACTGCGCGCCTGCTGTCACCGGATTCAATTGAATTGGTGGTTGAAGACAATGGCGCCGGCATACCTGAAATGAACTTGCGCCGAATTTTTGATCCCTTTTTTACAACCCGGTTGGGACAGGGAGGAAGTGGCCTTGGCCTCAACATTGTTTACAACCTGATCCACTCCGTACTAAGCGGATCGGTCGAAGTACAGAGCAATGTGGGCAGCGGTACCCGCTTCGTCTTGATCTTGCCGCGCGTCGCGGAAGACAACCTGGCCTAGCGTAACCGCGCCAGAACTGCGCTATTTGCCGGAGCTGGTCCCGCTCCAGCCCAATGGGCACTTCACTTGCGACACCAATTTTGAATACTCGGTGGTTGCCCTGAGTTTTTTCAAGCCCGCATTGAAGTCCGCCAACCGCGCTGCACTCTCTGGCAGGGCGCGCGGCAACAACACATGGGAAGTAAAGCTGTCAGTCATCAGCTTGGGGTCGACGGACAATTTTGTGGCATCGGCTTCGCTAAAACTGGTATGCAACACATCACAGGCCACGTTGCGCTCCATGGGCGCCACATCCACGCGGTCGAGCAGCAGCATTTTGATGGCAACGGCCTCGTTGGGCAGTTTGTCGACTTTGAACTCTCCCGCATTCGCCTTTGCCCAAATTTCAGGCGTGTAGGTGTAGTCCTGAATCATGGCAACGCGATACGGCTTTAAGTCCGAAAACGTGTTCCAACTGAACTTCAGGGCGTTGCGGTAGACAAAGACCCATTGCTCCGACACCACGTTGTCACTGACCCAGAACGGTGGATTGCGCTCGGGGTTGTTCCCCCAGGCCGCCGTTGCATCCCACTTGCCAAGCCGGGTCTCCGCCAGGGCCCGTGACCACGGGAGAAACGTGTATTCGACTGTATAGCCGGCCAATTCAAAAGCACGCCGCACAATACTTAAGGCAATACCTTTGTCGACCCGCGCGGCTGTGGCATAGGGTGGGTATTCACCAGTGGCGATCCTGAGCGTTTTGGTCTCGGCTAGAGCCGGTGCCAGGTAGCCCCAGACCAACGCCATAACAAGACACAACCCTTGTTTCTTCATGGTGAATCTCCAGTTTGATGACCGCGACCCCGAGCCTATCACCCATCGCCGCGCATTGCCTGAATTTTTCAACTCAGCCCGTTGAGATCCTCCGTAGGGCGCAGAGCCCAACGCTCGTTGGTGCCTGCTCGACAGTTTTTTTGAATCCATGGCAAGATGGGCGTGCGCGAGAAATTCAACCACTACATTGGGGTAGAAAATGTTCTTTTTGGAGAGTTTCCGTATTCGTTCACGGCTGCTATTGCTGCTGGCACTTTCGGTCTTCAGCCTGTTTGCCCTGGGGGCATTCTCGTCCATGACCATCAAGCAGGAGACTGACAAAGCAACCGCATTTATTGATGGCGAGTTCGAGTCGGTCATTGCGGTCAGCGAGGTTCGCTCGTCTATCGGCAATGCACGTCGCTATGAAAAGGATGTTTTCCTGAACATGGGCGATGAAAAGGAAACCGAGCGTTACATCCAGTCCTGGAACGCTGAAGTCACCAACATCCGCAAGGCAATTGGCCATGCTCAGACGCTCGCACTGTCCGCAGAAACGGCCCTGCTGAGTGACATGCTCAAGGGCATAGACGGCTATGAAAAGGGTTTCAAAGGCATTTTGGGACAGTTGGAGCGCGGAGAGTTGAATGATCCGTGGGCCGCCAACAAGGCCATGACGCCACTCAAAGGCGACATTCGCCAAGCCGACCAGGCGCTCGCTGAACTCTCCAAATCCATCGCCACGCGAGCAAAAGAGCGCCGTGAGGCCTTGACCATCACAGGCGGACGTGCGCCGTGGCTGGTAGTCGGGGTCACCGCCATCATGTCGGTCGTGGCGACCTTGCTGGTGTTGGCCATTGTCAGCTCCATCCTGGCGCCAATCAAAGACTTGCAAAGTACCGCGGGAGCGTGGGGCCAGGGCGACCTGAGCAAGTCGATGCAGATTCTTGGTTCCGATGAGATTGGCGATGTGAAACGTGATTTGGGACAAATGCACATCAGCCTGACCCGACTGGTGGAGCAAGTGAAGTCGGGCGTCATCGTCGTGAGCAACAACACGGATGAAATCTCCGCCGCCAACAGCGATCTGGCAGAACGGACCGAACAGGCTGCCATCTCGCTGCAAAAAACCTCGGCCTCCATAGACCAGCTATCGGTTGCGGTGAAGCACACGGCCGAATCGGCCACCCACGCGGTTAACGCAGCTGCCGCCGCCATGAAGGTGGCTGAGCGGGGCGGCCAGGTCGTGGCGCAGGTGGTGGACACCATGCGCGACATCAACACGTCTTCGCAGAAGATTGCCGACATCATCAGCGTGATTGACGGCATCGCATTTCAGACCAATATCCTGGCCCTCAATGCCGCAGTAGAGGCTGCGAGAGCTGGCGAGCAGGGCCGTGGTTTTGCCGTGGTAGCCAGCGAAGTGCGCAGCCTGGCTGGCCGATCCGCAGAAGCGGCACGTGAGATCAAGTCGATCATTTCCTCATCGGTGGAAAAGGTGGAGCAAGGCTCCACGCTAGTGGAAAACGCTGGTGACACCATGCGTGAAATTGTTGCCAGCGTGGGCCAGGTTTCCAGCGTAATTGAGCAAATTCGTGTTGCTGCTAACGAGCAGCACGAAGGCATCGGCATGATCAGTACCGCGATGGGCGGCATCGACCAGGCAACACAGCAAAATGCTGCAATGGTGGAAGAATCTGCGGCCGGTGCACAGAGTCTGGTCGAACAAGCCAACCATCTTCGCAGCGCAGTGGCTGCGTTCAAGCTCGGCGCAGCAGACCACAGCGACATCCCAAGAAGGCAAATGGCTCTCGCCGCTTATGCGTGAGGCCATGCGCGACTCCAGCGCGCGCATATGCCGCCGCTGGATTTGCACTGCCATGGCGGCACTGGCGCTTGGCACGAGTATGGCCACCGCGGCCGGCACTGACGATAGCCCTCTGCGCATAGGCTCCAAGCGCTTTACCGAGTCGTACATACTGGCCGAGCTACTGGCCCAGCAGGCCGCGCCGCACACCCGCACGGTGCCGCAGGTGCGCCAGGGCCTGGGCAACACAGCCATCGTCTACGAGGCGCTGCGCGCCGGGCAGATCGATCTGTACCCGGAGTACGCAGGCACCATCAGCCAGGAGATTCTCAAGAGCTCGCAGCCGATGACGCTGGAGCAGATGCACCAGGCGCTGGCGCCGCTGGGTCTGGGTGTGGCCATTGCGTTGGGCTTTAACGACGGCTATGCACTGGCCATGCGCGCAGATGACGCCAAGGCCCTGGGCATCATCCGCCTCAGCGACATGGCACGCCACCCTACGCTAAAGCTGGGTTTGTCCAACGAGTTCATTGGCCGAGCGGACGGCTGGAAAGGTCTGGCCCTTCGCTACGGTTTTTCGCAAGTGCCCGTCGGCCTGGACCACGGCCTGGCCTATGACGCCATCGGTGCGCGGCAGGTCGATGTCATCGACATCTACACCACCGACGCCAAGATCGACTCCCTGGGCCTGCGCGTGCTGGTGGACGACCTGCAATACTTTCCGCGCTACGACGCCGTGGTGCTGTACCGCCTGGACGTGCCCGCCCGCCACCCGCAGGCCTGGGCGGCCTTGCAGACCTTAAGCGGCCGGGTGACCGAGCCCATGATGATTGCCATGAATGCCCGCGCCGAATTGAAGGGTGTGGCCTTTGATGTGATTGCGCGCGACCAACTGGCGGCGCTGGCACGGCCCTCCATGTCCGCGTCCTCGTCCGCAGCTACGGCCTCGGCGCCCTCCGCCGATGCCGCACCGCGCGGCTTCTGGGCCAAGCTATTCGCGCCCGATCTTTCCCGATTGGCCACGCAGCATGTGACCCTGGTGGTGATTGCCGTGGCGCTGGCCACGCTGTTGGGCGTGCCCATTGCCGTGCTGACCATGAACCATCCGCGCCTGCGTGCACTGGTACTGGCGAGCAGCGGTCTGCTGCAAACGGTTCCCGCCATCGCGATGCTGGCGGTGCTGATCTCGCTGCTGGGCGCCATCGGCACGCTGCCCGCACTGATTGCGCTGACGCTGTATGCGCTTTTGCCCATCATGCGCAACACCGCTACCGGCTTGGCCCAGGTGAACGACGGCCTGCGCATGGCGGGCCGCGCCCTGGGCCTGACGCCGTGGCAAAGCCTACGTTACGTGGAGCTGCCGCTGGCCCTGCCAACGATCGTAGCCGGCGTGCGCACCGCCACTGCCATTGCCATTGGCACGGCCACCATCGCCGCCTTTGTCGGTGCTGGTGGCTTTGGTGAACGGATCGTCACCGGCCTGGCACTGAACGACCGCGGCCTGCTGTTGGCCGGCGCCCTGCCCGCTTCACTGATGGCCTTTGCCAGCGAAGCGCTGTTTGAACTACTGGAGCGTCGCTTGCGCCTGCGGGACGCTTGAGCAAACGCATAAATCGAGCACCCGCACAGCAGTTGCTTTTAACGCTAGACTGAACGCCATCACGTTCAACTGGAGTGAACTATGCTGAAGATAGGGTTGGGAATCTTCGCGCTGGTGACCGGCAGTGCTTGCATCGCGCAGACACAAATACCGGAGTTGAAGCTGGTCGTCTTGCAGCCATTGGACCGACCAAACATTGTGGCTGAGAAAGCCATTTTGGATCAGGCTTTTGCCCGAGCTGGGATGCGTTACGCCTTGACCTACAACCCACCGGAGCGCGCAATGATCGCTTTCAAAGAAGGCCACTTTGACGGCGACATCAACCGCGTGGGTTCGTTCAACCAGTCTTATGCTGAGGCGATTCGGGTCGAGCCGCACATCCAAGGTGGATTTTTCTTTGCCATTGGTGCGTCTTCATCAACGGTGCCAAAAGCCTGGGCTGACTTGACGCCCCACAGGATTGCCTATGTTAGAGGGTACCGTGCTATCGAATTGCGCACTGCCGCGGTCGCTGCGCGGGAGGTCACCTATTCCGAAGAAGCTTGTCTGAAGATGGCAGAGACTCGACGTGTGGACTGGTGCATCCTGGGGTCAGATCGGAGCACCGAGTGGCCTTTGCAAGCGGCATATGCAGACCGCTTAACCGGCTATATGTTTGACAGTGTCAAAGTCTACATATGGCTCGGCCCACAACACAAGGAAGCGGCCACCAAACTCAGCAAGGCCCTGCGGGAAATGGAGCGTTCCGGCGCGCTGCAAAAAGGCATGGCTCCTTTTCGTCTCGCGGAGTAGTTGGCACGCAATGCACGGCGGGGGCGGTCCGACCTGAAAACTCGAGCCTACTATGATGGGCTGACCATCCACCAATTTGCGGAGACACGACATGCTCAAATCTCGTTCGAATCGTCGATTGCTAGTATTGGCCTGCGGCGCCACACTGCTAGCCCTGACCAGCATAGGCATCAGCGCACAAACCGCGTGGCCCGCCAAGCCCGTGCGCATGGTCGTGCCCTTTGCTCCCGGTGGGACCACCGACATCCTGGCCCGCGCAATCGCACCCGAACTCTCCAGGGTGCTCGGCCAGCCGTTTGTTGTGGACAACAAGGCCGGCGCGGGCGGCAACGTCGGTGCCGAGGCC
This sequence comes from uncultured beta proteobacterium, assembly GCA_903853895.1. Classification (GTDB taxonomy): domain Bacteria; phylum Pseudomonadota; class Gammaproteobacteria; order Burkholderiales; family Burkholderiaceae_C; genus Allorhodoferax. The sequence goes on along the minus strand of CAINUX010000232.1, from coordinate 34,781 downwards.
GTTGCAAAGTCGGCACCCGATGGCTACACCCTGCTGATGGGCACCGTGGGCACCCACGGCATCAACCGTGCGCTATACCCCAAGTTGCCCTACGACCCGTATGCTGACTTTGCCCCTATCACACTCGTGGCCAGTGTGCCCAACGTCATGGTGGTCAATGTCGACGTGGCCCGCACCAACACCATCAACACGGTGCAGGATTTCGTCAAGCTCGCCAAGTCCCGCCCTGGCAAGCTCAACATGGCGTCCAGTGGCAATGGCACCTCCATCCACCTGGCCGGCGAGCTGTTCAAGAGCCAGACCGGTGTCTTCATGACCCACATTCCGTACCGCGGCTCGGGCCCGGCGCTGCTGGACCTGGTGAGCGGTCAGGTCGATGTGATGTTTGACAATTTGCCGTCGGCCATGCAGCTGATCAAGAGCGGCAAGCTCAAGGCGCTGGCGGTGACCAGCGCGACGCGCTCAGGCGCCCTGCCCGAGGTGCCCACCATCGAAGAAGCCGCCGGACTCAAGGGCTTCGAGGCCACCAGCTGGTTTGGCCTGCTGGCCCCGGCCGGCACGCCGGCGGACGTGGTCAACCGCATCCAGCAAGAGGTGGCACGTGCCCTCAACAGCCCGGCCATCAAAGACAAGATGCTGGCCCAGGGTGCAATCCCCAGCGGCAACACACCAGCGCAGTTTGCTGCGCTGATTGACAGCGAGCACAAGAAGTGGGCCCAGGTGGTGAAAGTCTCGGGCGCGCGGGTGGACTAAGGCCCGCCGGGCCTAGTTGGCCCGGTGCAATGGCAAGTTCAGCAACAGGTTTTGGGGCTTGAGCCGGACCAACTTGTCGGCGTTCATCGACAGTGCCAGATATACCGGTTTGCCCGCCACGTCGGCGCGCATGTCCAGCGGGTTGTCAAAAGTCAAACGAAACAGGCTGACGATGTTCTGCATGCGTGCCGATTCCACGGGCCGGTCCTCGTACAGATCGTTCAGCAGTGCGCTGGACTCCACGTCCAGTCCGATATGCCAGCGCCAGTTGGCATCTTCAATTTTGGCCTCGGGTTGGATGCGCACTTGCACACCCATAAAGTGGGCCACCCACTGCTCCAGCACCCGAGCCAACGCCGTCAGACCGGATCGTGCGCGCGTCATGGTCAACACCAGGCCATGGCTCAGGTCGTTACTGACAGCGTGCGTCAGGTCCAGCAAAAAGTTGTGCCGATCTGCACTTTGCCAATAGCGCGTGGCGTTGGCGTCACTCAACACTTCCAGGTTAACGGCACGCAATGGTGCATTGCTTTGCGCCAGGAGGCGGCCCATTTCTCCCAGGCCCCCAGTCTCGTTGAGCAGATCAAGCACCGTCTGGTCGCCACTCAGAACTTGCCCGTCCTGCACATAGACGCGCTGCGCCCTAAACAGCAGCTCAGCCGCACGCGCCTGCAGCGCATCCGTGCAAGCATCGAGCACGTTGCGTGTGCAGGCCTGCACCAGCAGCGCTACGAATACGGGTGGCACATCGACCGCGCCGGATCGCATCAGGCGAAGGTAATAAGCCTCTATCGTCCCGGCGGCCAGCAGTGCATCCCTGAAGCGCAAGAACAGGACATAGTTGGCCCGCACATCCGCATCGGCCAAGGCATCCAGCGTGGCGTCCGTGACGGTGTGGCGCGGGTTGGTTGTCAGTGCACCATGCAATGCGGTTTCGGCCCCGCAAGACTCGTCAACGAGCGCCAGCTCCGGGCGCGCCAGAAACCGGCGCAGATAGTCATCCGTAGGTATCAACCATCCGCGGGCATCGCGCTGCAATGTGGCGTACGCGCTGGAGGGCCAGAAGTCGGGGGGGCTGCTAACTGTCAATGATGGCCTTTGTAGAAAGCCCGCAGTTTACGTCCGGGGTAAACACCCCGGCGCAATGAGGCTTGCAGCCAAGGCATGATGGCGTTTTCCAACACCCTAGGGTAAGCCCCATATTCCTGAATAAAAAATTAATTAACAATTAATTAATTCGGAAGCAAAGGTGTTCTCTGAATTCAACCCGCTCGTGGCCCCTGTGCCAGATGAGCACACAAGGAGACTACATGTTGAAAGTTTCAAGTATGCGCCTAAGCTGCCTATCCGTGGCAGTTTTGGCCATGACGGCAGCCGTGGCGGCCCAGGCTGGCGAAGTCGAAGTGCTGCACTATTGGACGTCCGGTGGTGAAGCCAAATCGGTGGCCGAGCTGAAGAAGATCATGCAGGCCAAGGGCCATGTGTGGAAGGACTTTGCGGTCGCTGGTGGCGGTGGTGACAACGCGGCCACACTGCTCAAAAGCCGTGTCGTATCCGGCAACCCACCATCCGCTGGCCAGATCAAGGGCCCCGCGATCCAGGAGTGGGCCTCTGAGGGCGTGCTCGCCAATCTGGACGCCGTGGGCAAGGCCGAGAAGTGGGACAGCCTGCTGCCCAAGGTCGTCGCCGATGTCATGAAGTACAAGGGCAACTTCGTCGCCGTGCCGGTCAATGTGCACCGCGTCAACTGGATCTGGGCCAACCCCGACGTGCTGAAGAAGGCCGGCGTGGCGGGCATGCCCAAGAACTACGACGAGTTCTTTGCAGCAGCAGACAAGATCAAAAAGGCCGGCTTTATCGCCGTGGCCCACGGCGGCCAGAACTGGCAAGACTTCACGACCTTTGAGTCGGTCGCGCTGGGCGTGGGCGGCGTCAAGTTTTACCACGATGCCATGGTCACTTTGGACCCCAAGGCCATCAGCAGCGACACCATGACCAAGGCGCTGGAAACTTTCCGCAAGATCAAGGGCTACACCGACCCTGCCGCACCGGGGCGCGACTGGAACCTGGCCACGTCGATGGTCATGAAGGGCGAAGCCGCCTTCCAGTTCATGGGTGACTGGGCCAAGGGCGAGTTCATGGCCGCAGGCAAGGTGCCGGGCAAAGACTTCCTGTGCGCAGCCGCCCCTGGCACCGCCAACGCCTTCACATTCAACGTGGATTCGTTCGCCATGTTCAAGCTCAAATCACCGGACGCCCAAAAGGCCCAGGGCGATCTGGCTGCCGCCATCATGGGAACCGAGTTCCAGGAAGTTTTCAACCTGAACAAGGGCTCCATACCGGTGCGCCTGAACATGAAGCTCGACAAATTTGACGACTGCGCCAAGCTCTCCAGCAAAGACTTTGTCGACACCGCCAAGAGTGGTGGCCTGCAACCGTCCATTGCACACGGCATGGCGGTCAAACCTGCAGCTGAAGGTGCGATCAAAGACGTCGTGAGCCAGTTCTGGAACGACGACAAGATCACCGTCGCCGATGCGCAAAAGCGCTTGGTCGCCGCAGCCGCGACCAAGTAACACCAGCAAAAAAATAGCACCAACAGGACCATTCAGAGGACGGCGCAGGCCGCCCTCCGGGGACCGCTTTTTCTTCAATTATGTATTTGCGGGACAGACCGCAGCTACGCGCAGCGAGCCAGCTCTGTCCCCAACACTTTAGAGACCCATCATGAAACACACTTTCTCCATCAGCGCCATTGCACTGGCCGCTGCGCTCTGCGCTGGCAGCGCCCTGGCTGACGACGGCACCTTCGAGTTCCACGGCTACTCCCGCGGCGGCCCGGTGCTCAGTACCTCGGACGGCGTCAAGGGCCGCTTCCAGCTAGGCGGCGACATGCAAGGTTACCGTCTGGGCAACGAAGGCGACAACGGCATCGAAATCGACCTGATCAAGACCTTCAAGACCGACGGCGCCACCTACAAGGTGCAGTACATGCCTGCCAAGTGGAACAGTGGCAATGTGGGCACCGAGCAGGCCTTTGTGGAAATCAGCGGCCTGAGCTTTGCGCCAGAGGCCAAGTTCTGGGCCGGCCAGCGCCGCCTGCGCTTGCAGGATGTGCACATCCTCGACTACATCCTGCTGAACTACGGCGACAACCAGGGCGCAGGCGTGACGGATATTCCGATCGGCGGCGCCAAGCTGGGTCTGGGCATCTTTACCGGTGACAAGTTTGACACCGCCGCCGTCGCTGGCGTCAATGCCACACGCCTCAATGCAGACATCTCCGACATCGCCACCAATCCCGGCGGCAAGTTGCGCGTGTTGATAACCGGTGTGAACGGCTCCGGCCTGGCGGACACCAGCACCGGCGCTGGCATTTCCTTCGTGCACAACCAGACCGACTTCCTGACCAAGGGCTTGAACAACGCGCTGTTCCTGCAAACCTCCAGTGGCCACGCCCGCATCGATGGCGAGTTTGAATCGATTGATGGCGTATCGGCTGGCAAGAAGGTGACGCGTATTGCAGATTCCTTGAGCTGGCAAATGGGTTCCTTCGGCGGCCAAACCGTGCTGTCCTACCAGACCAACAAGGACGAAAAGACAGGCGTCGAGACCAAGGACACCTCCATCGGTGGCCGTATCTCGTACGCGTTTTCCAGGAACTTCAAGTTGCTGGTGGATGCTGCAACCACAACCCGCACCGGCAATGGCGCGGACCAGCGTCTGGACAAGTTGACCATTGCTCCAACGCTGGCAGTCGGTCCTGATTTCTACAGCCGCCCCGAGTTGCGCTTTTATGTGACCATGGCGAACTGGAACGACGCAGCTGCTGCAGCCAATGTGGGCAGCTACGGGGCAGGCGGCAAGACCTCGCGCACCATTGCCGGTGTGCAGTACGAGATCTGGTGGTGATCATGGCCCCCACCGTCGCCCTCTGCGAGTGGCTCCCTGCCCCCAATGGGGGCCGCCATTCGCCTTGGGGCGGCCCGGCGGCGAATGTACTGATTTATTAGGTTTTCTCGGGGGTTAGGCGTTTATACGGCGGTCTCGCGACCGCCGTTTTTTTGATTGCTATGAAGAACACTTTTGAAGCCTGGTTACCGCGCGTCGTCGTGGCACCGGCATTTGTTTTAGGCTTTGCTTTCATTTACGGATTGATGATCTGGAATGGTGTGCTGTCGGTCACCGCATCGCGCATGCTGCCCAACTACGACGAGTTTGTGGGCATTGAGCAGTACACCAAGCTGTGGGAGTCCGACCGCTGGTGGGTCGCGCTCAAAAACTTGGCTATTTTCAGTTTCTTGTACGTCGGTGGGTCGATTGCCATCGGCCTGCTGCTGGCCGTGCTGCTGGACCAGAAGGTACGTGCCGAAGGTGCCATCCGCACTATCTACCTCTACCCCATGGCGCTGTCCTTCATCGTGACCGGAACGGCCTGGAAGTGGATGCTCAACCCCAGTCTGGGTTTGGAAAAATTGATGCACGACCTGGGCTGGGCCAGCTTCACCTTTGACTGGCTGGTGCGTGGCGACACTGCCATCTACTGCGTCGTGATTGCCGGCATCTGGCAGTCCGCCGGCTTTGCCATGGCGCTGTTTCTGGCCGGCCTGCGCGGCATTGACGACAGCATCATCAAGGCCGCGCAGATCGACGGCGCTTCCCTGCCCCGCATTTACTGGCGCATCATCTTGCCGGTGCTGCGGCCCGTGGTGTTCTCCACCGTCATGGTGCTATCCCATCTGTCCATCAAGAGCTATGACCTGGTGATGGCATTGACCGCCGGTGGGCCGGGCTACGCCACCGATGTGCCGGCCACCTTTATGTATGTGATGAGCTTTACCCGCGGCCAGATTGGCCTGGGCGCGGCCAGCGCCACGATGATGCTGGCGGCTGTGGCGGCCATTGTGGTGCCCTATTTGTATTCAGAGTTGCGGAGCAAGCCCCATGAGCACTAAGAACTTCTCGCCTTACCTGTCCCGCGCGCTGGTCTACAGTGTGCTGCTGGTGGCAGCCTTCTTCTTTCTGGCACCGCTATATGTGATGCTGGCCACGTCGTTGAAAGACGCCGAGCAAATCCGCAATGGCAATTTGCTCAGCCTGCCCCACACCATCAATCTTGAAGCCTGGGCCCTGGCCTGGTCAGGCGCGTGCACCGGCACTGACTGCCGCGGCCTGCAGCCCTATTTCATCAACTCGGTGCTGATGGCCGTGCCCGCGGTTCTGATCTCGACAGCATGGGGGGCGCTGAATGGCTATGTGCTGAGCCTGTGGAAGTTTCGTGGCAGCGACAACCTGTTTGGCTTCATGCTGTTTGGCGTGTTCATGCCGTTTCAGGTGGTGCTGCTGCCCATGAGCCAGGTGCTGGGCTGGCTGGGCATTTCCAGCTCGGTCGGTGGGCTGGTGCTGGTGCACTGCCTGGCAGGCCTGGCCAGCACCACGCTGTTTTTCCGCAACTACTACACCGCGATTCCCAAGGAACTGGTGAACGCGGCGCGCATGGATGGCGCCGGTTTCTGGACCATTTTCTGGCGCCTGATCGTGCCCATGTCGACCCCCATCGTCATGGTCACGCTGATCTGGCAGTTCACCGCCATCTGGAATGACTTTCTGTTTGGCGTGGCCTTCAGCGGCGCCGACAGCAAACCCATCACCGTGGGCCTGAACAACATGGCCAACACCACCAGCAGCGTCAAGAGCTACAACGTGGACATGGCCGCCGCACTGATCGCCGGCCTGCCCACCATGCTGGTCTACATCCTGGCCGGCCAGTACTTCGTCAAGGGACTCACAGCCGGTGCTGTGAAGGGCTAGGGCTCGTCAGGTCACGCGCTATTCCCCCTGCAATCTCCATCCATCTATTCGCATCACAAAACATGGCAGCTTCTCTTCAAATTTCAGGCGTTCGCAAGGCCTTCGGCAAGGGCAACAAGGCAGTGGAAGTGCTGCAACGCATCGACATCGACGTACAACCCGGTGAGTTCTTGATCCTGGTCGGCCCCAGTGGATGCGGCAAATCCACGCTGCTCAACATCATTGCCGGCCTGGAAGAGCCCACCGAGGGCCAGGTTCGAATCGGCGGCAAAGACGTCATCGGCGTGCCACCGGCCCAGCGCGACATTGCGATGGTGTTCCAAAGCTACGCGCTCTACCCGACCATGAGCGTGTACGACAACATCGGCTTCGCGCTGGAGATGCGCAAGGTGCCCAAGGCCGAGCGCGACCAGCGCATCCGCCAGGTGGCCGCCATGCTGCAAATCGAGCCCCTGCTGGAGCGACGCCCCGCGCAACTCTCTGGTGGTCAGCGCCAGCGCGTGGCCATGGGCCGTGCCCTGGCGCGCGAGCCGCAGCTGTTTCTGTTTGACGAACCGTTAAGCAACCTGGACGCCAAACTGCGCGTGGAGATGCGCGCCGAGATCAAGCGCCTGCACCAGGTGTCAGGCATCACCAGTGTCTATGTGACACACGATCAGATCGAGGCCATGACACTGGGCTCGCGCATCGCCGTCATGAAAGGAGGCGTGCTGCAGCAACTCGGCACGCCCGATGAAATCTACAACCGGCCCGCCAACACCTATGTGGCCAGCTTCATTGGCTCACCCACCATGAATCTGGTGCCAGGCCACAACGGCAGCGCACAGGGCAGCAACGGCTTCCAGATTGCGTTCACCCAGCTGCCACTGCAGGCGCCGCGCGACGGCAACGTCCTGCTGGGCGTGCGCCCTGAACACCTGACTCTGGACGACGCGGCCCCCTGGCGCGGCGAGGTCAGCTTGGTGGAGCCCACCGGTGCCGACACCTTTGTGGTCGTGAAAACCGGCGTCGGCGACATGACGGTGAGGGTATCCGCGCAGTCCCGGGCTCGGGCCGGGGATGCCGTGGGGTTGCACGTGGCGTCGGACCATGTGAACTGGTTTGATGCGGCATCGGGGGTAAGGGTTTAGTTTTGCGGACTTCAAGGGGACGGCTATAGTCAGGCCCATGCGAAAGGCCGACGACCATGCCAGCCTCATTTATTGAGCCCAGACTGCCTCACCATGCAGCGGAACTATTCCAGATCATGCGTGATCCGTTGCTCTACGAGTATGTAGACATCGCGCATCGCCCAGCTACAGAAATTGCACTTCGCGAGCGCATTGAACGCAATGCAAGCGGTAAGTCACCGGATGGATCTCAAGAATGGCTTGGGTGGGTTATCAAGAGTGAACTGGGAAATATTGTCGGTTTCATAACCGCCACCATTCATCAGGATGGTGAGGCACATATTGCCTATGGGATCGGCAGCCGGTTTTGGGGGAATGGTTATGCGAAGTCCGCCACTGAGCAGTTACTTAACTTGCTAACCCAAAACTATTCTGTGCATCAGTTCTGCATCATTACAGAGCGTGAGAACACGCGCTCCGTCTTGCTTGCGCAAAAAATGGGCTTCCTGGAAGTGGCTTCGGAAGTCGAGCGGCAGAAACACGCGCTGAATCAGTCGGAAATCTTGCTATGCAAACTGGCGCGCTGATGGAAAGCCACCCTAGGCTGTCAGCCCGACTGCATGATTCGCCATGCGTGCCTCCTTCGAAACAGTCCACCCCAGGGTGATGACGGACACCAATAGGGCTCGCGTGGCCAGCAGGTTTCCGGCCCTTCTGAAGCAACTGCGACGCAGAACAGATTGCCATGCAGGTGGCAGCAATGCTTCGGTGCGACACCCGACGCCTGCATCAAATGCTACCGTTTTTGTAGCGACATATTCATATTCTGCCTGGGCTAGCGGCATGTTTTGCATCGCGGATTCAGGTACGAAGTGCAACACTTTAAACCGGTTGGGCCAAGAGTGCACAGGATCCGGCACTGGCCGTTTGACTATTTGGAGTTGAGTGCGTCCCGGATGAATTCGTATTCGCGTTGCATTTCTATCTCTGCGGCCTTGCCTACAAACTCGGCCAATTTTTTGCCAATGAAGGGAATGCCGCTGACAAAGCTAAAGGTCATGGTGTTGACGCTGCCGCCGCCTTCATTTTCCAAGAAGAGCTTGGCCGTGATGGTGACTGGCACGCCTTTGATGGTGATCTTCAGGTCGCCGGTGTAGCCTTTGTTGGGGCTGCCAGTCCAGTGCTCTTCCTGTGTGGCGTGGTTCCACTCGTTCATGACTTTCTTAAGCAATACTGGCACCTCGGATGGGACTTCGCGGCTGACGCGCATGTCCATGGAGGTTTTGGTGAGTTTGCAGGTTTCGATCTGGATGCTGCGCCCGCCCATGGCAATGAAGCGGTTGGCAATGACTTCTTTGTTTCCAAAACTTTTGAAAACGGTTTCTGCCGATTGGCTGTAGACGTGTCTGGCTTTAACTTCCATCGCGGGGTCTTCTTAAAAGTAAGAGAGTGTGGCTGGGTTGGATCGCTATTACACACTGGCCACGGCCGTACGGGTTGCGCGTCGACTGGATCGTCAGCGCAAAGCAGTCGGATACTCGTTCGCAGCACCTGGCGCAGCTCATGCAAGCGTGTGCACAGCACTGGCGCAACCTCAGGTAGTTGATCGCTACTATTTTAATAGCTACATACCCATATTCCACGAGGGCTAGTGGCACTTTTCGTCGTGAAAACTTCAAAAATCCAGTAACAAACCCAATATGGGTTGTTTGTTGCTCCCATCAGCTACGGGTAGCATCTACAGGGCCCTTTAGAGCAAATCTCCGCCCTGCACAAACGAGGTGGCGGCGTCGCCCAGAGTGCCGATGATTTTTTGCCAGTCATAGCCGGTCTGGGTGCCCAGATACTCGAAGAATGACGAGCTGGGGTCATTCAGCAAAATGGCCACCGCAGAGCCGTCGCTGTTGTCGCCGAGCTTGAGCATGGCGTCGTACTTGGTGCCAGTGGCCAGGGCATCGTCGATCACCACGGGGGCGGCGTCAAAGTAGAGGCTGGGCAAGTGCACGCGCAGGGCGCGGCCGAAGTCCGCGCCGAATGCGGTCTTGGCGTCTGCCAGGCTGCGGATTTCGGAGTAAAAACCGTAGAGCCGGATTTCAAAGAAATCGCGCACGGGGGGCGGCACTTCCTGCTCCACTGACAGGTCAAACGCGGCGTCGATGGCATTGCGATCGCCTTTTTTGACTCCCACGCGCACCAGCAGGGCCTCGGTAATGCCAGGAAATCCCTCAGCCTGAAAATGGCGGACGATGCGTTCGGCCGTAGCGTCAGCGGGGAGACTGGTGAGAGTTGCCATGAAACAGGTTCTTTCGCAAAAGCGGGCAGTGTACATAACTCGCAGGCGGCCACCCGGCAACAGCCGAATTGCGCTTATCCTCTGGGGCCACTCCCACCCACCCTTTCGTACCTGTGCCCAGCGTCAGCCCCCAAATCCTTGCCTACCTCGCCCATCCGCTGTCGCAGATGGGCGTTTTCATGGTCGCGTCCGCGCTGATGATCTGGCGATTGCAGGCCATTGAGAACAAAGGCTTTGAGGGCACGGTGCTGGGCACGCTGATCATGCCGTACTGCTCGGGCTTTGCGAACCTGGTGTTTGCCTATGTAATGAGCCGCGCCGGTGGCAAAGGCAGCACGGTGGTTGAGAACTGCATCGTCAACAACGTCACCAATCTGACGCTGATACTGGGGCTGACCACGCTGTTCTTTGCTACCGCGGCGGGTCAAAAAGCCACGCCTGGAAAAAAGAAAATCCCTGTACAGGCCCAGCGCCTGAACCGGCTGAATCTGCTGTTCACGCTGGTGGCGCTATTCCTGTTCACCGGCACGCTATGGGCGCTCGCCAAGGACGGCACGATTGATTTTTACGATGGCCTGGTGCTGGTGGCTCTGTTCCTGTTCTGGCAGGTGCTGCATGTGTTTGAAATCCTCAAAAGCAATGTGCGCAAGAACCGGGGCTTTCACTGGTCCATCGTGTTCGACCTGCTGCTGATCGCTGCTGGCGCCTACGGCATCTTCAGCAGCGTCAACTATTTGGTGGACTGGGTTACCACGGTCAAGAGCCCCTACATAGGCATCAAGGATCTGGGCTGGCTCAGCGGTGCACTGATGGTGTTGCCCAATGCCTTCATCGCGCTGTACTACGGCTACGTGGGACGACAGGACATTGTGGTCACCTCCCAGGTGGGAGACGGCCACATCTGCATTCCCATGTGCATTGGCCTGTTTGCGCTGTTTGACCCGATCAAGGTCCCGGGTTTCTTTCAGATCGGCATCTACGTGATTGCGGGTGCCGCGGTACTGCACTTTTTATCCATCGCGGTGATGGGGCGACTGCCCAGGCCGCTGGGCGTTGTGCTACTGGGCGCCTACGGCATGTTCATCTACACCGGCGTGGTGCAGCAATAGGCCCCACCGTTCAGGGCGATGCCGCTACAGGCATCAACGGCAGGTCAATGCGTACCAGCAAACCGGAGGGCTGGGCCGCCAGCGCCGTGGCGCTGCCCCCATGGCGATGGGCAATTTCTGCGACGATGGCCAGGCCCAGGCCACAACCACCGGGCAGCTCACTGGCGCGCCAAAATCGCTCAAACACCCGCGGCAAATCGGCTTCTGTGAGGCCGGGCCCGTTGTCTTCCACTTCCAGCACGCAGCGGTCTTTGTCGCTGCGCACCCGCACGGTCAGAGTGGCACCGGTACCAGCGTAGTGCAGCGCGTTGTCAATCAGGTTATTGAGCACTTCGCGCAGCAACAGCTTTTCGCCCTGCACCAGCACACTGCCCTCGCCCTCGTAACCCAGATCAACCCCGGCGCTCAGTGCACGCGGCGTCCACTCGCGGGCAACCTCGCGTGCCAGCTGCGCCACATCCAGCGGCTGCAGCGTAACCTCGGCTTCGGTGCGCGCCAGCGACAGCAACTGGTGCACCAGGTGGGCACTGCGCAGCGCGCCCGCGTGCACCTTCACCAGCCGTTCCTTGACGGCCGTCAGCTCGGTCTCGTTCAACGCCAGTTCGGTCTGGCTGACCAGGCCAGCCAGCGGGGTGCGCAACTGGTGGGCGGCATCGTTGACAAAGCGCTTCTCCTGGCTGAGGCTGCGGCGAACCGCGTCGAGCAACTGGTTGACGGCCAGCGCCAACGAATGCACTTCCTGTGGGGCCTGTGCCAGCTCAATCGGTGGCAGAGCGGACAGTGCCGACCCCAATCGATCACCCAGCTGCGCTTCCAGGCGCTTGAGGGGACGCAAACCGCGTGCAATGCCTGCGTTGATGATGATGCCCAGCAGCACGCCCAGCGCGGCCAACGGCACCAGCATGTCAAACACCAGCTCTCGCGCCACGCGCTCTTGCACCGCAAGACTCTTAGACACTTGTACGCGCAGACGTTGGGGTGAACGTGCATCGCCATACGTCACTTCGAGCACGGCGACGCGCACCCTTTTGTCGTCCAGGCGAGCGTCATAAATCAGAGGCTCACCCGTTTGTATGAAAACGCCATCCGGTGGCGCAGGCAATTGGCTGTTGCCCAACAAAAAACTCCCCGGTGGCGAGGTCACCAGGTAGCCCATGCGGTCCGAGGGGTCCTGCTCCAACACGTCTTGCGCAGCACGCGGAAAGTCCACCTGCAGGCCTGACCCTACCGGCTTGACCTGGCGCGCCAATGCCCGCACCGACTGCTTCAGCGATTGGTTGATGCCGGTATCGGCATAGCTCAGCGCGATGCGCCAGGCCAGCACACCGCCCACCGACCACAACAGCAATTGCGGCAGCAGCAACCACAGCAACAATTGCCGCTTGAGGGACAACCCCGGCAACAGGGAACGGCCGACCGGTTTCATGCGAAGGTCATGCAGGGTTCAGGGACTGACGGTTTCGAGCAAATAGCCCAAGCCGCGCACATTGCGGATACCCAGCCCCGAGTCGGCGAGCTTGCGCCGCAGCCGGTGCACATACACCTCCAGCGCATTCGATGCCACGCCACCCACCACCTCGCCCGGCTCAGACTGCCAGGCACTCAACACGTCCTCCCGGCTGACCACCTGGCCCGCGTTGGCCACCAGCAGCGACAACAGCGCCCACTCGCGCTGCGTCAGTTCCATTTCATCGTCACCCAGCCAGGCCCGGGGCTGCACGGCGTCCACGCGGAGTTTGCTGGCGCTCAAGCCACCAATCTCCAGCGACCCACCGAAAGCTGGCATGCGCGAGCGCCGCAGCATCGCGGCCAGGCGGGCCTGCAGTTCGGCCATGATGAAAGGTTTGGTCAGGTAGTCGTCGGCTCCGGCATTCAGCCCATTGACCCGGTCATCGACACCGTCGCGGGCCGTGAGTATCAGCACCGGCAGGGCCAGAACCCGCTGACGCAGCCATTGCAGCACGGCCATGCCGTCGACCTTGGGCAAGCCCAGGTCCAGAATGACACCATCAAAGCGCGTGCTCTCCAGCAGTTCGCGGGCTTGCAAACCGTGGGCCGCGCAGGCCACACTGTGCCCAGCTTGGATCAGCTGGGCGGACAGCGCATCGCGCAACAGGTCATCGTCTTCGGCGATCAGTATGTGGGCCATAGAGTGTTCGTGGATCCTGGGTTCACTGCCGGTAATAGGCTGGCAGTGCGCGGAGGTATTTTGGCAGGTTGGGATTGCGCATCAACTGCGAAAAGAATGCCGGATCTTCGTTGGTCGTCAGTGGACTCAGGCGCGTTTTCTCGAACGGCAGGCCAAACCGGCAGGCCAGCAGGCGTTTGGCATCGGCAGGCGTTGCGGCGCCAACCGGTGCGGGCAGGCTGCACTGCGCAAAGTCCTTGGCCAACTGCTCGGGTGTGAGCTTGGCAGCCAATTGCGCCGCATCAAACTTCAGGCCCTGCTGGATGCGCGACTTGGTCTGTGCCACGCTCAAAGGCGCCAGCGCCGTGCCGGGGCAGTTCGGCGTCATGGCCTTGTTGCGCTTGCCCTTGTTGAGAGTGGCCGTGGTCTCGGAATCGTCCGCCGTGCCGCGTGCCAATTGCAGCAAGGCCTTGTCGCCATACAAGGGCTCGCCGCGCACGGCCACCAGTTGGATGTTGTCTTCAATCGTGTTGATCAGGTTGCGGTAGGGGTCGGCGTGGCGGTCATCCACAACCAGCACGTCGGCCAGATAGCCCTCCGCAATCTGGCCCAGGCGCTGACTCCAACCCATAGCGGCAGCGGGCTTGCGCGTCACCATCTCCACCAGATCGCGGTCGCTGAACAGGCCATGCAATGCGTGCTTGTTCACCAGGTCGGCCACCTTGAGTTCCCCCAGGCTGGACTTGCTGCCCGAGGGCGCCCAATCCGGCGCCAGGCTGATGGACAGGCCCGCGCGCTTGGCGGCTTCCACATTGGCGGTCTTGCCATACAGCATGAAGTTGGACAGTGGTGACCATACCAGCTTGGCCCCCACCGCCGCCATCTCCACCAGTTGCGGTTCGGTCAGGCCAACACCGTGGATGGCGATGAGCTCGGGGCCCAGCAGGTTGCTGTCCTTGATGGCACCAAACTCAAGGGCCATGCGCGGTGACGGGCCTTCGGCCAGGTGCACCACCAGCGGGCCTTTGCTGCGCTCGGTTTGCATCGCTGCCCATTCCTTGGCACTGCGACCGATATCGACACGGCTGGCCGCAACGCGCGATTCCACCGGCGAATTTTCAATATTGCGCACCAGGCACTCTTCCTTGGAGTACGCCAGGTTCGTGCGCCCGCCCTGCAAACTGGTGGTGCCACCGGCCAGCGCCTTGTACTCGCCATAGCGGCCGATCTCCAGCCCCAAGTCGAGGTAATGCGGGCGCGTCAGCACCTCTTGCGGGAAGGTGATGCGCTTGTTGTAGATATCGTCGTACCAGCGCCATTCGTAGCGGTCCCGGTACTTGCGGCCAATGGGCATCAGCGGATAGATGGCGTACTCGGGGTGGTTGTGCAGGTCAATGATGCCGGGGTAGATCACGCCCTTGCTATCCACTACCGGGGCATCCTTGGCCGCATCGGGCAAGGCCTCGCCGTCGCGCGCAATGGCCATGATCTTGCCACCGGCCAGCCACACGCGTGCATGGGGCAGCACATCACCCGCGTCGTTGAGTGTGACCACCTTGCCAACCAGCACTACGCCAGTATCGGCATTCCACTGCATCTGTGCACTGACAGTTCCGGCAGTTCCGGCAACAGCGGCCAGTACCGATATGCGCATCAATTGTTGCAAGACGTGACAGACAAGTGGTGCAGCATTTCGCATGGTTTTGGCAGCCTCAGAGCAAAGGGAAAGATGGATTGGATCATAGCGCCGGGCTTTCAGCTTGTTACATGTGTCACAGGCAAACGAACACTTTGTGCGTGGTTGGATGGAAGAATCGGCGCGAACCTCAGGAGCCCCACCACCATGTTCGGTACATCACGCGACATCGCCACACGACAATTCGTGGCCGGCGGCCCCTTGCGGCAGACGCCCGACAGCGGCTGGCTGCAGCGGGAGGAGGCCATCATGGGCACGGCCATCCACGTGGAGTTGTGGGCCGATGACCGTGCGGCTGGCGAGGCCGCCATGGAGGCCGTTATGCAGGAGATGCACCGCATCGACCGCGCCATGAGCCCCCACAAGCCGGCCTCCGAACTCTCGCGCATCAACCGCGATGCGGGCACGCAAGCCGTGCGCATCAGCACCGAGATGTTCCAGCTGCTGACCCGCGCGGCGCACTTTTCACAGCTCTCGGGCGGAGCATTTGACATCACCTACGCCGCCGTGGGCCGTCTGTTTGACTATCGCCTGCATACCCGACCCGACCCGCAGGCGCTGGCCCGGGCGCAGCAGGCCATCGGATACCGCCATGTGATCCTGGATCCGTATAACCAGACCGTGCACTTCGAGCGCCCCGGCATGTGCATAGACCTGGGTGGCTTTGCCAAGGGCTACGCGATCGACAATGCGGCTGCATTGTTGCGCCAGCGGGGCATTGCGCACGCGAACGTCAGCGCCGGTGGCGACAGCTGCGTCATGGGCGACCGCCGCGGCCGCCCCTGGACCATTGGCATCCGCGACCCGCGTCGCCCCGGTGAAGTCATTGCCATGCTTCCGCTGGAAGACACCTCCATATCAACCTCGGGCGACTACGAGCGCTGCTTCGTCGAAGCCGGTGTGCGCTTCCACCACCTGATCGATCCGGCAACGGGCCTGTCTCCGAGCTGCGTGCAAAGCGTCACCATTCTGGGCGAGGACGGACTTACCACCGAAGCGTTTTCAAAATGCGTGTTTGTGCTGGGCGTTGAGCGGGGCATGCAGTTTATCGAGTCGCAGCCCGGGATCGACGCTGTCGTTGTCGATTCGCACGGCCTTCTGCACTACTCCACCGGATTGCTGGCCCCCGGCCTGCAAACACGGCAGTAAATAGGAGACTTCACCATGACACAGCGACTGTTCATCAGCGCAGGGGCGACGGCTGCCTTGCTCACAACACTGCTTGCCGCCTGCGGTAACGGCAGCACCGACGACGCCAAGACCGTCACGGTGGCCGGCGACGCACCCATCGCTTACGCAATGCGCTCCAACGCCATCAACGCCAACCCCACCAACGCGGCGCCCACTGCGCCCGGCGGCGACCTGATGGTGCGCGAGAAATCCTCGGTGAGCGCAAAGGAGCACAACATCACGGCGCAGTTCACCCAGGGTGTTGGCGACGCATCCAACCCGGATGTGTCGTATGACGGCAAGAAGATCATCTTCTCCCTGCGCTGCCCCGTCACCAACACCGGCACCATCAACGGACAGCGCGCCTGCACCGGGCGCTGGAACATCTGGGAATACGACATGACGGCCGGCGGCCTGGCCGGGGGCAGCCTGCGCCGCCTGACCAACTCGACCGAATCCGATGACGTGGACCCGACCTACCTGCCCGCCGGACGTGGCTTTGCTTTCACGTCCAACCGCCAGACCAAATCCAGCATCAACCAGGCTCTGGGCCATACCTACTTCGCGCTAGACGAATACGAACGCGAGCGGGTTTTCAACCTGCACACCATGGACGCCAATGGCCAGGTCATCACCCAGATCTCCGTCAACCAGAGCCACGACCGCAGCCCGGTGATTCGCCCTAACGGCGACATCATGTTCTCGCGCTGGGACCATGTGGGCGGTCGCAACCACTTCAAGATTTTTCGGGCCAAGCCCGATGGCACAGACCTGTTTGTGCTGTACGGAGCGCACAGCCCCGGCAACAGCTTTCTGCATCCCCGCGACATGGACCCCAAGGGCAAGTACAAAGGGTTTTTGACATCGGACCTGATGCCGCTGTCGCGTACCCATGAAGGCGGCGGTCTGGTCATGATCGACGCCGCCAACTACTCCGAGCAGGACACACCAGCCAGCGCCACAGCCCCGGCCAAGGGCGGCCAGAAGCAGATGACCCTGCAGGAGCTGAACATTGGCGGTGGTGCATCGCCCTATGGCCGCATCACCACGCCCTACCCGTTGTGGGACGGCACCGACCGCGTGCTGGTGGGCTACACACCCTGTGAAGTGACCCGCAAAGGGGTGGTGGTCTCCTGCGCCACCCTGACCGCCGAAGAGCTGGCCCGAGTGACGGACGACAACCGCGCTATGGCCGACGCACAGGGCGACGAGATCCAGAACAACGTGCGCCCGACCTATGCCATCTACATGTTTGACCCCGCCAAACAAACGATGCTGATCGTGGCAGCGCCACCGGCCGGATTCATGTACACCCACCCCGTAGCACTGCAGGACCGCGCGGAACCCAACGCCACCCCCCCCACGCCGCTGGACCCCGATCTGGCCGCACAGAACCTGGGGCTGCTGGAAGTGCGCAGTGTCTATGACACCGATGGCCTGGGCCGCATGGGCGACGCCGTGTTGACGGCGGCCGATCTGCCCGCAGGCTGCACCACCGCGATTCCCAAAATTGCGCCAATCGACCCGCAGGACACCCGCGCCCTGATTGCCGACCTGGTGCGCATGAAAGACCCTGCCGACCCGGCCTACGGCTGCGCACCAGCGCGCTTCATCCGGGCCTTTCGGGCCATTGCGCCACCCCAGGGCATGACGGGCACCCGCAGTGCCATCGGCGAGACCAACTTCGAGATGCAACAGATTCTGGGCTACGCGCCGATTGAGCCCGACGGCTCCTTCAAGCTACAGGTGCCAGCGGACACGCCCATCGGTTTGACCGTCGTGGATGCGCAGGGTCGCGGATTCCAGACCCACACCAACTGGATCCAGGTGCGCCCCGGCGAACGCCGCACCTGCGACGGCTGCCACAGCCCACGCCGCGGCGGCGCCATCAACTCGGGGGCAGTCGTCAACACGGTTCCTGCGTCCTTGCTGCCCGCCATGGCCAGCGCCCACCAGTCCGGCGAAACCATGGCCAGTACCCGCACCCGCCTGGACCCCAGCGCGCTGAAGCTGTCCACCGACATGGTGTTCTCCGACATCTGGGCCGATACCAGCAAGCCGGGTGTGACCGGCCGCGCCGCGCTGACCATCCGCTACACCGGCAACCCCGTTGCCACCGACGATCTGGCCACCGCGGCACCCGTAAACGGCATCGTTAACTACCCCGACCACATCCAGCCCCTGTGGAGCCGCAACCGCGGCGCCAACACCTGCACTACCTGCCACTTTGACCCCGCCCGGCTGGACCTTAGCGGCACCACTGGTGGCTCCGGGCGCATCACGTCCTACGACGAATTGATGATTGGCGACCCCATCATCGACCCGGTCACCGGACAACCGCGCACCCGCGCCCAAGCAGGTGTCCTCGTCGTCGAGCGCGGCGCCGCCCTGGTCGACACCGCGGCCAGCGAAGGCGAAGCCCTGGGCCTGGCCCGCAAGAGCCGACTCGTGGAGATCCTGTCCGGGCAAAGCCTGATGGCCGACACCGGGGCGCGCACGGCACATCCCAACCCGCCCGCCACGGCACCGGATCACTCCAAGCTGCTGACCCGTGCCGAGAAGCGCCTGATTGCCGAGTGGATAGACCTGGGCAGCAAGTACTACAACGACCCGTTTGACGCCAACAGCGCGGTGCGCCAGGTCAAGGGCCTGAACCAGGCCAGCTTTGAGAGCCAGGTCTTTCCCATCCTGCGTGCCACCTGCTCCGCGGGTTGCCACCAGCCGGTCGGCAGCAGCGCCACAGCCGCCACGTCGGGCACCTCGTTTCGCAACAACCACTTCGTGCTGTCCGGCGACGCCGATGGCGACTACAACGCCACGCTGTCCATGGTCTCGGACACCTGTAAGCCACCCGCCAATGCACTGCTGAAACGGCCATCGACCGCCCCCCACCCGGCCGCTTTACCCGTGGGCAGCGCGAACTACA
Source organism: uncultured beta proteobacterium (assembly GCA_903853895.1). Classification (GTDB taxonomy): domain Bacteria; phylum Pseudomonadota; class Gammaproteobacteria; order Burkholderiales; family Burkholderiaceae_C; genus Allorhodoferax. The sequence continues at coordinate 15,786 of CAINUX010000232.1, read as the reverse complement.
ACGCGATCGCCCAATGGATCGCCACCGGTTGCTGACCCCATGACCCTGCATCGCATCACACAATCTCTCGCCGCTGCGGCCACTACCCTGGCGCTGGCGGGCTGTGGTGGTGGCTCCGACGTGCTGGGCAATCCGGCAACCATTAGCAACCCCGAAGCGGTGGGGGGCCAGTACTTGTCCTTCGCCTACTTCCAGAAGTGCATCAACCCGGTCTTTCTAGCCCAGTTGCCGGTACAAATCGGCGGCTCCACATCCACCAACACCTGTGCCGGATCCGGTTGCCACGACACCCGCGCGGGCACCGGCGGTGCGCTGCGTGTATTCCCGGCAGCGCAGCCGCTGGACCTGAGTGATCCGGCCAACACGCCAGCGGTCGTCCGCGCCAGTGACATGTACAAAAACTTCTACTCCGCCCAGGCCGCGGTCGTGATCGGGTCCACCGCGCAAAGTCGCCTGCTATCAAAACCGCTGTTGCGCGGAGTTCTGCACGGAGGTGGGCTGATTTTCTTAAGTGAAGACGATCCCAATGCCCGCCTCATCAAGTACTGGATCGGCCGTCCGGCACCACTGGGCCAGGACGAACTGAGCACCGCCAACTACAGCATGTTCACCCCCCCCGACCCCAGGACCGGCACATGCAACACCCAATGAACACGCGCATCGCAAACGTCTTCGCCATTGCGGTAGCAATGTCCTTGCTAGGCGCGCCACCGGCCCGTGCCGCCGAGCCTGCCGAACCCAACGAGCGTGCGGAGCGCGTGCAGATCACCGATCCCTATATCGAGCTGCATACCGGCCCGGGCCGGGGCTTTCCGATCTTCTTCGTGGCGCCTCGTGCGCAGTGGATCAGCATCGAGCTACGCCATACCGACTGGTTCAAGGTCCGCGCCGCTGGCGGCCAGGTGGGCTGGGTGCAGCGCAAACAACTGGAATCCACGCTAACCACCGCGGGCGATACCAAGACCTTTCGCGACATGCTGCTGGACGACTACCTGAGCCGCCGTGTGCAGCTGGGTGCGGCCTGGGGCCAGTTCAAGTCGGAACCCATGCTCAAGCTCTGGAGCAGCTACCGTCTGTCCGAGACGCTGCACGTGGAGGGCACGCTGGGCCAGGTGCAAGGGGTTTTCTCCGGCACCGACTTCTGGCACATCAACGTGCTGTCCGAGCCCTGGTCCGACCAACGCATCTCGCCATTCTTTGGTGTGGGTCTTGGCAAGTTCAAGAACATCCCCAACCCCAGCCTGGTCGGAGCCAGTCCCACGGATGCCCAACTGGCCAACGCCAGCTTCGGTGTGCGCTACTACCTGACCGAGCGCTTTGTGCTGCGCGGTGACTACACGTTCTACACCGCGTTCGTCTCCGACACGCGCTCGCTCGAATACCGAGCCGTTACGGCCGGACTCTCCTTCTTCTTCTGAGGACCACCCCATGCGCCCCACACCTGTCCGCAAGCTTATCTTGGCCCTTGTCTCTCTCACAAGCAGCGTCTATGCCCTAGCAGCCGACCCTGCGCCGCCCACCGAACAGGTGATCGTTCCCGGCGTCACCCGGCGGGACGTGCGACTTCCACGCTTTCCGTCGAACGACTTTGAAGTGGGTGCTTTTGTTGGCACCTACTCCACGCAAAATTTTGGCTCCAGCACGGTGGGTGGCCTGCGCCTGGGTTACCACATCACTGAGGACTTTTTTGCCGAAGCGGTGGTTGCCCAGACCCAGGTCAGTGACACCAACTACCGGCAGATTCTCCCCGGCGGAATCTTTGCCAATGAGTTGGAAAACCTGAGCTACTACAACCTGTCGGTGGGCTACAACGTGCTGCCCGGCGAGGTGTTCTTTGGCAACAAACGTGCCTGGCCGTTTTCGCTCTACGTGATTGGCGGGGTCGGCAGCACTTCGTTCAACCAGCAACGTCGCTCCACGTTCAACTTCGGCTCCGGCCTGCGGGTCTTCTTCAACGACAGCATCTCGGTGCAGATCGATGCACGCGACCACATCTTCTCCCTGGACCTTCTGGGCAAAAACCAGACCACGCAGAACCTGGAATTCACAATTGGCCTCACGGCTGCCTTTTAGGCCATGAACCCCATGGACCTTCCCTCCCCCTTGCTCCCTCACCCTCGCCGCATGAGACGGCTGGCGGTGTTCAGCCTACTCGCTGCGGTGGCTGGTTGCGCACTGGCCGCTGTCAGCCCCGGCGCCGCCGCACCCGATTTCACGCTGCGCACGGCTTCGGGCCCGAACCTGCGGCTGCAGGAGCAACGCGGCCAGGTGGTGCTAATCAACTTCTGGGCCACCTGGTGCGGGCCGTGCCGCCAGGAGATGCCGCAGTTGAACAAGCTATATGACAAGTACCGCGCAGCGGGCTTCGTGCTGCTGGGCATCAACATCGACGACGACGCGCGCCACGCCACCGAGGTGGCAGCCAAGCTGGGCCTCAAATTCCCCGTACTGCTGGACACCGACAAAGGCGTCAGCCGCTTGTATGACCTGGGCACCATGCCCACCACGGTCCTCATTGACCGGGACGGCCGGGTGCGCCACATCCACCCCGGCTACCTCGCAGGATATGAAGACATTTACGACAAAGAGATCCGGGGGCTTCTGAAATGACGGACCGCACACTCCTGACCACCGTCGTGCTGCTTGGCACGGTTATGCAGGCTGGCTGCGCCCTGCAGCCCTGGGTCAAGCCCTACGAGCGCGAACACCTGGCCGACCCCATCATGCAATTCTCACGCGAGTCGCTGGCCGAAAAGCATTTTGAACACGTACGCAATGTGCGCGAAGGCGCGCGCGGCGCGACCGGCGTGCAGGGAGGTGGTTGTGGCTGCAACTGACAATACCAAGGCGGGCGTGCGGTGGGGCCTGCTGCGCCACCTGCCCGCACTGCTGGGTGGCGTGCTGGCCGCGAGCGGCGCACGCGCGGTGGACCTGCCGGAAGACTCTGGCGAAGCCCTGTTCCACTCCTACAACGGCGGCGGCGTCAGTGCCAATGGGCCGGCGCTACTGGTGCGCAAACAACTCGCCGACAAGGTGTCGCTGTCAGCCAGCTACTACGTCGACGCGGTCAGCAACGCATCGATTGACGTGGTCACCACCGCCAGCCCCTACAGCGAGCAGCGCACGGAATACGGCCTGGGCGCCGAGTACGTATACCGCGATGCCAAACTGTCGCTGACGACGACCTCCAGCAAGGAAGGTGACTACACGGCCAACAGTGTCGGCTTCGACATCACCCAGGACACGTTTGGCGGCATGACCTCGGTGAGCCTGGGATTTACGCGCAGCAACGACCAGATCAGCAAGCAAGGCGCGCCAGAATTTGCCGACGAAGCCGCCCACTGGCAGTACCGGTTGGGAGTTACACAGGTCCTGTCGCCGCGCTGGGTCATGAGCGCCAACGCCGAGGCCCTGGCTGACGATGGATTCCTCGGCAGCCCCTACCGTGTCGCGCGGGTTTTTGGTGCCGTGGTGCCAGAGCGCACGCCGCGCACCCGCTCGGCGCGGGCGGTCAAATTCCGCCTGATCGGCGACCTGGGCACGCGTGACGCCGTCCACGTGGACTACCGCTACTTCTGGGACACCTGGGACATCAAGGCGCACACCGCCGCGCTAGGCTACAGCCGCTATTTTGGGGAGCAATGGCTGGCCGATACGTCGCTGCGTTTCTACCGGCAGGACAAAGCCCTGTTTTACAGCGACAACGCCACCACGGAGACCACCTACCTTTCGCGCAACCGGCAACTGAGCACTTTCGACAGCATCGGTCTTGGTGCCAAGGTGGCCTACAAGCTGGGCCGGGTGGCGGGCACGTCGGTGCTCAAGCTCAATGCGGCGTATGAGTACACCCGCTTCAAGTTCAGCGATTTCACCGACATCCGAACCGGTCAGCCTTACGCCTACAACGCCAACGTGCTGCAGGTCTACCTGACAGCCACTTTCTGATGCACCCGACCGTGATCCGATTTGACGCACGAAACTTTTGTGGCGCACGAAACGACTACGCACGGCGGGCGACATGGCAGTCGTTCTCCGGCTCGCGTCGCGGGCGGCCTTGTTGGGTTGTCCACTGCTGCTACGTTAACGCGGTGGTTGGTACGCCTGTTCTGTGGCAACCGCGAGTGCGGCCTGCGCCCGCCCGCCATGCCACCCGCCTTGGGGGCGAGGTGTTGGGGCGCAGAGTTGGGAAAAGGCTACAAGCAAAACAGGCCGCTAGCCCTCGTGGAATATGCATCGATAGCTATGCATTTTGTAGCATTCAACACCACGCGCCGCCAGGTCGGTGGGCCGGGTGTCCCTTCGTCGGCCCCATTCGCGGTTGCGACAAAAACAGGCGCCCCAACAACCGCGTTAACGCAAAAACAAAAGAGTACCCAAAACCACTGCCCGCGAGCGTGGGCCATAGAAGGGACACCCGGCCCACCGACCCCGCCAAACCAGCGCCAAAAGGAATGACTGCAATGCCCGCCAAGAACCGTCGCCAAAGCCATCAATTTCACAATGGGCAATCCCGAATGATCCAACTCCTGCGCCATCTGACCGTCAGCCTGATGTGTGTGTGCACGCTGGGCACCGCCTGGTCTGCCGATACACCGACCGCACCGGTCACAACGACCGCCCCGGCCACTCCCACCGAATCCGCCGTGCTGGACACCCGCATCCAGGACCTCAAGAGCGATGTCATCGCACTCAACCGCGACTTGCTGGTGCTGGAGGAAGAACTGCTGTTCCCCGCCAACACCCAGGTGGCGCTGTTTGTGTCCATGGACGTGGGCAAGATGTTTGAGCTGGAGTCCGTGCAGGTCAAGATCGACGACAAGCTGGTGGCCAACTACCTGTACACCCCGCGGGAAGTGCAGGCCCTGCACCGCGGTGGCGTGCAGCGGCTCTACATTGGCAACCTGCGCGCCGGCACCCATGAACTGGTGGCCTTCTTCACCGGTCGCGGACCGCATGTGCGTGACTACAAACGGGGTGCGACCATCCGTTTCGACAAGGACACCCAGGCCAAGTACGCCGAGCTGCGCATCCGGGACTCTTCAGCCAAGCTGCAGCCCGAATTCGACATCAAGCTCTGGCAGTGACAGTGACCGTAGAAGTAACGCCAATGCGCCTGCCATTGCCCACCCGTTTGGTCCTGCGTCCGTGGCTGCTGGCCCTGGGTACCGTGCTGACCCTGACATGCGCCACCAGCCTGCGGGCCGAACCGTCGGGTGAAGTGAAAGACCCGCACTACGGCGACACCCTGTACCAGTACTTCCAGGAGCAGTACTTCAGTGCACTGACCCAGTTGATGGCATCACAACACTTTGGCCGGGTCTCGCACCACGCCGAAGAGGCAGAGGTGTTGCGCGGCGGCATTCTGTTGTCCTACGGTTTGCACCGCCAGGCCGGTGACCTGTTTACACGCCTGATTGATATGGGCGCCACGCCAGCCACCCGCGACCGTGCCTGGTATTTCCTGGCCAAGATCCGCTACCAGCGCGACTACCTGGCAGAGGCGCAGGACGCATTGGCGCGCATTGGCACTGCCCTGCCCCCTGCACTGCAAGAGGACCGCGTGTTGTTGCAAGCCCATGTGCAGATGGCACGCGGTGAGTACGCGGCTGCGGCCACCACACTGGCAACAGTAGACAGCAAGGCCCCCAGTGCCCGCTACGCCCGCTACAACCTGGGCATTGCACTGATCAAGGCCGGTGAAACCGATCGCGGCACAGCGGTGCTGGACGAGTTGGGCCGTGCGACGGCCGAAGACGAGGAATACCGGGGCCTGCGCGACCGTGCCAACGTGGCCTTGGGCTTTGCCGCCCTGGCGGACAACCGCCAGCAGCAAGCCAGCACCTACCTGGAGCGTGTGCGCCTCAAAAGCCCACAGGCCAACAAGGCGCTGTTGGGCCTGGGCTGGGCCGCGTCCGCACGCAAGGAAACCGCCCAGGCCCTGGCGCCCTGGCTGGAGTTGAGCCAGCGCGACGTTTCCGACTCGGCCGTGCTGGAGGCCCAGATCGCCGTGCCCTACGCCTATGCCGAACTCGGCGCCTACGGGCAAGCTGCCCAGGGCTACGAGCAGGCCATCGCCACCTTCACCCGCGAATCCACGGCCCTGAATGAATCCATTGCGGCGATCCAGACCGGCACGCTGGTCAATGCCTTGGTGGAGCGCAACCCCGGCGACGAGATGGGCTGGTTCTGGGGTGTGCGTGAACTGCCCGACATGCCCCACGCCAGCCACCTGGCCACGGTTCTGGCGCAGCATGAATTCCAGGAGGCCCTGAAGAACTACCGCGACCTGTTGTTCCTCACCCGCAATCTGCAGGAGTGGCGCGACAAGCTCAGTGTGTTTGACGACATGCTGGTCAACCGCCGCAAGGCCTTTGCCGAACGGCTGCCACTAGTCCGCCAGCGCGCCAGCGAGATCGCCATCGGCCCGCTGCAGCAACGCCATGCCGCCGCCAGCGCGCTGGTCACAGCCGGTGAGACGGCCGCCGACGGCGTGGCCTTTGCCGATGCCAAACAGCTCGCCCTGCTGGACCGCGTGGCCCGGGTGCAGACGGCGCTGAAAGGCGCATCCGATAGCGACGAATCCACCACCGCGCGCAATCGGGTGCGCCTGGCCGCCGGGGCGCTCACCTGGCAGCTGGCCCAGGATTACCCCGGGCGCGTCTGGCAGGCGAAAAAGCAACTGCAAACTATTCAGGACGAACTGGCCACCGCGCAGCGCCTGGACGCCGCACTGGCCCAGGCCCAACGTGACGAGCCGGTGCGCTTTGACGCCTTTGCCCAGCGCATTGCAGCCATGAGTCCGGTGATCGATGCCATGCTGCCCCGCGTGGCCGCGCTCAGCAAAGAACAGCAGCAGGCCGTGCAGGTCATTGCCATCGCCGCATTGGCACGCCAGCAAGAACGCTTGGGGCAGTACTCCACCCAGGCACGCTTTGCGCTGGCCCAGTTGTATGACCGCAATACCGACCACACCAGCGACCGCGCGACGGAACGCGCCACCCCTGCACCGGAGGCCGGCCGTGCGACCAAACCTTAATTTAAGTGTGCTCATGGTGTGCCTGTTGGCCGCCTGCGCTGGCAAGCAGCGTGGCACACCGGACAACGAACCCACGCTCAAGACCCTGGCGGGCCGCACGGTGAATGTCGTCAAAGACCCCGGCGTACCCATCCAGCCCGCCCAGGCCATTGCCGCCTACAACAGTTTTCTGGCGGTGGCTCCCCGCGCGCCGCAGCGCGAAGAGGCGATGCGCCGCATCGGCGACCTGGAGATGGACAGCGCCAACATCCGCAACGAGAACGCGCAAGCCACCGGCGCGCCCGACTACCGCGCCGCCGTAGCGCGCTACCAGGACGTGCTCAAGACCTTCCCCAACAGCCCTGGCAATGACCGCGTGATGTACCAGCTGGCCCGGGCGCAGGAACAGGGCGGCGATCTGGAAGCGGCACTGAAGACGCTGGACCGCCTGGTCAAAGATTACCCAGCAACCGCACTCATTGAGGAGGCCCAGTTCCGCCGCGGTGAACTGCTGTTTACCGTACGCAACTATGCCGCCGCCGAAAAAGCCTATGCCACGGTGCTGCAAAAAGGCACCGCCAGCCGCTACCACGACCGTGCGCTGTATATGCAGGGCTGGTCACAGTTCAAACAGGGCAAGCTCGATGAAGCCGTGCAGTCGTTCTTCGGTGTTCTGGATCTCAAGCTAGGCCGGCATGCCGATGGCGGCGCGCTGGAAACGCTGGAAGGTCTGAGCCGGGCCGACCGCGAGCTGGTCGAGGACACGTTTCGCGTCACCAGCCTGAGCCTGACCAACCTTAGGGGTGCCGAGTCGATTGCGCCCTACATCCAGTCACCCGAGCGCCAGGCTTATGCGTTTCGCGTCTACGAACAATTGGGCGAGCTCTACCTCAAGCAAGAGCGCGTGAAGGATGCCGCCGACACCTTTGCGCTGTTCGCGCGCACCCGCCCGCTCGATGCGCAGGCGCCGCTATTTCAGTCGCGCGTGATTGCGGTCTACGAGCGCAATGGTTTTGCCACACTGGCGCTGGAGGCCAAGACAGAGTACGTGGCCCGCTACGGCAGCAGCAGCGCGTTTCGCCAAAGCAACCCCGAGGGCTGGCAGAAGGCGCAACCCCTGGTACAGACCCATATGGCCGAGTTGGCCCGTCACTACCACGCCAGCGCGCAAAAGAGCAAGGCCAGCACCGACTACCAGCAGGCCGTGCGCTGGTACCGCGACTACCTGGCCGCCTTCCCCCACGATGCGCAGGCTGCCCAGAACAACTTCCTGCTGGCCGAGCTGCTGTTTGAGGATGACCAATTTGCACTAGCAACCACCGAGTACGAGAAGGCCGCCTATGACTACCCCGTACATGCCGCCAGCGCCGACGCGGGCTATGCCGCGCTGCTGGCCTATGCCCAGCAACAAAAGAAGGCCAGCAGCGCGGAACTACCGGCCTTGCAACAGAACGGCGTGGCCAGCGCGCTGCGCTTTGTACAGACCTTTGGCAGCGATGCGCGCGCCGCACCGGTGCTTGCGAATGCCGCGCAAACCTTGTACACGCTGAAGGACCCGCAACAGGCGGCCACTGTTGCGCAGCAGGTGCTCGACCTGCAACCGCCCGCACCCAACGCACAGCGCCGCGTGGCCTGGACCGTGCTGGCCCACACCCGGTTTGAAGCCGGTGCGTTTGACGGCGCTGAAAAGGCTTATGGCCAGGTGCTGCAGCTGACACCGGATAAGGATGCAGGGCGCGACGCCCTGCTGGAGCGCCAGGCCGCCGCCATCTACAAGCAGGGTGAGCAAGCCATTGCCAGCGGGCAGACGCGCGATGCCGTTGGGCATTTCGAACGCGTGACCAGCACGGCAGCCCCCCAATCACCGGTGCTGGCCGCCGCGCAGTACGACGCCGCGGCCGCGCTGATCGCGCTGAAAGACTGGGACAACGCAGCCCGCATACTGGAAGACTTCCGCAAGCGCTATCCAGCCAACCCGTTGCAATCGGAGGTCGGCAGCAAGCTCGCGGTGGTCTATGTCGAACAGGGCCAATGGGCCAACGCAGCAACGGAATTCGAGCGCATGGCCACCACCCACAAGGACCCGGCCATGGCCCGCGCTGCCCTGTGGCAGGCGGCCGAACTGCACGAGAAGGCCAACGCCCGCCCCCTGGCGACCAAGGCCTACGAGCGTTACCTGGCGCAAAACCCGCAGCCGCTGGAGGCCGCCATGGAGGCGCGCTGGCGCCTATCCAACATCGCCCGGGAGGAACACAACCCCGGCCGCAACCTGGCACTGATGAAGGATATTTTTCAGGCTGACCAGAACGGTGGCAGCACCCGCACCGACCGCACCCGCTACCTGGGCGCCACGGCGGCGCTTGCGCTGGCGGAACCAGTGGCCGAGGCCTACCGCAAGGTCGCACTGACCGAGCCGCTGCAAAAACAGCTCAAGCTCAAGAAGGCCAGGATGGAAGACGCCCTGAAGGCCTACACCGTGGCCACCGACTATGGCGTGGCCGATGTGACGACCGAGGCCAGCTACCGCATTGCGTTGGTGTACAGCGACTTTGGCAAGGCACTGCTGGCATCCCAGCGACCCAGGAAGCTCAACAAGCTGGAGCGCGAGCAGTACGACGTGCTGCTGGAAGAACAGGCCTTCCCGTTCGAAGAGAAAGCGGCCGACATGCACACCCAGAATGTGCAGCGCGCGTCCAAGGACCACCAGGACCCGTGGATGCAGCGCAGCGCAGAAGCATTGCGGCAGCTGCGCCCCGGGCAATACAAAAAGGCAGAGCAACAACCGGAGAAAACACCGTGAGCCAAAACACCGTGAGCCAACGGATTGCCAGCGCGGTCGCCGTGTCCCTCATCACTGTCGTGGGCGCAAGCACGCCCCTCTTTGCACAGGACCGCGCGGACATTGACCGCACCCGCATCACCGGCAACCGCGAATTGCCCAAGGTGCTCTACATCGTGCCGTGGAAAAAACCACTGCCCGGTGACCTGTCCGGACGTCCGCTGGTCAGCGTGGTGGACGAGGCGCTAGCACCACTGGACCGCGATGTGGTGCGCCGCGAAGCGCGTTACGACGCACTGGCCCGTGCAACCGCAACCGCAGCTGCCGCGCAACCGCCCGCTACGCCGCCCACCGCCAAATAACGTTTCAAGCCACCCCACCATTTTTTCACCGGAGCAAGCCACCATGAATGCATTCGACACAGCCATCAAGTTCTTTCAGGACTGCGGACTTTTCATCTACCCCAGCGTACTCATCATGGCCCTGGGTGTCGCCATTGCCATCGAGCGCTTCATCTTCCTCAACAAGGCACGCAGCCAGAACCGTTCGGTATGGGCGCAGACCCTGCCGTTGCTGCAACAAGGCATGTTCAAAGAGGTTCGAACCCTGACCGCCACTTCGGACTCGGCTGTCGGAAAGATCGTCAACTACGGCCTGACCCGCATGCTCAGCCCCGGGCGCCGCGAAGACTATGACGCGGCGATGGAAGAAGGCATGATGGAAATCGTGCCCCGCCTGGAAAAACGCACCCACTACATCGCCACCTTTGCCAACGTGATCACGCTGGTGGGCCTGCTGGGCACCATCATCGGTCTGATCAAGGGCTTTACCGCGGTGGCCCAGGTCAACCCGGCCGAAAAGGCTGAGCTGTTGTCGGCCAGTATTTCCATCGCCATGAACAACACCGCGTTTGCACTGATGGTGGCGATTCCCTTTCTGTTGATCCACGCCTTTTTGCAGGCCCAGACCAGCGAGATCGTCGATGGCCTGGAGTCCGCCAAGATGAGTTTCCTGAATCTGGTGCAACGCCTGGCTGCGGAACAGGCGGCAGGCGGCGCCAAAGCACGCTGAGCCCGGCATGAAAGCCCGACGCCTCCGCAAAACTGCGGCGCATCTGGAGATCACCGCCTTCATCAACCTGATCGTGGTGCTGGTGCCCTTCCTGCTGTCGACCGCTGTCTTCACCCGCCTCTCGGTGATTGACCTGACGCTTCCTGCGCAAAACTCCGGTGCGCTGGAGCACGTCACGGCCGACAACCTGCAACTCGAAGTGGTGGTGCGCGCCGAAGCCCTGGAAGTGGGCGACCGCACCGGTGGACTGATCGAGCGCATTGCGACCACGCCCAACGGGCCCGATGTGCGCGCCCTGGGCCGGCTGGTGCAGCAACTCAAGACCCGCTTCCCCGACAAGCTGGAAGCCACCGTGCTGGCCGAGCCCAACACCTCGTACGACACGCTCGTGCAAGTGATGGACGCCGTGCGCGCCGGTCACATGGCGCAGGGCGACAAGGTGGTGCGCTCCGAGCTGTTTCCCAATATTTCTATCGGTGACGCGCCGACCCGCACGCCATGAAACTCACCCCCCTGCAAAAACGTGCCGAGCGGCGCAGCCGACACCAGAACATGGTCGACATGAACCTGGTCTCGCTGATCGACGTGTTCACCATCCTGATCTTTTTCCTGCTCAGCAACTCCGGTGGCATCGAAACCCTGCCTAGCCCCAAGGCCGTGCTATTGCCAGAATCGGTGGCCGAGACCTCTCCGCGCGACACCGTCGTAGTGGTGGTCAGCGGCACCGAGATCCTGGTCGATGGGCGCAAGGTGGCGTCGGTGGCCGACGTGCTGGCGCAGGAGTCGGACCTGGTTGAACCGCTCAAGGCCGAGCTGGACTTGCTGCAGTCCAGTCGCCAGATCATCCGCTCCGAGAACGAGGGCTTAAGCAAGCGCATCACCATCATGGGCGACAAGGAAATACCGTACCGGCTTCTGCGCAAGATCATGGTCACCAGCGCGCGTGCCAACTTCAGCGATGTGTCCTTCGCAGTGCGCCAGAGGTTGGAATCATGAGCGCGGCAATGGCAGTGTCGTTTCGCGCCCCGGTGCTGCCCTGGGCCGGGTCTTTGGAAGACGATGTGCGCTTTGCCCGCGTGCGCCGTGCCGTGCTCATCATCAGCACGCTGCTGTGCCTGGTGGTGTTGCTGATGCCCGTCATCCAACCTGACCGCTCCAAGGCGCAGGATCTGCCGCCCCGCCTGGCCACGTTGATCCTGGAAAACGCCAAGCCACCGCCGGTCGTACCCAAGCCGCCCGCCGCCAGCAAGGTGGAGCCGCTGACCGCCACAGCACGGCTGCCAGAGCCCGCGCGCAAGGTCGCCCGCAACAAAGAGGTGCCGGTGCCAGAGGCCCGCGTGCCCGTTCCCAACAAGGCCGCCGGCGAGCTGGATGCCGCACGGCGCAAGGCCGCCGGTGTCGGGCTGCTGGCCATGTCCAAGGACCTGGCCGAGCTGCACGGCGCGCCGCTGGCGGTGCAACTGGCCCCCGTCAAGCAGGGCCCCGGCGTGGGCACCGGCGTCGGCGTCGGCGTGGGGGTGGGTGCGGGCAAGGACGCCGGCATTCCGACCCGGGCGTTGATTACCTCCAATGCCAGCAGCGGTAGCGGCGGCATCAACACCGCCAGCTACAGCAACAACGCCGGCGGCGGCGGTCTGGCCGGGCGCGCCACGACGCTGGTCGAAGGCGCGGTTGGCGGTGGTGGGGGTGGCGGCCCCGGTGGCGGGGGCGCGCGTGGCAAGGGAGATGGCACGGGCAGCGGTATCGGCAGCGCCGGTAGCGCAGGCCCCGGCGGCAAACTGGCCCGCAGCGGCAGCGGCAAGGCCTCGCGCTCAATCGAAGAAATCAAGCTGGTCTTTGAGCGCAACAAGGGCGCCATCTACGCCATCTACAACCGGGCACTGCGCGACGAGCCCGGCCTGCAAGGCAAGGTGGTGCTGGAGCTGAAAATTGCACCCGCAGGCAACGTGATGGAGTGCCGCATAGTCTCCAGCGAACTGAAGACGCCGGAACTGGAGGCCAAGCTGCTGGCACGCGTGCGGATGTTTGACTTTTCGGCCAAGGATGTGGAGCAGATGGTGGTGACCTGGCCGGTCGACTTTCTGCCGTCTTGACGGTCGCATTGCGCTCCATTGCGCAAAATTCGTCAATTGACGCAAATAGCACAATGAACAACAATGCCCGGATGACGACTTTCGACAGCATCACCATCCGCCGAGCCGCTCTGGCAGATGCGTACCTCGCAGCGCTCAAGGCGCAACCCGGCAGACCTATCGCACTATTCGCACCGCGCCGGGTTGGCAAAACCCATTTTCTGGATGGGGATCTTGCGCCAGCGGCGGTAAAAGCCGGGATGCTGCCGGTCTATGCAGACCTCTGGCTGAGCCGCAAAGATCCGCTCGCTGCCATTAACCACGCGCTGGAGGAGGCATTGGATGATGTCACGGTCCCCACCTCTGCGGCCGGAAAAGCGGCCAAGACGCCTGTCAGGAAAGTGGCAATCCTCGGCAATAGCATGGATTTTGGCGATGCCCCCGTGCGCCGCCCACTGCCAGATGACCCGCGCTTGCGCTTGGATTCGCTCATCACCCGATTGGCAAGCGCAACTGGAAAGCAGATTGTGCTGATGCTCGACGAGGTCCAGTCTTTGGCCCAAGCCCCGCAGGCAGATGACGTGATTGGCACCATCCGCGCGGTGCTGCAAAAGCACAAGAAGCTGGTTTTCTCCCTGTTCACCGGTTCGTCCCAAGAAGAACTGGGGGCCATGATGGCCGTCGCTGGTGCCCCGATGTATCAATTTGCACAGCTCCAGACGTTCCCCAACCTGGGCACTGAATACCTGGAACTGCTGGCCGCGCACTATCGCAAGGTTCATCCGAACAAAAGCCTGGAACTGGCCGCGCTGGAGCGTATGTTTGCCCATGTGGGCTGGAAACCTGCGCTGATGAAGGACCTGGTGAAGGCCATGTCGGCAGACGGTATTACCGACGTCAACCAGGGGCTAACGCTGTACCTGGCCGATGAACGAAACGTTGCGGCCTGGCAAGGCATGTTCGACCGCCTCCTGCCGCTGGAGCAGGCCGTTGCCGTGCTCGTGGCCCACGGCATCGCGCCCATGGCCAAGGCAACGACGGACGCGCTTGCGCAAGAGCCCGGACTGGCCTCGACCCAGCCCAAGGTCCGCTCAGCCGTGGACCGGCTGCGAAAGGCCCAGATTTTGGCAAAACCAGAGCACGGGGGCAGCTTCCATCTGGAGGATCAACTTTTCGCTGACTACCTGGCGCAGAAATACACTCCACACTACCTTGCCAAGGTAAGACCCTCAATTACCGCCCCTAAAAACGCGCCGAAACAGCTTGGAAACAAGCTGCCGACAGCCAAATAATTTGACATTCAGTGCCCTCTCTTACCCCACTTTCTCTCCACACTCCCCTGACGCGCCGAAAAGCATTGCTCGGTGGCTGCGCCCTGTTGGCGGTGCACCCCCTGCATCTGGCTGCCGCCACCAAGACCAACGCCCTCCCGGACGTGTGGCCCCGCCCGTCACAGGTCCCCGGCGGCATTGCCCGGCTGGATCTGGGCCCCGCAGCCAAACGCCCCACGGCGCAGCTCGGCGACGTGCCGTTGCTGGTGCTTGGCAACCCCAGCCAATGGACGGCGCTGGTCGGCATCTCCTTGTCCACCCCACCCGGTCCGGCCAGCATTGCGGTACAGCAGGAAGGCGGCGGAGCGCGCATGGTGAACTTCGCGGTTGCGCCCAAGGTCTACCCGGTGCAAAAGTTGAAAGTGGCGCCCAGCAAGGTTGATTTGTCGGCCGACGACGAGGCCCGCTTCGAGCGCGAACGCGACCACATGGCCACCGTGATGGCCAGCTTCACCGAGCCGCTGCCCCAGGCGGCCCAGCTGCGCATGGCAGCCCCCGTGCCGGGTCGGCGCTCCAGCTCGTTTGGGCTGCGCCGCGTGTTCAACGGGCAATCACGCAGCCCGCACAGCGGCATGGACATCGCCGCCGCCGCCGGCACCCCCGTGCTGGCGCCGTTACCCGGACGTGTCATCGACACCGGCGACTATTTCTTTGGTGGCAACACCGTCTTTCTGGACCACGGCGGCGGCCTGTTGACCATGGTCAGCCACCTGAGCGCCATCCATGTGCAGGTGGGTGACGTGGTGAAGACAGGTGAGCGCATCGCCTCGGTGGGCGCCACCGGCCGTGCGACGGGGCCGCATCTGCACTGGGGCGTGGTGCTGAACCGCAAGATGGTGGACCCGGCACTGTTTTTGACGGCCTGACTTGCCGGTTTCATCCATCGGCATCGGTGTTATTTTGTCTGACGCCATACCAAGGCGTAATATGCCAAGCACATCACTCAGGGAGAGATCAATGAAAAATCTGAACGGGTTGGTATTGCACGTCCTCGTATTGGTTTTATCCACCGCCAACGCTTTCGCGCAGTCGCCCAAGGACAACACAAAGTGCGAACCCAATCCCGTGTTCAACCGCTTCGCAGGCGAGGTGATGGGCCAGTGCGAGCGCGCGCGCTTTAAGGATCTTGGTCTTTATCGATTGAAGAGAGCCAATGATCTGAAGTCGGGTACCGAGCCGTTCAAAGTCGAAGGCGAATATTGGCATTACGTCAATAGCCTTGAAAAGGACGCCAAAGGCCTGCATCCGGGCATATTGGAAGTCGTACGCAATTTTGAAAACGCGGTCCAGCAGAGCAAAGGCGAGGTACTGTCTGTCAGCAGCAAGAGGGTCCATTACCACTTGCGCAAAGGTAACGACGAGTTTTGGGGTGAGGCAGGTTGCGGTGCAGAGACCAGCTCAGGGGGATGTTCAGCTATCTTGCACAAAATCATTCGGGTCGCTGGCATGGAGCAATCGGTCGTAGTCTCCTCGGAGCAGATCGCCCGGGCGATGGGCGCCGAAGGAAAGGTGGTTTTC
>CAINUX010000231.1 GCA_903853895.1 uncultured beta proteobacterium | reverse complement strand
GCCGGTCGAGAGTTCGAACTGCGGCTGGTAGTAGAGCTGAAACTCGCCATTGCGCAGCGCCTGGCGGATGCCCGTTGTCAACTGCAAATGCTCGACGACGCTGTTGTTCATTTCGGCATCAAAGAAGCGGAAGGCATTGCGCCCCGCGTCCTTGGCACGGTACATGGCCAGGTCAGCGTGTTTCAGCAGGCTGTCGATATCGCTACCGTCTTTGGGAAACATGGCGATGCCCAGGGAGCCGGTGGTACTCACCTCCATCCCCGAGATGACGATGGGCGCCTTCAGTTGCTCCATGACCTTGACGGCCGCGGTGGTGGCGGCCTCTTCATCCGCGAGGCCACCCAGAATGACCAGGAATTCATCCCCACCCTGGCGGCTGACCGTGTCGGTGTCGCGCACGGCCGCCACCAGCCTTTGTGCGACCCCGCATAACAGCTGGTCACCCGCACTATGGCCCATGGAATCGTTGACGGTCTTGAAATTGTCGAGGTCAAGAAAAAGCACAGCCACCTTGCCATGGTTGCGGCGCGCCTGGGCCATCGCTTGTTCCAGGCGGTCCCTGGCTAACACGCGATTGGGCAAACCGGTCAGAGAATCCTGGTGGGCCAGCATATCAATACGCGCGTGGGACTCCAGAATACGCTGGTTGTCCGCTTGCAATTGCGTCAGGGCGCGGCGCAGGTCGCTGGCCATCAACCAGACAAAAAATGCAGTCACGGCCAGAATAGCCAGCATGTTGGCCAACAGTCCCCAATGCATGGGTTGCACTGTGTTGACATGCCAACCCAGCAGGTTCGCAGCAACAACCAGGCCGAGGACGCCAAAGATTGCCACGACCAGACCCAGATAGAGGCGCCTGGAGCCAAACATACTGGCAAAGATGAGTATGCCGGGAAACGCGAAGACCGCTTCATCGCGAATTCCCTGCGAGACAAAAATCAACCCACTGACTGCTACCGTCAACGTCAGGAGCATGAGATGCGCAGCCTGCATGGAACGTCCGCGCCGCGTGAGCGTGATGGCCAACACCAAAATTGCAATGGCAGCGGTCAGCAATGCAGACGAAGCCCATTCACCGGTGAATAGTGTCACCACCAACGCCACGCCAAAGGCCACACACGTGGCCCACAAGGTCTGGCTCAGACGGCGCGGCTGGATAGCGGGTTCAATGGAAGCGGTCGACTGCTGGGAGTGCGGCATACCAATGAGCATAGAGCATTGGTCAGACGCGCGCCAGAACTGATCCACTGGGGTTTTCCCCTTGATCGCTTGCTGGTGCGTTGCGCCGCCAGGCGACCATTTCAGGCCGCTGGGCGCGGTGAATTGCTACAAACTATGTAGCAAACTATGCTTATAGTGCGAGGGCTGTCGGCACTTTTCTATTGAGCCGTCCAGCCACCGTCCATATTCCAGGCCACGCCGCGCACGTTGTTGCCAGCGGGTGAGCAGAAGAACACGGCCAGCGCGCCCAGCTCTTCAGGCGTCGTGAACTGCATCGACGGCTCCTTCTCGCCCAGCAGCAGCTTGGTGGCTTCCTCGTTGCTGATTTTCAACGCGGCGGCCTTGGCATCCACCTGCTTTTGCACCAGGGGTGTCAGCACCCAGCCAGGGCAGATGGCGTTGCAGGTCACGCCAGTGGTGGCGTTTTCCAGCGCGGTCACCTTGGTCAGGCCAACCACGCCGTGCTTGGCGGCCACGTAGGCGGACTTTTCCGCCGAGGCCACCAGGCCGTGGATGCTGGCGACGTTGATGATGCGCCCCCAGTTGCGCTCGCGCATGGCTGGTAGCGCCAGGCGGGTGGCGTGGAAGGCGCTGCTCATGTTGATGGCGATGATCGCGTCCCAGCGCTCCACCGGGAAGTTCTCAATGCGCGCCACGTGCTGGATGCCGGCGTTGTTGACCAGGATGTCCAGTGAGCCAAAGGTCTTGGTGGCGTGGTTGACCATGTCCTCGATCTCGGCGGGCTTGCTCATGTCGGCTCCGTGGTAGCTCACCTGCACGCCCAGCGCGGCCACTTCGGCCTTGGGGCCTTCCACATCGCCAAAGCCGTTGAGCACAATGTTGGCGCCTTGCGCGGCCAGGGCCTTGGCAATACCGAGGCCAATGCCGCTGGTGGAACCGGTAATGAGGGCTGTTTTGCCTTTGAGCATGTCGTTCTCCTGATCAGAAAAAAATAGACGCGTGATTCAATTACGATTCAGTCATTATCAAACCACTGATTGCACCATGTCTGACCCTAAGCTGAATTACTTACCGTGTACCGACGGCGGCGCCGGCCACCGCATGGCGTTTTGGGAGTGGGGCAACACTAACGCCGCCCACGTGGTGGTCTGCGTGCACGGGCTGTCGCGCCAGGGGCGAGATTTTGACGTGTTGGCGCAGGCCCTGTTGGCACGTTCCGGTGGCGCCTTGCGGGTGATTTGCCCGGACGTGGTGGGGCGTGGCAAAAGCGATTGGCTGGTTGACCCGCAGGGTTACCAGGTCCCCCACTATGCCGCTGACATGATCGCCCTGCTGGCCCATCTGCAGCCGCGGACGCAAACCCTGGACTGGGTGGGCACCAGCATGGGTGGGCTGATTGGCATGGCGGTGTTCGGTCAGAAGCAGGTTCCACTGCCGCTGGCCCTGCGCCGGCTTGTGCTCAATGACGTGGGCCCCGTCATTCAGTGGGATTCCATTGTGCGCATAGGCCAGTACCTGGGGCGCGTAGTGCAGTTTGAATCGTTGCAGCAGGCCGCCGACGCCATGTTGGCCGTTTCCAGCAGCTTTGGCCCGCACACACCGGCCCAGTGGCTGGAGTTGTCGCGCCACATGGTCAAACCGGTGCCCGGCTCGGCCAACGCGGTCACGCTGCACTACGACCCAACCATTGCCATACCCTTTGCCGCTGTGACCCAGGAAGCAGCGGCGCAGGGCGAGGCCATGCTATGGCAGCTGTATGACAGCATCCAGGCACAAACGCTGTTGTTGCGTGGGGCGCAGTCCGACCTGCTGTCGCCCCAGACCGCGCAGCAGATGTGCGTGCGTGGCCCCAAAGCGCGGCTGGTGGAGTTTGCCGGTGTGGGCCATGCGCCCACTTTGATTGCAGCTGACCAGGTGGAAGCTGTCGCCGGTTTCCTGCTGGAATGAGGCTGCGCCAGCCCATGCCTCTCGCACCGCCATGAAAAGCCACTCGCCCGAGCACTCCGCACCGGCCCCGGTCATTGCCGCCACGGCACACAGTCTGCCCGAGCAGGCCGACGCCTTGGCGCGCGCACGCGCATTCGCCGAACCCCTATTGGCCAGTGAGGTATTGGACACGGGTGAGAACATCCTGGAGCATGCAGATGCGGTGGCTGACATTCTGAAGGCCATTGGTGGCTCACAGGCCATGCAGGCTGCCAGCTACCTGGTCTACGCCTGTGATCATCTGAACAAGCCCCACGAGGTGATTGCCAAGGCCTTTGGCGCCAATTTTGCCGACTTGGCCATGGAGACAACCAAGCTGGTGCGGGTGCAGCGTATGGCGCGCCTGGCCCAGCTATCGGCCAGCCATGCCGCCACGCCCATCCCGATGGCGCAAACCGCGGCCGCGCAGACCGAGAGCGTGCGCAAGATGCTGCTGGCCTTCTCGCGCGATTTGCGCGTCGTCATGTTGCGCCTGGCCTCGCGCCTGCAAACGCTGCGCCACTTTGCCGCTTCCAAGCTGCCGCTGCCGCCCGGGCTGGCTGCCGAGGCCCTGCAGGTTTTTGCGCCGCTGGCCAACCGCCTGGGCATTTGGGAAATCAAGTGGGAGATCGAAGACCTGTCTTTTCGATTCCTGGAGCCCGACACCTACCGCCAGGTTGCCCGCCTGCTGGACGAGAAGCGGGTCGAGCGCGAGGCACATGTCGAGAAGCTGCGCCTGCAACTGGCAGCCGACTTGGGGCAGCAGGGCATTCATGCCACGGTACAGGGCAGGCCCAAGCACATCTACAGCATCGTCAAGAAGATGCGGGGCAAGTCGCTGGGCTTTGACCAGGTGTACGACATCCGCGCGCTGCGCATTCTGGTGCCCACTATCCCCGACTGCTATGCGGCCTTGGGCTGGGTGCACGACCATTTCACTCCGGTGCCCAACGAGTTTGACGACTACATCGGCCGCCCCAAGGCCAACGGCTACCAGTCGCTGCACACGGTGGTGCGTGATGCCACCGGACAACCCATTGAGGTGCAGGTACGCACCCAGGCCATGCACGACCATGCCGAAACCGGCGTTGCCGCCCACTGGGCGTACAAGGAGGCAGGCGTCAAAGGCTATGCCGGGGTGTCGGCCAGCGGCGAATACGACGCCAAGATCGCCGTGCTGCGCCAATTGCTGGCCTGGGAGCGTGACCTGTCGGGCGCGCAAGAAGGTACACAAACGGGCCAGCAAGGTGCGGTCAACTTTGACGACCGAATTTACGTGCTGACCCCTGACGCGGCCATCATCGAATTGCCCCAGGGCGCCACGGCGGTGGACTTTGCCTACAGTGTGCACACCAATCTGGGCCACCGCTGCCGTGGTGCGCGGGTGGATGGCGCCATGGTGCCGCTGAACACACCGCTGAAAAACGGCCAAACGGTGGAAGTGACCGTGGTCAAAGAGGGCGGCCCCTCGCGCGACTGGCTCAACCCTGAATTGGGTTTCTTGGCCAGCCACCGAGCGCGCGCCAAGGTGCGAGCCTGGTTCAATGCCCTTGCCATGGGCGAGACGGTGGCCAAGGGCCGCGAGGCGGTGGAGAAACTGCTGCAGCGCGAAGGCAAGACCTCCGTCAAGCTCGACGACCTGGCCTCGCAGCTGGGTTTTAACTCGGCCGAAGACTTGTTCGAGGTGGTGGGTAAGGACGAGTTCTCGTTGCGCAACATCGAGATCGTGCTGCGCCCACCCGAGCCGGTGCTGCCGCACGACGAATTTCTGCTGCTCAAAAAGCAAAAACCGCCCAGCCAGTCCGGCAAGGGTGGTGTGCTGGTGGTGGGTGTGGACTCATTGATGACCCAACTGGCCAAGTGCTGCAAACCGGCGCCGCCCGATGCGATCTGCGGCTTCGTCACGCGTGGAAAAGGCGTCAGCGTGCACCGCGCCGACTGCTCCAACCTGCGCAACATGGTCACCCGCAGCGGCGACCGCGTCATCGAGGTGGAGTGGGGCGGCAAGACCGGTGGCGACGGCTCGGTTTACCCGGTCGACGTGGCCGTGGAAGCGAACGACCGCCAGGGCCTGCTGCGCGATATCTCCGAAGTGTTTGCCAAGGAAAAGATGAACGTGATCGGCGTGCAAACCCAATCCCTGCGCGGCATTGCGTGGATGACCTTTACCGTGGAGGTCAGCGACTCCGGGCGGCTCAACAAGGTGCTGGGGATTGTGGGCGAACTCAATGGGGTGCGGGCGGCGCGGCGCAGGTAGCCCAGGCTAGCGCCTTCCCCCTGGCATGTTGAAGTCAACCTGCTCGGCTGTGGCGGTACTGTTGGTGCGGCCTGGGTAGGTGACCCAGGTCATGGCAATGTTGAGTTCCTGGATAACGCTCGATGCCTCGACGTGAAAACCGTCGTCCAGGACCATGGTCTCGGTGGTGTGTGCGTCCTCGATCAGCGTCAGGTCGTAGCCGCGTTCCAGTGCACCATAGGCCGTGGCGCGAATGCACCAATTCGTCGCAGCGCCAGCCAGCACGATGTGGGTTGCGCCATGCTTTGCAAGTTCCTCTTCAAGCGCGGTCTGTTCGAACGATGAGTTGAAGTGCTTGTTTTCCTTCTCGAACGGTTGCCATGGTGTCAGTCTCCTTCAGTATGTTTGGCAAGTGCGCACGGCGGTTTGGCCCGGGTGCTGTTCTGGTCGGTGATGCAGCAACTACGGTCTGTGCAGGCGCTTGGAAACCACGGCCACCAACAAAAATACCCCCACTCCCGCCACCCCCATGGCTGCATCGGAGTACAGGCCGGCATTGCTACCCGATTTGTCATAGAAGTAGCTGTTCAGGATGCCCATGTAGGCGATCGGTGTGTTCGACAGCGATGCAAAGATGCTGTACTTGGTGGCAGCGGCGCCGGTGCCAATGGCTTCCAGCGTGACGGCGGTGAAGGATGCAAAGCACAAGCCACCAATAAAGCCATACCCGAGAACGAACACGTAGTACATCGTCAACGTGTGTGGCGCCCAGGACATCAGCACTGCGCAGGCCGACATCAGGATGCCAAAGAAGGCATAGGCCTTCTTGCGGTCCATGCGGTCGCAAAAATGACCGCCGACCATGCACCCGAGGGCCGCCAATAGACCGCTGAGTGCGCCGCTGGTGGCGGCTACGTCGCTGGAGCTGGCGCCCCACTCGTTGGCAAACAGTGGGAACAGATTGCCCGCCGCGCCGGACCCTATGGGCAAAAAGCAGATCAGCAGGCCCAGATAGCCCATGCGTGAGCGGGCTACCTGCCACATGTCGAGCAGGACGCGTTGGATGGCGCGCCAGACTACGTGAACGGTTTTCTGCGATGCGGCGGCATCTTTTGGTTCATCGCGTAGCTCGGGCAGGTGGGGTTCGGGCTCAGTCGTGTACCGAATCGCAATGCCGCTGAGCAGACAGATGACGGCCAGCACGACACCGGGCAGCCAGGGCAGGCTGGTGTTCTCGGCGATCACCAGGGCCAGCCCGCCGCCAAGGCCGCTGCCTCCCAGATTGCCCGCCTGAAACCAGCCGGCCGTGCGGCCTAACTCGCCGGGCGCGGTGTTGTAGGCCATCAGGCTCTCCACGGCCATGCTCAGGAATGCGGTGGCCAGGTTACCCACGACGACCAGCACGCGCAACCAGGGCAGGCCTGCCTCGGTGGCGGGGACCATACCGATCAGCGCAATGCCCAGCGCGCTGGTGATGCTGGCCATCACGAACCAGCGCTTGCGGGTCAGGGTCAGGTCCACCAGCGGTGCGTACAGGAACTTGAAGGTGTGGGGTAGAAAGCTCAAACCCGTCAGCACCGCGATGGTCACAGGGTCCACCCCGGCCCTTCCCAGCAGATAGACGATGGTGACACCCAGAAAACCGCTGGCGGCTCCAAACGGAATGACCAAGAGCATAAACACCAGCGGGTGGGTGTAGTGGCGGGATTCTGGTGCGAGTGTGTTGTTCATTTGGAGCCCTTGTTGGGTTCGACGGCATTGCCTTGGTCCGCCATGGCGCTACAGTTTTGGTAGCGTCTGACGCATGTTTAGCGAGGGCTAGATGGCTTTTTGACCGAGAGGCCGCAGTGATGGCGACCAGGCGGCGCATCATTTAGCGAGGCGCACCGGCTTGCGTAAATGCGCTTGCAAAGGGCAAAAACAGCGTCAAAGGCGAATCTGGTAACGCAATGAACCCGTGGTGCCGGTAGAAGGCTGATGCCGCCACATCCTTGGCGTCGACCAACAACGCGTAGGCGGCTATCTCGGAACGTGCAGCCCGGTCCAGTGCATCGGCCAGCAGGGCGCCGCCAAGGCCTTGCCCCTTGAATGCCTGGTCGACCGCCAGACGGCCCAGGCGTACCGTGGGCACGGTGGGATAGCGCGGCAGTTTTTTGGCGGTAGGGGCTGGCAAATCTGCCAGCAGCACGCTTGCCGAGGCCAAGGTGTAGTAGCCCGCGACGCGCTGCTGCTCGGACAGCGCCACGAAACATGCCGTCACGCGGCGGCGAATGTCCTGTGTGACCTGCGCTTGCAAGTAGTGGTCCAGCAGTGGGGCACCACTGTTGAAAGCAGTGCGGTTGTGGGTCGCATCCAGTGGCGCGAGCCGAAACGGCGCACCGCTCATTCGGCGCGCAACAGCTTGCTGCGGCGTGCGAAGGCGCGCTTCAATGCTGCATTGGGTGGCGCGGGCGACAGCAGGGCCTGTGCAAAGCACTCCTGGTCCGCAAGGGTCAGGCGAATGACTTCGGCCTGTTCGATGGCGCTCTGGGCTGCAGTTTGTACAGCAGCCACCACAAAATCGGTCATGGTGCGGCCCTGGATTTCGGCCGCGCGCTTCAGCATCGCATGCAAATCGGTGCTGATGCGGGCTTCCAGGCGGGCAGTGGTTGAAGCTATAGCGGGTGGCATGGTTTGTTCTCCTTTTAAACATTGTACGGCATACTGCCGTATAAATTCATTGTGCCAAAGGATCAGTGCACGCGTCTATTGCTTACCGATGGTTCTCCTCAGCGGCCACAGTGTCCACCACGCAGGGCGTGGCCTGCCAGGGGCTGGCACCATCCAGGTCGGTGATGCTGCAAGCGGCCTGCAGCTGCGCCACTGCACGTTCCG
Source organism: uncultured beta proteobacterium (assembly GCA_903853895.1). Taxonomy (GTDB): domain Bacteria; phylum Pseudomonadota; class Gammaproteobacteria; order Burkholderiales; family Burkholderiaceae_C; genus Allorhodoferax. The sequence goes on along the minus strand of CAINUX010000231.1, from coordinate 1,223 downwards.
CGCTAGCCTGGTCTGCGGCATGCACAAAGGCCAGCGGCTCATCGGCCGCCAAGCGTGTGCCCAGGGGCTGCACGCGGCTCAGGCCGACGCGGGGGTCGATGGCGTCAGTGGCCTTGCGCCGTCCGCCGCCCAACTCCACCACGGCCAGGCCGATGTCACGGGTGTGCATGGCGCTGAGCACCCCGGCGCGGGGCGCGGGCACCGGTACGACCACAGGCGCGGAGGGCAGGTAGGAATTGGGCCGTTCTATTAAATCGGCAGGGCCACCCAGCGCGGCGACCATGCGGGCAAAGTGTTCGGCGGCGGCACCGCTGTCCAGCGCGGCTTGCAGTTGGGCCGTGGCCTCGGTGGTGCTGGCCGCCAGGCCGCCCAGCACCAGCATCTCCGCGCCCAGCGCCAACGTGATGGCGTGCTGGCGGGGTTCGCGCGCGCCATCACCTGTCAGGTAAGCAATGGCCTCAGCCACTTCCAGCGCGTTGCCGACCGTGGTGCCCAGCACCTGGTTCATGTCCGTGATCAGGGCGGTGGTCTTCAGGCCGGCACCGCTGGCCACCGCCACAATGCTGCGGGCCAACTCGTCGGCCATTGCGCGGGAGTCGGCAAAGGCGCCGTTACCGCATTTGACGTCCATCACCAAGCCCTGCAGACCGGCGGCCAGTTTCTTGGATAGGATGCTGGCGGTGATCAGCGGCACGCTCTCCACCGTGGCGGTTACGTCGCGAGTGGCATAAAACCGCTTGTCGGCAGGCGCCAGGTCACCGGTCTGCCCAATGATGGCGCAGCCCACGCTGCGCACCACGCGGTCAAACACTACGGGGTCGGGCACAGCGTTGTAGCCGGGAATGGCGGCCAGCTTGTCCAGCGTGCCGCCGGTATGCCCCAGGCCGCGCCCGGAGATCATGGGCACATAGCCACCGCAGGCGGCCACCATGGGTGCCAGCATCAGGCTGATCTTGTCACCCACGCCGCCACTGGAGTGTTTGTCCAGCACCGGGCCTGGCATGTCGGGCCAGGCCATGACGCGGCCCGAATGCATCATGGCGTGGGTCAGCGCCACGCATTCCTCGCGGCCCATGCCGCGCCAGAAGACGGCCATGCCCAGCGCGGCGACTTGGCCTTCGCTCCAGCTGCCGTCGACCAGGCCCTGCACAAAGTGCTGGATCTGGGCCACGCTCAGGCGCTGGCCGTCGCGCTTGGTGCGGATGATTTCTTGCGCCAGCATG
>CAINUX010000230.1 GCA_903853895.1 uncultured beta proteobacterium | reverse complement strand
GGCCATCTACAACCTGGAGCGGCCCCACTTCTCACTACAATTGAAAACGCCCGATGAGGTACATCGGGCGTCTCTGGCTGGAGTTCGTCAGCCGGTAAATCCTGCAACTTTAAGTGTCAACCTATAGCAGGACGGGTCAGATGCAACGACCAATTATTTGAGGTGCTTGCCGATCAAGCCAGCCATCTCAAACATGGACACTTGCATCTTGCCGAAGATTTCCTTCAGCTTGGCATCCGCGTTGATCATGCGCTTGTTGACTGCGTCTTGCAGCTTGTTCTTCTTGATGTAAGCCCACAGCTTGCTTACGACTTCGGTGCGTGGCAGTGGGTTTGCACCCACGATGGCAGCCAAAGCGGCGCTAGGTGTTAGTGCCTTCATGAATGCAGCATTCACGGTGCGCTTTTTAGCGGGAGCCTTGGGAGCCGCTTTTTTAGCGGGAGCAGCTTTCTTGGCTGGAGCCGCTTTTTTAGCGGGAGCAGCTTTCTTGGCTGGAGCCTTGGCGGCTACTTTCTTCGCGGGAGCTGCTGCTTTCTTCGCAGGAGCTGCCTTTTTAGCCGGAGCTGCTGCCTTTGCAGGTGCCGCTTTTTTTGCCGGAGCTTTCTTTGCAGTTGCCATGATTGATTGTCCTTCTTGAAGTTGATTAATCACCAGCAAAAAACTGCTTCTTCGCTGGTACCCGGATGCTACTGGAGAAAATGCAGCATATCCAGAGGGAAAATGACTTTTTCATTGGGAAATGTTGTTTTTTCCATTGGAGAATGGGCGTATTTACTAAAAAGGAGTGATGCGGCATGGCCAATGTGTTTGCGACGTGTGACCTGTGCGACGTCCACAAGAGTGATTTCACTGGGGAATTTCGGGTGCTTCCTCCCGTGTTTCGGGACTTCGGTCAGGTTAAAAAGTTCTCGGGACCGGTGGCAACGGTCAAGTGTTTTGAGGACAACACGCTGGTCAAGGCCGCTGTCGATTCGCCCGGTTACGTTGAAACGCCCCAGGGACGTGTTGGCAAGGTGCTGGTCGTGGATGGCGGTGGCTCCCTGCGCAAGGCGCTGCTCGGTGGCAACCTGGGTGCCGCTGCAGCCCGCAATGGCTGGGCCGGCGTGGTGATCGACGGCTGTGTGCGTGACACGGCGGAGCTGGCGACTCAGGCGGTGGGCATTCGTGCCCTGGCTGCGATGCCCATGCCAACTGAGAAGCGCAACCAGGGCGAGGCCGATGTGGCGGTGCAGATGCAGGGCGTGTGGGTCCGCCCGGGTGATTGGCTCTATGCCGACGAAGACGGCATCGTCGTCGCGTCCAAGGCACTGGTCTAAGGCGCTGGCGTAGTTGTCCTGCCAGAGGGCAGGGTGGCCAGCAGTACACCCGCGAGCGCGATGGCAAAGGCCAGCAGCTGCTGGCTGCTCAACGTTTCTCCCAACGCCAGCACGCCGACCAGAGCGGCCGAGACCGGTAGCATCACCGTGAACACGCCAGCGCGGGCTGCGGGGATGGACTTGAGTCCCGTCATCCACAGCCAAACTGTCCAGACACTGGCGGCCAGCGCATAGAACACCAACAGCATCCACGAGCCACGAGTCACCGTGCCAAAGTCAAAATGCAGGGCAGCATACAGGCCCATGGGCGTCATCAGCAGAAAGCCCCAGAGGTTGATCAGCGCCGTGATGCGTTTGGGTGACAGGGTGCCGGTCAGCTTCTTGCCAATCACGGCATAGGCCGCTTCGCACAGCACCGCCACAAACACCAGCACATTGCCCAGCAGGGCATTGCCTTCAGTAAAAATGGCCTCTGGCCCTCGTGAAACCTGCCCATGAAGCTCACTTTTTGATAGCGCTATCAGACCGATGCCGAGTGCGCTGCAGGCCACGGCACCCCAAATGCGTAGTCCGATGCGCTCCTTCAGGAAGATCCAGCTCATCAGGGCCACCACGGCAGGAATGGATGCCATGATGACGCCGGCCGACACGGCACTGGTCATGCTCACGCCAAACAGCATGGTGATGGAGAACAGGAAGTTGCCCAGAAAGGACTCCAGGAACACCAGCCGCTTGGTGGCCGATGTCATGGCCGGCTCGTGCGCTGGGCGCTTGAGCCAATGCGCTATGGCCAGGCCACCAATGCCGAAGCGCAACCATGCCAGCAGGAACACGCCCAGAGCCGCCACCAGCGGCTTGGACAGCGCCACGTAGCTGCCGACCAATGACATGCTCAAACCAAGGCAGAAATAGGCCAGCCAGCGTGGTGGATGCGAGCCTTCGGTCGCGTGTTGCCCAACGGGCGCGGTCATCCGGCCACGCCCGGCAACTTGTGGTGGCTGGCGTGTGCGTTTGCAATCGCTTGCGGCCCCAGCGAGCCTACCAGCATGCCCAGTAGCGCGGCGATGATGCCCGCCAGCTGGGCAGGGAATTCGGTACCGGCGGGGGTGACAAGGAACAGCAGCCACGTCAACAGACCGAGCACGATGGAGAACAGGGCTCCCTGCGTCGTGGCGCGCTTCCAGTACAGGCCGAATACCAATGGGATGAAGGCGCCGACCAGTGTCACCTGGTAGGCACCCGAGACCATTTCGTAGATGGGTGTCCCTTGCATCTTGATGGCATAAGCGAGCACCGACATGCTGAAGACGAGCACCGTGATCCGCATGGTGCGCAGTTCTTCCTTGTCACCCATGCGCGGCTTGAACTGGCGCCAGATGTTCTCCACGAACGTAACGCTGGGCGCCAGCAAGGTGGCCGAGGCGGTTGATTTGATGGCCGACAGCAGCGCGCCAAAGAACAGCACCTGCATCACGAAAGGCATCTTCTCCAGCACCAGGGTTGGGAGTACCTTCTGCGGATCGTCCTTGAGCAGCGCCGCGGTCTGGTCCGGCATGATGATGAGTGCGCTGGTCACCAGGAACATGGGCACAAAGGCAAACAGGATGTAGCAGACGCCGCCAATGATCGGACCCTTGGTGGCAGCGTTGACGTTGTTGGCCGACATTACGCGCTGGAACACGTCCTGCTGGGGGATGGAGCCGAGCATCATAGTGATGGCTGCCGCGAAGAAAAAGACGATGTCCTTGAACGATGGTTCTGGGAGAAACTTGAACATATCCTGGCTCACCGCCAAGGCCACTACCTTGTCGGCACCACCTGCCATGTCACCGGCAAACACGGCGAGTATTGCCAGCCCGCCTACCAGAATGATCATCTGGATGAAGTCGGTCACCGCCACCGACCACATGCCACCAAACAGGGTGTAGGCCAGAATGGAGACCACGCCGAT
>CAINUX010000229.1 GCA_903853895.1 uncultured beta proteobacterium | reverse complement strand
TGCCCATCCTTGCTAAAAAAATAAGCAGCATAGGCTAATGAAGTGGTTCAAGACCATTCAGAAGCAGTTTGGTCGTAAGGTCGGCCACATCTTCCAGCGATAGGGCACCTTTGTCGTTGAACCAAGTGTAAGTCCAGTTTATTGCTCCGAACGCGATCATGGTTAGGACTGCTATCTGATGCTTATTTTGGCCGATTCCCGGGTTCACCGCATGGATCAAATCGCGCAACACCAGCGCGTAGGCTCGTTCAAGCTCATTTATCTCTTCTCGCTGTTCTGGAGGCAGCAGCGCCAACTCGGAGAACAGCATAGCGTGATTGATGCGGTGCTCGGAGTAAATATGCAGGCACTCTAGAACAAAAGAACTAAGGCGCTTCTTAGCATCGCTTTGGGGTTCGACGGCCGCACGTACTCGCGAAATGGCCAGTTCGAGGAATTCGCGCAAGAGCGTAAACAGCACCGCTTCTTTGTTTGGGAAATAGTGATAGATCCAGGCCTTGGACGAAGAGTTGCATGCCTTTGCAATCTCGGAAATCGATGTCCGGTGAAAGCCTTGCCTAGCGAAGAGTTCAGCTGACTGATCAAGTATCAACTGGCGTTTGTCCTCATGATCCTTTGCTCGCACCCCAGCCATACGCTATCCCCATTAAATATATTCAATTATCCGTCACTTATTGCACTGCGAACGAGAGGACCCTGCTTCAGGTTGTGCGCTCAGTATGAAGCCGAGGAGCAGTAACACTTTTTATCCTCCGTAATCACTATCAATCCGTGCTTACACCGGACGATTATTGACAAGCCTTTTTCATTACAGAAGTTTCTTGAGTTACCTTAGGCTCGTGCGGCGCATACTTTCGAAATTGTAAAACGTTGGCTGCGAGAAGTTGTAGTTAACACCTGCAATATCACTACCTATGGCACGCTGCCAATCGAGTTGGAACAGCACGACCGAGGGCATTTCGTCGAGGACGATGTGCTGTGCCTGCCGATAGAGATCCGCGCGGACTGCAGAGTCAAGCGTTTGATCCGCTATACCTATCAGCCTGTCGACAGTGACGTTACGATATCGCGGAAAGTTGGCACCACCGATCATTGCCGAGTTGTAGACAAAATTGAAAACGATCGACGGATCCGGGAAGTCAAGGTTTATGGACTGAGTGGTGATGTCGAAGTCACCTTTCATTATTTTGTTGCGTGCCGCCGTCGAAATACGCTCGATCACCACGTTCAGGCCGACCGCATCGAGTTGGCCTTTGATGGCCAAGGCCAGCGGTGAGGCCCCGTTGCTGTCACCGACTACGGTAAATTTGACCGGGGTGCCCGGCGCCACTCTGGCCTCACGCAGCAACGCGCGTGCCGCCTGCGGATCGAAGCGAGGCAATGCTAGGGTTTCATCGTGGCCCGGTACTCCCGCCGGTAGCACACCGTGAAGCAGGCTTGCGCGGCCTTTGTAGAGCGCCTTGGCGATCAGTTCGCGGTCGATAGCAAGCGAAATCGCCCGCCGCACGCGCACGTCTTGAAACAGTGGGCGCTCGTTGTTCATATGCAAAAAGGCAACGGTTGGTGACAGGCCGGTCACAATCCTGACGCCCGGCTGAGCTTTAACCCAGTCATCAACACTGCCCGCCACTGGGTCCACGATGTCAATCGCGCCCTTTGCCAACTGGACGATACGTGTAGTGTCGTCTTTGACAATTAGGAAATTGATTTCATTGAAGTAGTCTGGTTTTCGGTGCGCGTGAGGGTTGAGCTTCAAAGTAACCTGTTGACCCATCTCGAACCGCTCTACTCGGTACAAACCGCTTCCCGCTGTATGTGTGGATAGCCATCGGCTGCCAAGGTCAGAGCCATTTGCTTGCGAGAGCACCCTGGGGTTAACGATGCTGGCTGTCGGTACGGCCAGCACTTGAAGGAAAAAGGGTATGGGCGTGCGAAGCGTGAATCGTACTTCGTGGGTTGCGACGGCCTCGACACTGCGCAGAAAAAATAAGAACTGCGACGGTGGTGCCTTGAGTTTGAGTGTGCGCTCGAAGGAGAACTTCACTGCCTCGGCGGTGACTTCACTGCCATCGTCGAAGCGGTGTCCCTGGCGCAAGAAAAAGGTCCAAGTCAGACCATCGGCAGAAACATCCCAGCTTTCGGCCAGTTGCCCCATCATGCCGCCGGTTGGCTTGCCATCGACCACTTCCGCCACCACCAGCTTCTCGTAGGCCAGGTTCATCGCCAGTTGGTTAGCCGTTATGAAAGTGAGCGCTGGATCAAGCGAAGTGATATCGCGGGATACGGCCATCGTGATGCGCTTTGGGTCACGAGCGATGTCGGAGACATCGCAGGCCACCAAGCATGAAGCGGTCAGCAGCAGTGTGGCGAAGCAACGCATCAGTTGCGACTCGCCTGAATGAATGCGTCGAACAGGCGGCGCTCTGGTGTGCTGAGGAGAAACTCCGGATGCCACTGCGTACCGATGCAGAAGCGCTTGCCAGGTACTTCAATGGCTTCCAGCACGCCATCGTCTGACCAGGCGCAGGCCTGAGCACCGGGGCCGCTGGCGGTCACCCCCTGCTGGTGCCTGGAGTTGACATCCAAGCTTGCAACACCCGTGATCGTAGCCAATCGCGTGCCTGGTACCACGCTAACGCGATGTTCGGTTGACGTAAAGCTAGCGCCTCTATGATGGGCCCACTCCGGCCGGGTCTCGGCCAAAGCCACGACCAGTTCACCGCCGGTCAGCATGTTAAGCAGTTGGAACCCTCCGCAAACTGCCATCACTGCAAGGTCAAGCTCGATCGCGCGCAGCAACAAGGTCGCCTCAAATCGTGCACGGCGCTCCTTTTCAGGCGGCTCAGTGCCATCGTGCCGAAACAGCTCCGGCACCTTGAACTGGTAATTGCCGCCCGTGACCAACAGGCCGTCGATTAGATCGAGGTAGCGGTCGATTTCATCGAACTCATGAGGCAGGATCACCGCCGCGGCGCCAGCCTCCCGCAATGCGTCGCAGTTGCGTGCGTCAACATAGTAGAAGTCACGCGGCGGGTTACCGTCCAACATGAACTCCACGTCGGACGTGACGCCAATGAGGGGCTTTCTGATCATGTCAGTGTGAAATCTTCGTCCAAAGGCCATATCGGTCGCTGTACACGTCGCACGGGCTCAACCCCTCTTTGCGGACGGCGGAGCATCAACGCCGTCTCCGTGACCACGTCAAATCCCAGTTGAAACTGCTGAGCGGACTTAAGGACGATAAACCTTACTTTTGTGCAATCAATTCCTAATCCACTAAACAAGCTAGGTGAGTAAGCCTGATCGCGAACGCTGGTTAGCACCAACTCGATGCCCGCAAACGTAATTGCCGCCGAGTCGCCCAGTGGCGCGTCGAAGTCGCCAACTTTCTGATGGTGGTCGCGCTTCAATGCCAACACCTCAGCCTGCACGTCCAGTGGGAAACCAGAGTCCGGTCCCACCTTGCCACCCACACGCAGTTGCAAGCGCGCGCCCACGCCAGCGTCAAAACAAAAACGTACGGCCAACGGATCCCACAGCGGACCTGCACAGACATCTGTGACACCCTCATTTAACAACATTCGCAACACCTCAGTGTTATCACCTGCGGCGCCGCTGCCGGGGTTGTCGTCAACTTCCACCAAGATCAATGGCCGAACTGTGCTGGCCATCGCCTCTTGCAGAGTGTCACTCAGCTCTGCCCTAGCCGTTCGCAGCTGTTCACGCATACTGAAGAGCCTATGGCCGAAATCGCGCGCCGTGCGCTCCGCTAGCGCCGCGTCGTCATCAGTGATAACTAGAATCTGCGCGCCCATTTCGGGTACATCGCCCCGGGGGAAACCGTGAACGACCGAGATTGAAAGCACGCGACCCGTCTCGCGCTCGCGGATTGACTTCAACAGGCTACTGACCGGCTCCCGCCTAGTGGGTAGCGCCACAATCATATGGCAATGAAATGAGCGCATTACTGGGCGCACCTTGCCAGCGCGGGTACGGTGAAGCAAGTCCAGAAGCTGCTCGCCGCACTCAACATAGTCAGTGTGAGGGTATTCCTTGAAGAACACAAGCACATCGGCCTGGTCCTGCATGCGCTGCGTTAGGTGGGCATGGCAATCCAGCTCCGCTCCTACTACGACTTCGGGTCCTACGAGCGCCCGTACTCTCGCAAGCAGATCGCCCTCACAGTCGTCAGTGCGGTCGGCGACCATCGCGCCATGCAGACCCAGCGCGACGGCATCGACGGGTAATGCCTGGCGCAATTGCTGCAGAATCTCGTCACGCAGAGCCTCGTAAACCGACTGGGGTACAGGCCCCCCCGGCATGGCATAGGCGCAGGTGCCCTCCACCACTGACCAGCCGCTTTCACGCGCGCGGCGGCGACATGCCCACAACGGTCCGGTGGCTTCGGTCGGTTGATCCGGGTGCTGCCCGGGCCGCCACAACATGGTATCTTGGAAGGCTTTCCAGCCTGTCGGGATCGGTGATGTCGTATCGGTCTCGGTCCCCAAGGTGGCCGTAAAAACTCGCATGCAGTTTGGGCGTCAGAAAGTGAACGTCCCTACGATGCCATAAGTACGTGGCCGGCCGTAGCTGACGGTCTGGTTTGTGCCCGCGCCAACGGGTGCTGCAAACCCGCCCCCCCCCTGCGTGACGACATAGCGCGCATCAGACAGGTTATTCACGTACAGAGCCAAGTCCCAGCGCTCGCTATTGCTGGCCAGACTGACACGTGCGTTGAACAAATCATAGCCAGGAATCCACTGTGCCACGGTATTTTCGCGACCGGTGTAGAACCCGTCAGTGTGTTTGGCATCCAGTCGGAATGTGATTGCCCCGATCGACGATGGCAGCGTGTACGAAGCAGAGAGGTTTGAGTTCAGGCGTGGCGCATTGTTTAGCTTATTACCGTTAAAGCTGACTGGGGCTCCAAGGCTCGAGTCGACATAGTCGGTGTAGTAGGCGTCGGCGTAACCTACACCACCGGTGAAACGCAGCATTTTAGTCGGACGCCAAGTGGCCTCAAGTTCCACACCTTCGCTCAGGGCCTTGCCACCGTTGGTCACAATACCTACGACCGCGCCACCTCCGCCCAGCACTTGCACCTGTTGTGTCACTTGGATGTTGTCGTAGTTCATACGGAATACCGTTCCACTCAGATTCAGCTTTCCATCCAGCAGCGTACCCTTCGCACCGACCTCGAAGTTCGCCATACTCTCGTCGGCAAAGCGGGTTTGTTTAAAGCTCGTCGGGCCGCCAGCTGTCATGTTGTCGACGTTCCAACCGCCACTGCGGAAGCCCTTGCTGTAAGTGGAGTAGACCATTGCGTTGCGGTCGATGCGCATGCGTGCGCTGAGCAAGGGCGTGACGTTGCTGGTGCTAAAGCTGTCTTTCTCCAGCGGGATCGACGGGGCTAGGAAGGACGGAAAGGTGACTACCTGTTGGTAGGCAAGATCCTTCTTCTCGTCCGTGTAGCGCAGGCCACCGGTTAGCGTTAGCGCTTCGCTTAAGTTCCAGTCGGCGTTGCCAAACACCGCCTTCGTCTGTGAATTGATGTCACCGAAGGTGTTGCCCGTCGTGTTGCGTATGGGAGTCCAAACCGGGGCTACCGGCCCGAAAGTGCTGCGCGAAGTCCCACTGACTTTCTGCTCATAGAGATACAAGCCGGCCACATATTCCACCGGCCCCTTGAGATTCGTGGCAATCCGCAATTCTTGACTCCATTGGTCCTGCACAGACGTGTTCGCCGATGCCACGATGTTGGCCGGGCCAACATCGGTGTCCGAAGTCCTCCTGGTATCAAGTTTGCGTATGCTGGATATAGAGGTCAATGTCAGCCCATTCCCGAGGTTGTAGTTAATGGTGCTGCCCAGGCCCTGAACGGTGCGGTTAGCCAGCGACGGCAGGTCTGTGTTGCTTGTGAACTCGTCGTTATTGGCGATTACACCGTAGCCCGATACGATTCTTGGAGATGCCGCAACGGAATTGTCCTTCAGATGGTCGGCGGCGAACGTCAAGTCCAACATTGCGGAGGGTTTGAAAACCAACTTGGCACGAGCAGCCGTCACATCCTCGTCGCCCTCCTTAGTTCCAGTCGCTGCATTTTTCATATAGCCATCACGCTTGCCAGAATAGAACGAAAGACTTCCGAGTACGGTGTCCGATCCGAGTGCAGAAGTGAGGTAGCCACTCAAGCGACGCAAATTATCACTCCCGATGTCTGCACCGGCAGTAGCCTCGAAGTTCTTGGAAGGTTCGCGCGTTACGACGCTGATGGCTCCAGCGATCGAGTTTTTGCCGAATATCGTTCCTTGGGGCCCACGCAGGAACTCCACACGCTCGATGTCGTAGGTCTCAAGATTGAAGGCCGCGCCGCGCCCCATGAAAACACCGTCGACGTAAACGCCGATGCCGCTATCGAACCCGATGTTCGATCGGTTTTGGCTTTGAACACCTCGAACGGAAAAATTCGGTAAAGTATTGTTCTCTGACCCCAGAAACACAACGTTAGGAATGTCGGCATCCGACAACCGCACGGCGCCGCGGTTCTGCAATTCGCCGCCGCTGATGACGCTGATGGATAGTGGCACGTCGATGGCGCGCTCTGTGCGCTTACGCGAAGAGATAGTGACCTCCTGCAGCACTTGCGGTTCTGCAACGCTTTGCGCATGTGCCACGGTGGCGCTTTGGCCCACCATAAGGACCGATAAGGCGACGATGGCAGTCGTCACTGGATTCTTTTTGAAGGTTGGTTGATTCATGATTTTTCCTTGTAAACGGTTTTCAAGCCGCGATGTAAAAAGGTTCACATACTTGCCTCGCCCGCTGCATGCAGCGTTCGACCGTTCTGGTAGTCACCCCAAGACGATCAGCAATTTCAGATTGGGTTAGGTCATGCAGGCAACTTAACTCCACCACCTGTTCGGTACGAGCCCCGGCGGCACGAAGACAATCGACAATCTGTTCCAAGACACGTCGCCAGTGCACTTGGCTCTCCACCGAGGGGCCAGGTTGCTCAATTTCAATATTGTCCAGGGCGCAGTGAAAACTGGTCTGCCTGAAGGCGTCACGACGCACCTTGTCGATCACTAGGCGCTCGGCAGTGCGGAACAGGTAAGCGCGAGGGTTTAGGTCTAATATGGAGGGATCTGGCAGCTGCGCTATGCGCAAGAACACTTCCTGCACCGTGTCGGCGATGTCATCCTCGTTGCGCAACAAGCGCCTCAAGAAAGAGCGCAGTGGGCGATGGTGCGCAGCGTAGGTCTCAGAAATGTAGCGCGTGCGCTCAACGTAGCGCTCGGGCTGGTCCAGCCCTCGCTTTAATTTGGCCGTCATTTCGGAGCATTCCTGCTCGGCTTCCTTAAGACGGGCCTGTTCGTCTGAATTTTCTGCCATGGTTATCGGGTTCTCCAGAGCTGGCATGTTCAACTGCTTTCACACACTCTGTCGTCGCTGCAGCAGAGTGCCGTAATTGGCTATTGGAAAATATATGCTATCATTGAACGAACGACCGGTCAATAAATAATTTACCTATGACAAACCCTATCTTAGCTGTCGAAGGATTGACATTGCGCGGCCATCGCAATGGAGGGTCGCAATGCATCTTGGATAGCATCTCGCTGCAGGTGAGAGAGGGCGAGATCGCAGGGCTCGTGGGCGAGTCCGGGTCGGGCAAGTCCATGCTCGGCAGCGCCATTGGGGGATTGCAGCCAATGAATTGCAAGATCACTGAGGGGCGTATTTTGTGGCGGGATCGCGACCTGCGCGGCGCGGATGAAGCCCTGCTTTCGGCACTGCGTGGCTCACAGATCGCATATATTTTTCAAGAGCCTATGACGGCGCTGAACCCGACCTTGTCTATTGGGCGCCAGTTGGTTGACGTAATCCGTCGGCACACAGAGCCAGACTCGAGTAGCGCCCGCCACAGAGCACTGAAGCTGCTAGCCGACGTGCGCATCGACTCACCCGAAGACGTTTTCAATGCCTGGCCGTACCAGCTCAGCGGCGGCATGCGCCAGCGGGTGCTAATCGCAATGGCTTTCTCTTGCACACCGGCGTTGATCGTAGCTGACGAGCCTACAACCGCGCTTGATGTCACCGTCCAAGCAAAGGTACTCACGCTCTTGCTGACATTGGCGCGCGAACGCCGTACCGCAGTGCTTTTAATCTCGCATGACATCGGTGTCATTCGCCGCGCCTGTGAAACAGTGCATGTGATGTATGCGGGCCGCATTGTTGAGCGGGGGTCAACCACCGCCGTGCTAGCTGCGCCCAGACACCCCTACACGCGGGCCCTTCTAGATTGCTTACCTGGTCGAGCTCGGCCAAAGTCCCGGCTAAAAACGCTATCCACATCGATGCAGACCATGCCCGGTTGCTGCTTCCGGGCGCGTTGTCATTTGGCGTTCCAACAATGCTCTGAAGTACCGCCTCTGGCCGATATCTCAAGTGGGGACGCGGCAGCATGCTGGCTAACCCAACAGGACCAACTAAAAGGGGAGCTCTTTTGACGCGTCCTTTGCTCAAGCTCGACCAAGTTTCGGTGCACTATGACTCGAGGCCCTCGGCTGCGGTCAGCAGTGTTTCGCTGTCGATCAATTCGGGCCACACTCTCGGCTTGGTGGGTGAATCAGGCTGCGGCAAGAGCACCCTAGCCAAGGCCATTATGGGGCTGGTGCCGATTAGTGCAGGCGCATTGTTCTTCGAGGACCAGGACATCACCCGCATGACACCCAGAAGCCGCCTACAGGCCGGCATTGCCATGCAGATCGTGTTTCAAGACCCTCAGAGTTCGCTGGACCCCCGCATGTACGTGCGCGACCTGATCGCTGAACCGCTCCTTATTGCTGGCCGGTCGACCACTGGGGTAGCCGAGAGGCTGGCCGACCAAGTCGGTCTACCCCGCGATGCGCTCGCAAGCCGATCGCACGAGTTCTCTGGGGGCCAGCGCCAACGCATCGCCATTGCCCGCGCACTGGCCGCTAGCCCACGCCTTCTGGTATTGGATGAACCGACTTCGGCATTGGACCTCGCGGTGCAGGCCCAGATCCTCAATCTGCTAATGGATCTGCAGCGCGAACACGGTTTCGGTTACCTATTTATCAGCCACGACATGGCGGTGGTACGACACCTAGCCGACGACGTGGCAGTGATGTTGAGCGGCGTCGTCGTCGAGCAGGGAGCGGCGGCTAATGTTCTGAATGCACCGAGGCACGAATACACGCAGGAACTGATGCACAGCGCAACATTGGGCCAGTCGGCCAGCGCCGTCGAGAATTTCACTTAAACATTGGAGAGTAAAGATGACTAAAGCAAATATCGCAGCTTGGGTGGCCGGCGTTGGCATGGTACCCTTCAAAAAGCCTGGAGCCAGCGAACCGTATGACGCCATGGGCGCTGAGGCCGCCCGCCTAGCGCTTAAGGACGCGGGGCTGGACTACACCGAAGTCCAGCAAGCCTATGTCGGCTTCGTCTACGGCGACTCGACTAGTGGCCAACAAGCGTTGTACAAAGTAGGGCTCACGGGTATCCCTATCGTCAACGTCAACAACGCTTGTGCAACAGGTTCGACGGCCCTTTTCCTGGCACGCCAGGCGGTTGCGTATGGCGTCTGCGACGTTGCCTTGGCCCTAGGCTTCGAGCAAATGAATCCTGGCGCACTAGGTGTAACGGCCACGGATCGGCCCAGCATCATGGGTCAGCAGCTTGCCCATGCCCACGAGGCCATCGCGTGGAATGACGAGGTTCCGATTGCAGCCTTGCTGTTTGGCAGCGCTGGTCAGGAACATCAACGAAAGTACGGCACCAGCAACGAGGCCTTTGGCCGAATCTCGGTAAAGGCACGCGACCACGCTTCGCGCAACCCGCACGCCATCTTCCGGGACAAGCTAACGCTTGAGGAAGTGATGGCTTCCAAGCAGATTTTCGGCCCACTCACACGCTTCCAGTGCTGCCCACCGACATGCGGAGCGGCGGCGGCGGTAATCGTCTCCGAGGCCTACGCAAAACGCAAGGGCCTGAGTCATCGCTCTGTAGAGATAGTAGCCCAGGCCATGACAACCGACCCGCTAGCTAGTGTCCAGGGTCACAGCATGATACGTGTGGTTGGCTTCGAAATGGCGCGCAACGCAGCAGCCCAGGTATATGAACAAGCGGGCATCGGGCCCGGTGACGTCGATGTGTGCGAACTGCACGACTGCTTCACGACCAACGAGTTGCTGACCTACGAAGCGCTGGGACTGGCACCGGAGGGCGGCGGCGAGAAGTTCATCATGGACGGCGATAACACCTATGGCGGCCGCGTCGTCACCAACCCATCAGGCGGACTGCTGTCCAAGGGCCATCCGCTCGGCGCGACCGGTTTGGCCCAATGTGCAGAACTCACTTGGCAATTGCGTGGCGAGGCCGACGCGCGGCAGGTAGAGGGGGCACGCATCGCACTACAGCACAACCTTGGACTGGGTGGTGCATGCGTGGTCACAATGTACCGCAAGGCAACCTGAGCCACTCACAATGCCGCACGGTCCGCTAGTCGGCTTGCGAGTGCTCGAGTTGGCGGGGCTCGGACCGGCACCTTTCGCTTGCGCACTGCTGGCCGATGCCGGCGCCGACGTCGTGTGCATTGACCGGCCCGATTCGCAGCATGACCCGACCAATATCCTAGCCCGCGGGCGACGTTCGGTTTCTCTCGACCTCAAACGGCCCGAGGATGTGAGCACGGCGCTGGCGCTCGCCGAGAAGGCCGACCTCTTCATCGAAGGCTTCCGCCCGGGTGTGATCGAACGCATGGGTTTGGGCCCGGACGTGCTCTTGAAACATAACCCGCGACTTGTCATCGGTCGCATGACAGGCTGGGGTCAGAGCGGACCGCTGGCATTGACAGCGGGACACGACATCAACTACATCGCGCTGTCGGGCGCACTGGCCAGCATTGGCCAAGCGGGTGGCCCGCCAGTGCCACCGCTGAATCTCGTCGGCGACTTCGGTGGCGGCGCAATGTTGCTGCTCTTTGGCTTGATGGCTGCGCTGCACGAAACGAAACACTCTGGCCGAGGACAGGTGGTGGATGCGGCCATGACCGATGGCAGCATTGCGCTCATGGGTATCTTCCAGTGGATGCGCTCGCAAGGCCGATGGAACGGCCCGCGCGGCACCAACTGGCTGGACGGCGGAGCACACTACTATGGTTGCTACGAGTGCGCAGACGGGCGCTGGCTGGCCGTTGGGGCTATCGAGGCACCCTTCTACCGCGCCCTGCGCGAACGGCTCGGTTTGCTCGACGACGCCCTGTTCGACACGCAGAACGACCCCGCGCTGTGGCCCACGCAGAAGGCGCGGCTGGCAGCCGTTTTTCACTTGCGGGACCGCCAGGGGTGGTGCGAGCACTTCGAGGGTAGCGACGCTTGTGTCAGCCCAGTTCTCGATCTCGACGAAGTGGCAGCCCATCCACACAACATGGCCCGTGGCGCGATGACCAGTGCCTTCGGTGTACCTCAGCCTTCACCGGTGCCGCGCTTCTCGCGAACACCCGGAACCACCGGCGAAGCGCCACGCGCACCCGGCATGGACCGGGTCTCGGTGATGCGCGACTGGCTGGGCTTGGCAAATTAAAAGGACTTAAACCATGAATGCATTGCGGCTCTTCTTTGGTGGCATACAGACCGAGACGAACACGTTCTCGCCCATCCCCGTTGGTCTGGAGAACTTCAGCGAAGGCGGTCTTTTGCGCGGTGACGAAGTTTTCGACCCGGTGCGCGGCAGCGCCATGGCAATCTACGCCCGCAAGCTTGGGCTGGACGTGGTGGGCGGCCTGCATTGCGATGCACATCCTGGCGCAGCGGTCCGGCGCGACGCCTACGAAAATCTGCGCGATGAACTTCTGGAACGACTAGGCTCGGCAGGTGCTGTCGACATCGTGGCCCTGGATATGCACGGCGGCATGGTTGCGCAGGGCTATGACGACTGCGAAGGCGACATTATTGCCAGAGTTCGGGCCATCGTCGGACCCGACGTGGTGATTGGCTGTTTGCTCGATCCCCATTGTCATCTGTCGCAGGCCATGTACGAGAATGCGATCTTGATGTGTTACCGAGAGAACCCGCACACTGATATCCGGGAGCGCGGTCGCGAGTTGGTGGACCTTCTGCTGCGCACGGCCCGGCAGGAAGTGCGTCCGATGACCTCGGTGTTCAACTGTCGCATGGCCGATGTTTTCCAGACTCAGCGTGAACCGATGAAGAGCTTTGTGGCGCGCATGCGCGAGCTCGAAGGACAAGACGGCGTGTTGTCGATCAGCATCGTCCATGGCTTCAGGCGCGCCGACATCCCGCTGATGGGAACACATGTCATCGTCATCACGGATGAAAAACCGAGGCACGGTGCCGACTTGGCAGAGCGTCTTGGTCGCGAGCTGTTTGAGATGCGCGGTCAATGTGCCGACCCGACAACACCCATGATCGAAGCCGTGGCGACGGCGCTTACCTGGGATGCCGCAACGCTTGGACCGTTGGTCCTGGCCGAGATGGCCGACAACCCCGGCGGCGGATCGCCTGGCGATGCCACCTTTGTGCTGCAGGCCCTCATCGACGCTGGAATTGACCGCATCGCCGCCGGCGTGTTGATCGACCCGCTGGCCGTGCGCTGCGCCATCGATGCCGGCGTGGGTGCTCGTCTGACGATGCGCATCGGTGGCAAGGCCTGCCCGCTGTCCGGCCCGCCGCTGGATTTGGACGTCACGGTGATGGCCATAGACCTGGCTTCGAAAATTGTCCTCGACGGGGGCATCGTGGTGCCTATGGGCCGTGCCGTGGCTTTGCGTTTCGCGCAAGGCGAGCTGCTATTAGCAGAGAACCGGTATCAGACCTACGGGCCATCGATCTTCGCCGATCTGGGAATTGACCTGCGTCGCCAGCGCGTGATCCTAGTCAAGTCGGCGCAGCACTTCAAGGCGCACTTCTCGGAGATCGCACCGCACAGCTTGACGCTGGACTCGCCCGGGGTGTGCGT
>CAINUX010000228.1 GCA_903853895.1 uncultured beta proteobacterium | reverse complement strand
GGCCAGCAAGGGACGTGGTCGCCCGACAGTGGATGCCCACGAAGCCTACGCCCTGCTGGAAGAAAAACTGGATCAACTGCGCGCCATGCTGCATGGCTTTGATTACAGCGACTTCCTGACCACCGGCCACAAGCGGCTGGCCGGTGCTGCCAATCATGTGCTGGGGCACAAGGATGGCAAGAAACGCTTTGCTGACACCGCCCTGGCGATGAGCAAGGCATTCACCCTGTGCTGCACCTTGGATGAGGCCAAGGCGGTGCGCGAGGAAGTCGCATTCTTCCAGGCTATCAAGGTCATCCTGACCAAGCGGGAGATCAGCCAGCAGAAGAAGACCAATGAAGAGCGTGAACTTGCCATCCGGCAGATCATCAGTTCAGCCGTGGTGTCGGAAGAGGTGGTTGACATCTTTAATGCGGTCGGGCTGGACAAGCCCAACATCGGCATCCTCGATGATGAATTCCTTGCCCAGGTTCGCAACCTGCCTGAGCGCAATCTGGCGGTAGAACTGCTGGAGCGCCTGATGCAGGGCGAGATCAAAACACGGTTTTCCGGCAACGTGGTGCAGGAGAAAAAGTTCTCTGAACTGCTGACCAGCGTCATCAAGCGGTATCAGAACCGGGCCATTGAAACCGCGCAGGTCATCGAGGAACTGATAGCGATGGCGCAGAAGTTCCGGGCCGCTGCGGCGCGTGGTGACGAACTGGGCCTGACCGAGGACGAGATTCGCTTCTACGACGCCCTGGCTGACAATGAATCAGCCGTGCGTGAACTCAGCGACGAGATATTGAAGAAGATCGCCCATGAACTGACGGAAAGCCTGCGCCAGAACCTGAGTGTCGATTGGTCAGAGCGCCAGAGCGTTCGCGCCAAACTGCGCCTGATGGTCAAGCGCATCCTGCGTAAGTACAAGTACCCACCCGACCTGCAAGAAGGCGCTGTGGAACTGGTGTTGCAGCAGGCTCAGGCTTTAGGCGAGGCTTGGATGTAGTCCAGACCTACTGCACCGCACTATCTCCACCGACCGAAAAACCTATTGCCATGAACGCCTCGACCAACCATCCCAACCGCCCCCGTCGCACGATCCCCACGGCCAACCCGTGTCGTAATCCCTCGCCTGATGAAATCTTTGCCTTGCGCGCTGAACTGGGCCTGACCCAATCGGCTTGTGCCGAACTGGTGTGCTACACGCTCCGGGCTTGGCAGTATTGCGAGAGCGGTGAGCGCAAGATGCACCCCGGCATCTGGCAACTCTTTGGACTCAAGACGCTCAATATGCCCCGACCCCCACAGCCAGAGCAACCAGCGCCCTAGTGCAGGTCTGGCGATACGACCGGCATTGGCTGTCCCACAAGTCAACCACCGCCCAACCCGACGCAGTTGCTCACCGCTTCCGCCCACTTCCCAGTCGAATCTCGACCTCGACCAGGCCGATAAGTTCTTGACCCGATTGATTTAGCGCCTTGGCGAGTTTGAGGATGGTCGCCAGTGAAGGCTGCTGCTGACCAAGTTCCAGAATGCTGACGTAGGTGCGACGCAATTCGGCTTCAAACCCGACTTGCTCCTGCGTCAGTCCGGCCTCCAGCCGCAACCGACGTAGCACCCGACCGAAAGCGACACCAGCGTCCAAACACTCCTCCTACTGTTGGAGGAATTGGAACGAAGGACTATGATCATGTCGTCCTACAACTGTAGGAATAGTTCAATCGTACGGAGACGCTAAACAGGAGGCGCATCTGGTGAGCCTGATGTGCCGCACACTTTTCACATGGTCACCTATTTCGTTCTCACCAAAAAGTTCGATTTTCGGAGATGCAAGAGTGTCTGAGGTATCTGTGACCTCAACAGCGCCAATTTCCGGGTGGGATGCGATTTCAAGGTCAATCGTGCGATCTCTTGAGGCGCTAAATTCAGAGCAGCGAAACTATGAGCAACGTCACTGGTCATCGCAGCATGATCCACTGCGATGCGATGGGCTTGTTTCGGGCCTTGAAAGTTTCTTGCTCGTACAGGCTGGTAACAAACCATGCTCTTCCGCTCTTGCAGAACTTGCCGCTGGCTTCTGGGATTGCATGACTCCTGAACGGGCGTCGCGGTATCTATTTACGGCAGCAAGCGAAGGCTATATTCCTGCACAGTATGAAATTGCGTGCAGAGCAAGACAAGGCAAACTCTACCCACCACGCTCCGATCCCATAGGAGAGTCGCCAGAACTTCCACAATGGGAATTGGACGACTTTAATCGCCTTGAAGCCGCGCGCTGGATGAATATTGCAGCGGAAGGCGGCTCACTTGATGCGCGCTACAACTTGGGCATGGCGCTAATAACTTCGGATGATTCAAGCGAGTTTAATAAGGGCGCGCAGTGGCTAAAACTGGCGGTGCTACAAAAGCCGCAAGAAAACAGTCCGTATGACGATAACTGGGCCACAGAAAAATATACGCTGGCCTATCTCATGGAACTGGGGCGAGTAGACCCGTTTGCGGACGCAGAATTGCTTGCCCTTTACGAGACCGCCGCGAACGGTGGAGTTCCTGAGGCTATGCTTGCAGCAGGTCACTACTTTGAACACGGGATCGGCGTTGACCGCAATCTCGATACGGCAATCAAGTGGTATCGGAAGGCCGGAGAGGACGGCTGTGACGGGGGGCACATTCTTGTGTCTTTACTGAGTGATGCCGAAAAGGACATAAAGAAAGCAGCCGGGGCAGGCTATGTTCCGGCAATGCTCAGGCTTGCGAAGCTGAAGTTGGAAGAGGCGTGCGCGTGCGGAATGTCTCCGCCGTTTGACTACGAGCGTGAGACTTTTGAGGAAGGGTTATGGTGGTACCAAGTTGCATCCGACAACGGCTCCCTTGAGGCCACTTTAATTCTCACCGAAATCTATGAAGATAGTTGGCACCATACTCCTCCCTACGCATGGCGGTGTCAGTCTAGTGCTGAAGATCGTCTTGAAAGCGCCCTAGGTTACTACGAGCAGGCTCAGAATCTTGGATGGAAACCAGCAGCGAAAAATATTGAGCGTGTCAAGAAACTATTGAATTGCGATGGTGAGATTGACCGTATGAGCGACTCATAGATGCCCGTCTGCCCAATATGTATTGCACGCCTGAGACGTACATGAACGCTGTTACTGTGACCAATTTTCAAAAAAGTCAATTTTTTAGATTTTTAAAAAAGGGCCTGTGAGGCTACACCGAGAATCGACGAAAACCATTCATACATAGGGGCCGTGGGGAGGTTCGCCGCCGAACTTTCACCCTGACCATTCCCCGGTTGAAAATTTACTCGTCAGACTCTTCGGCCTCAGCCACGACCGGATGGTCGCGCTCGAAGGTCGCGGCCAACCCGACCTCGCGCAAGAAGTCATCAAACTTCTGGCGCACGTTCAGATCGATCTGGATCGGCGCTTTGCCCCAGCCACGATCCAAAAGCGCTTGGGCGGCAGTGGCCCGAGCTGCTGGAGGCGCCTTGGCGTCGTCCACGATCTCGCGTAGCACAGTGACTGCGGCATGGGTGTGCTGGCGCGCCAGGGTCGTGACTGTCGGCCCCTCGGGCCTGCCAGCGCCGGTTAAGCAGGAGCCGGGCAGCAGCCTGCCTTGAGGGTCACGCTCGGCAAGTCGCAATGTTTGCCGCCGCTGTATGTTTACCGCAGATAGCGGGTCGCAGTTGGGCAAGGTTGACGCGGGGGATTGAGGTGTGGCAGTGGTGCTCATGCACCGATTGTCTTGACTACACCAGCATTTGAAAACAGAGCGAAATAGTTGCTTGGCTTCCGTTGGATTCAAGAAATTCGCTTACATCCGCCGTTACATCGGCCACCCAAGAAAAAACCCTGCTATCTATTCAATAGCAGGGTTTTCTTTGTTTACATGGGGTGGCTGATGGGGCTCGAACCCACGACAACAGGAATCACAATCCTGGACTCTACCAACTGAGCTACAGCCACCGCGAGTCTAAGATTATAGCGGGTGTTTTTCCTATTCTGGCATAGCCTGTGGCCCAAACGCAGTTGCCGCAGGACGCGGTGCTTTGATTGCAACCTTGAACCGTTGGGTCAGCAACTTGTAATAGGCCTTGTTTTCCGCGCTTGCTACCCATTGCGCATACTGTTTGCGCTCCTGGTCGGCAGTCGCTGGCGCTGGCGCGTTACGCGGCAGAATCTGGTTCACCCGCGCGACAACATAGCCTTGGGCGCCCAGATCCACTCCAACCCACACGGGCAAACTTGTCGTATCCGCATGCAGGACAGCATCCAGCACAGGTCCTGGAACGACTTGCGCGCCTTCGCGGGACGCTGTCACCGCCGCGGGCATGCTAGCTGGGGCCACGGTCTTCCAGTTGGCCAACTTTTCAATTCCATCCTTTTTCGCCATCTCGGCGGATTGGCTTGCAATGAGACGGTTCTTCACCATGGCACGGACTTCCACCAGGGGTCGGGTACTAGCGGGTGAATACGCGGCCACACGGGCTGCAGCCAACTGATTAGGTCCGACTTCGACAGCTTCGGTGTTGCGCTTTTTCTCCAAAGAATCTGCACTGAATACCGCGGCCAAAAACTTCGGATTCGCCAGAACGCCAGTCACGCCCGGCGCTGCCTTGCGCTGCAGGCTGTCGACCGTTTTGACCTCCAGCTTCAACCGTTCAGCCACGGGTTTGAGGCTATCCGATTGTTCGTACACACCATTGGTAAACGTCTCTGCGGTTTCCGCGAACTTGCGCTGAGCCTGCTGTGTTTTCAGATCAGCCTCCATGCTCGGGCGCAATTCCTCAAAACTGCGTTGCTTTGGCGTCTTAACGTCTGTGAGCTTGATGATGTGAAAACCGAAGTCAGATTCGACGACACCGCTGATGTCGCCCATATTCAACGCAAAGGCAGCATCTTCAAAAGGCTTGACCATGGCACCACGTACAAAGAAATCCAGATCGCCACCGTTGGGCGCAGAGCCGGTGTCCTGAGAGTTTTTGCGCGCAGCTTCAGCAAAGGTTTCGGGAACCTTGCGTACCTGCGCCAACAAGGCTTCAGCGCGTTCACGGGACTTCTTGCGGTCATCGGCAGGCATATCTTTGGGTGCATTGATCAGAATGTGGCTCGCACGCCGCTCTTCCTTGCCACTCAGCCGCGTGACATTCTGTTCGTAGTATGACTTCAGGTCCGCCTCGTTCAGTGTGATGGATTTCTTGACGGTATCCAGATCCAGCACCACATATTCAACATTGGCAGACTCCAGCGCCTGGAACTGCGCAGGATTGGCTTGATAGTAGGCTTCAATTTCCGCATCACTGGGGTTGACCTTGCCCGCATAGTCTGCAGGATTGAACCGTGACACCTGCACTTCGCGGCGCTCGTAGAAAGCGTTCAAGGAAACGTCGGAAAGTGCTGCCGGAGAAAAAGCGGTAGACAGCAGACCCGCCTCGACTTGTCGTACCGACAATTGACTGCGCACGCGCGCCTCGAAACCATCCGTGGTCAGGCCCTGGTTGGCAGCAAGCTGACGGTAACGCTCGATATCAATGGAGCCATCGGGTCGACGCAGCGAGGCGATGGTCGGACTCTGCTGCAACTCCCGGGCCAGACGCGCGTCAGACGTATTCAGGCCTGCATCTTGTACCGCTTCTGTCAACACGCGCTCGCGTACTAAACGCTCCAGCGTGACAAACCGTGCTTGCTCAGAGTCCAGCAACTTGGCATCCAAGTTGGGTACCTGTGCCCGCAACCGATCGACCTCAGCCTTGTGCGCAGCATCCCATTCACCCTGAGAAATGCTGTGGCTACCCACTGTTGCAACAGCGTCACCGCCGGCCCTGACGCTCTTGAATCCATCCACACCCACCAACACAAACGCGGGAATGATCATCAAGAACATGAGGAACATCATGACCTTCGTGTGCTTGCGAACAAATTCAAACATGCGCTATCTCTCCATGAAAAAACAAAAAAGGCGAACATCCGTGTTCGCCTTTGCTGTGGGGGTGGTGAGTGATGACGGGCTCGAACCGCCGACCTACGCCGTGTAAAGGCGCCGCTCTACCAACTGAGCTAATCACCCCACTTGAAACCAAAAAATCAATTTAGGGCATCTTTCAATGCTTTGCCAGGACGGAACTTTGGAACCTTGGCAGCCTTGATTTTAATCGCATCGCCTGTCCGTGGATTTCTGCCCGTGCGCGCAGCACGTTTGCCGACCGCAAATGTACCAAAACCTACCAAGGACACCGACCCGCCTTTTTTTAACGTGGTTTTCACCGCGCCAATGGTGGACTCCAGGGCGCGCGTAGCGGCAGCCTTGGAAATATCGGCATGTTTTGCAATGTGCTCTATCAGTTCGGTTTTATTCACAAAGACCCCTTGTATGGAAGCAGAGTTAAACGAATTGTCTCTTCAAGTATTATTTTCACCCGACACAGTCTTCGGTTTTCTGCACTTTGCGCAAACGGGCCTGGAGCTGGTCTGGATCACTTTGGTAGCAGCTACGACTGCTGCATCCCATTAAAGCCACAGCGTAATTCCATGTCAATACGCCATGCAGCATTACAACGGTGCGGAGGCAGATTCTAGTTCTTTTTATAACGAAAATTTGACCAAAAATTCAAGAAAAACTGTGGTAATAACAGACGTAAAAACAACCTTGGCTATCGGTCTGTGAACAGGCTCAGGGTCAAGACACTACTGGGCGCGTGCGCGTATTTCTGGCAGGGCTTTTTGCAGGTAATAGACCATGGACCAGATGGTCAGAACGGCGGCGGCCCAGATCAGCCACACGCCCCATACGTGCGTATTGATGATGCCAAACAACGCCCCGTCAAACAGCAAAAAGGGAATTGCAACCATTTGTGCCACGGTCTTGAGTTTGCCAATCATATGCACCGCCACACTTTTGGACGCACCAATTTGCGCCATCCATTCGCGCAACGCTGAGATGGCGATCTCGCGTCCAATGATGATGAGTGCCACGAACACATCCGCTCGTTGCAAATGCACCAGGACCAGCACACAAGCACACACGAGAAACTTGTCCGCGACAGGATCGAGGAAAGCCCCAAAAGAGGACGTCTGATTCAATTTTCGAGCCAGGTATCCATCGAGCCAATCTGTCGCTGCGAATACGACAAACATGACGGTGGCGAGGAGGTTTTTTTCAGCTTGCGTAGCAAGCGCATCCGGCAAATAAAAGACACCCACAATGAGCGGAATCGCGAAGATTCGCGTCCACGTCATGATGGTGGGTATGGTCATAAACATTGGGTGATTGTGGCATGGCTAGTGCAGTGCCCGGTATATTTCTTCCGCCAGTTCCCGTGAAATACCGTCAACTGTTGCGATGTCGTCAGCACTGGCCAGAGCAACTCCGCGAACCCCGCCAAAACGTTGCAGTAACTTGGCCCGTCGCTTGGGACCCACCCCGGCAATTTCCTCCAGCTTGCCGCCACCCACGCGCACTTTAGCGCGCTGCGCACGCATGCCGGTAATAGCGAACCGGTGCGCCTCGTCTCGGATCTGGGCCACCAGCATCAGGGCCGCGGAATCGGCGCCCAGATAGACCTTGTCACGCCCGTCCGCAAACACCAATTCCTCCAGACCCACTTTGCGGCCCTCGCCTTTTTCCACGCCGACGATCAGCGACAAGTCCAGCCCCAGTTGCTCAAATACCTCGCGCGCCATGGACACCTGCCCTTTGCCTCCATCCACCAGCACCAGGTCCGGCAAGCGGCCGGTTCCAGCCGGCGTCTGCCCGGCATGCTTGGCCTCTTTCAGCGCCTCGGCAACCTTGCTGTAGCGGCGGGTCAGCAGCTGGCGCATGGCAGCATAGTCATCGCCCGGCGTAATGTCCTCGATATTGAACCGCCGGTACTCCGCGTTTTGCATTTTGTGGTGCTGAAACACCACGCACGAAGCCTGGGTGGCCTCGCCCGCGGTATGGGAGATATCGAAGCACTCCACCCGCAGGGCGTCCAGATTTTCCATTGTCAAGTCCAGCGCTTCCGCCAGGGCGCGGGTACGCGCCTGTTGCGACCCTTCCTCGGCCAACAAGCGGGCGAGCTGCAATGCCGCGTTGGTTTGCGCCATCTCCAGCCAGGCCCGGCGCTGCTCGCGTGGCTGGTGTATGGCGCTCACCTTAAACCCCACCTGTTCAGACAAGACCTTGAGCAAGTGTTTGCTGACCGGTTCACTGACGATTAGGGTCGGCGGCATGGGGACTTCGATGTAGTGTTGCGACAAGAAAGCTTCCAGAACCTGCACCTCTACCGAGTCAGCCACTGCCGCGTTGCCCGCTTCAGAACTGGCATCGGATTCATCCGAGTCCGGCAAACCTGCAGCATCCTCCACGTGCACCGGGAAATACGGCCTGTCCCCCAGATGGCGGCCACCGCGGACCATGGCTAGATTCACGCAGGCTTTGCCGCCCTGCACCTTAACCGCCAGAATGTCGACGTCCCTGTCTTCCACGTTGTCCATCGCCTGCTGGTGCAGCACGTTTGACAACGCGGCCACCTGGTTTCGCAATTCCGCCGCCTGCTCAAACTCCAGCTTTTCGGCGTGGGCCATCATGCGGGACTCCAGGTGTTTCATCACCTCCTGGGCATCGCCGCGCAGAAATTTTTCGGCGTTGGCCACATCCGCCGCGTAGTCCTGGGCCGATATATGCCCCACACACGGGGCCGAGCAGCGCTTGATCTGGTACAGCAGGCAGGGCCTTGTGCGGTTGCTGAACACCGGGTCCTCACAGGTGCGCAGGCGAAACACCTTTTGCATCAGCAAAATGGCCTCTTTCACCGCCCAAGCGCTGGGGTAAGGGCCAAAGTAGCGATGTTTCTTCTCGACACCGCCCCGGTAATACGAAACCCGCGAAAAGTCCGCGGCGACCCGCGCTACCGCAACACTAGAGTTCTTGCCATCACCAGACCCCAATGGATGTTCGCGCCGGGATGCAGCCGGGACCCCGGTCATCTTGAGATAGGGGTAGCTCTTGTCGTCCCGAAACAGAATGTTGTACTTGGGATGGAGCGTCTTGATCAGGTTGTTTTCCAACAGCAATGCTTCCGCCTCGGAACGCACCACCGTGGTTTCCATGCGCACAATCTTGCTGACCATATGGCCGGTGCGCGTGCCACCATGGTTCTTCTGAAAATAGCTGGAAACACGCTTCTTCAGACTGATGGCCTTGCCCACGTAAAGCAACTGCCCCTGTGCGTCGAAATAGCGGTACACCCCCGGCAAGGATGGGAGTGCGGCTACTTCACGCAGCAACTCTTCGGAATGGGTTTCAGACATGGGCCGTATTGTCCTTTCTTTGCCGGTAGACAATTGCGGGCATGGCACAACCGACTGCGACCGTTTCCAGCACGCCCCTGCGGTGGGATGTGTTTTGCCGCTTGGTTGACAACTTTGGCGACATCGGCGTGTGCTGGCGGCTGTGCGCCGACCTGGGAGCGCGCGGTCATGCAGTGCGCCTGTGGGTGGACGACACAGCCCCACTGCGCTGGATGGCATCGGGTGCTCTGGAAGGCAGCTGGCCCGGGGTGCAGGTACTGGATTGGGAGCGGTCCAAGGACGCCGCCCTGCTGGCCAGCCTTGCGCCAGCTGACGTATGGGTCGAGGGGTTTGGCTGTGAAATCGCTACTGAATTTGTAGCTGCCAGTGCATATTCCACGAGGGCTAAAGGCCAATTTGAATATGAACAACCTGTCTGGATCAATCTGGAGTATCTGTCCGCTGAGCGCTACGTGGAGCAGTCGCACGGCCTCGCATCACCGGTCATGCGTGGCCCGGCGAAAGGCTGGACCAAGTATTTCTTCTATCCCGGCTTTTCCACACGCACCGGCGGCCTGTTGCGCGAACCCGATCTGTCGCTACGCCAGCAGGCGTTTGCGCAAGGCGACGGGCAAGCAGACTGGTTGGCGCACCACGGCATCACCTGGGCTGGCGAGCAATTGGTGTCACTGTTTTGCTATGAACCCCCAGCCCTGGCGGCTCTGTTAGCGCACCTGGATGCCGCGCCAACACCCACCCTGCTGCTGGTCAGCGCAGGACGGGCCAGCAATGCCGTTAAAACCATTCTGGCGCAACACAGCGCTGAGAACGCGGCGGGGGAGAACCAGGCTTTTCATCGCTTGCGGGTGGCTTACCTCCCCCAGCTAACCCAACGCGATTTCGACCACCTGCTATGGGCCTGTGATTTGAACTTCGTGCGGGGCGAGGATTCGCTGGTGCGCGCACTCTGGGCAGGAAAACCGCTGGTCTGGCAAATCTACCCCCAGGACGACACCGCGCACGTCCAAAAGCTAAATGCATTTCTGGATGCCATTGGCGCCAGCCCATCATTGCGCGACTTTCACCTTGCCTGGAACGACATCCACAGTGCCAATGGTACCCACCCTCTGCACTTGATCGACCTCAATTCATGGTCCCAATCGCTGCGGACGACTCGGGAACGCCTGCTGCAAATGGACGATCTGGTCACACAGCTGGTCCAATTCGTCCTGAAAAAACGGTAAAATCTAAGGCTTTGCTGACTTTGCCCCATCCCCCTTGGGCAAGTCATGCTCCGCCGCAGCTTGCGGCCTAACATCGCTGACAGCACAGGCTAACAGCGAAACCGCTCCAAACAGCATATGAAAATCGCTCAAGAAATTCGCGCCGGCAACGTCATCATGAACGGCAAAGACCCCATGGTCGTCCTGAAAACCGAATACAGCCGCGGAGGCCGCAACTCCGCCACCGTGCGCATGAAGCTCAAGAGCCTGATTGCGAACTTCGGCACCGAAGTGGTCTTCAAGGCCGACGACAAGATGGACCAGGTCATTCTGGACAAGAAGGACTGCACGTACTCCTACTTTGCCGATCCCTTGTACGTGTTCATGGACGCAGAGTACAACCAGTACGAAGTCGAAGCCGAAAACATGGGCGACACCCTGAACTACCTCGAAGACGGCATGGCCGTTGAAGTGGTGTTCTATGACGGCAAGGCCATTTCCGTCGAGCTGCCCACCAGCGTCGTGCGTGAAATCACCTGGACTGAGCCCGCCGTCAAGGGCGACACCTCCGGCAAGGTGCTCAAGCCTGCCAAGATTGCCACCGGCTTTGATGTGGGCGTGCCCATTTTTGTGGCCCAGGGCGACAAGGTCGAAATCGACACCCGCACCGGCGAATACCGCAAGCGCGTCTAGGCCTTCCAGGTCCCGAAAAAAAGGCTCCTTGGGAGCCTTTTTTGTCTTTGGAACGAATACTGGCACTCCACGAGTGCTTACCCCGCGGGAAGGTGGCTATTTCGGTGTAGGCTATTGCCATGACCACTGCAATCCCTGCACCACCCAGCGGCATCCCGACTGCGCGCAATGGGGCACTGAAACCGGCGCGACTCGCTCTGCGCCGCGTACTGATAGACACGTACCACGAGAACGTGGCCTATATGCACCGCGACTGCGACATCTACCGCGCCGAGGGCTTCAAAGCGCTGTCCAAGGTGGAGGTGCGTACCAACGGACGTAGTATCTTGGCCACATTGAATGTGGTGGACGACCAGGCCATCGTGGCCTGCGGCGAGTTGGGGCTATCCAAAGCAGCCTTTGCCCAAATGGGCGTGGAAGATGGCCACACCGTCACGGTAGCGCAAGCTGAGCCACCGGAGTCCATTGGGGCGCTGCACCGCAAGCTGGGTGGCGAACGCCTCAATCTGGAAGACTTCAAATCCATCGTGCACGACATCGCCGAGCACCACTACTCCAAAATCGAACTGACCGCTTTCGTTGTAGCCACCAACCGGGATGAGCTGGACCGAGAAGAGGTTTACTTCCTGACCCAAGCCATGATTGATGTCGGGCGGCATCTGGACTGGCATGAAAGTCTGGTGGTGGACAAACACTGCATTGGCGGTATTCCGGGCAACCGCACTTCCATGCTCATCGTGCCGATCGTGGCGGCGCACGGCATGCTATGCCCCAAGACCTCGTCACGTGCCATCACCTCGCCTGCGGGAACGGCCGACACCATGGAGGTGCTGGCCAATGTGGAACTTCCGATCGAGCAACTCGAAGAAATAGTCCGCCGTCACCGAGGCTGCCTGGCCTGGGGCGGAACCGCCAACCTGTCACCGGCAGATGATGTGCTGATATCCGTCGAACGACCCTTGTCGCTGGATTCGCCCGGGCAGATGGTGGCCTCCATCCTGTCCAAAAAAATCTCCGCAGGTTCCAGTCACCTGGTACTCGATATTCCGATTGGCCCCACGGCCAAGGTGCGTTCCATGCCCGAAGCGCAGCGTTTGCGCCGTCTTTTTGAATACGTCGCACGGCGTATGAAGGTGTCGCTGGACGTCGTGATTACCGATGGTCGCCAACCCATTGGTTTTGGCATTGGCCCGGTGCTGGAGGCGCGCGACGTCATGCGTGTGCTGGAGAACGACCCACGAGCGCCAATGGACCTGCGCCAAAAATCCTTGCGCCTGGCCGGGCGCCTCATCGAATGCGACCCCGATGTGCGCGGTGGAGACGGCTTTGCCATTGCGCGCGACATCCTGGATTCGGGCCGCGCCCTGGCCAAGATGAATGACATCATCCAGGCCCAGGGCAGCAGGTCGTTTGACCACAACCAGCCTGGGCTGGGAGTACTCAGCTTTGAGATTCGCGCGCCCTATGCTGGTACTGTCACCAGTATTGATAACCTGCAAATGGCCCGCATTGCAGGATTGGCAGGTGCACCCAAGGTGAAGAACGCCGGTGTCGATTTGCTATGCAAGCTGGGCGATGAGGTACAGGCCGATGCCCTGCTCTACCGTGTGCATGCCAGCTATGCGGCTGACCTGGAATTTGCACGACAGGCATGCAAAAAATCCATTGGGTTTGGCGTCGGGCCGGCCGCCAACATGCTGCATGCGTTTGTGGAGTTTTGATGACCAAAACCGCCGTCTTGTTGCACTTTGCCGAGGATCAAACAGTTGCGTCGGCCATCGCCCAGGCGGCGGGCTTGGGCCTGACCGCCATTGCGCGCCACCGTTTCCCCGATGGCGAACTCAAGTTACGCCTGCCCTCTGCCCTGCCACAGCGCGTCGTGCTGCTGCGCACGCTGGACAACCCCAACGAGAAACTGGTGGAGTTGCTGCTAGTGGCCCGCACGGCACGCATGCTCGGCGCCACACATCTGACGTTGGTTGCCCCCTACCTGGCCTATATGCGCCAGGACATAGCCTTCCAGCCCGGTGAAGTGGTGAGCCAGAAGGTGGTGGGCCGCTTTCTGGCTGAATTGTTTGACGCCGTCATCACGGTGGACCCGCACCTGCACCGCGTGACCACCCTTGTGGAAGCCGTGCCGGCTGCGCAGGCCACCGTCCTTAGCGGCGCGCCATTGTTGGCCGACCTGATTGCCACCCACCTCCCGCATGCGCTGTTGATCGGACCCGATGAAGAGTCTGCGCAGTGGATTGCGCAGGCCGCCGCCCGCCATGGCTTCGACCACGCGGTGTGCCACAAAATTCGCCATGGTGACCGCGACGTACAGATTGCCTTGCCGGATATCCGCGTCCAGGGTCGCTGCGTTGTCTTGCTCGATGACATGGCCAGCAGTGGCCATACGCTAGCAGGGGCTGCGCGCCTGTTGCTCTCGGCCGGGGCCGCGTCGGTGGACGTGGCTGTAACCCATGCCTTGTTTGCCCATGATGCGATGCAAGTCATCAACGACGCCGGTATTGGCAGGGTCTGGAGCACCGACTGCGTCGCCCATCCCAGCAACGCCGTTAGCATGGCGCCTGCAATTGCCGACGCGCTAGTTTCTCAAAACACCTAGGACAGCCCTCTTGGACACCTCTAAAGACCTCGACGAACGCACCATGGCCGATGCCTGGGCTTACATCCAAGCCCAGGCCGATGCCGGTGTTCCCATGCGGCCCAACGCCTACCGTCTGGCCTTTGCCGACCCCGAGTTTTTGCTGCGCCGCGAGACCCGTGGCATCCGCCTGCAACTGGAATTGCTCAAGCCCGATCTGGACCAAACCGAAATGGGTGTGGAAAGCACCATTGTGGTATTCGGCAGTGCCCGCTTCAGTTCGCCAGAAACCGCCCAGCGCCTGCTCGATGAAGCGCGTCAAAGCGGCGATGCCATGGCTCTGAAAGTGGCCGAACGCCACGTTCGCAATGCCCGGCACTATGAGCAGGCTCGTCAATTCGGCCGCATCGTGGCTACCCACAGCTCCACGCTGCCCGAAAAGGAACGCCTCTACATCTGTACCGGTGGTGGCCCCGGCATCATGGAGGCGGCCAACCGGGGCGCGTCCGAGGCGGGCGCCCTCACGCTGGGCCTGAACATCGCATTGCCGCACGAGCAGAGTGCCAACCCCTATGTCACACCCGCATTGAGTTTCAAATTCCATTACTTTGCCGTGCGCAAGATGCATTTCATGATGCGCGCCAAAGCAATGGTGGCTTTTCCTGGTGGCTTTGGCACGCTAGACGAGCTGTTCGAGGTCATCACACTAGTGCAGACCAAGAAGTCCTCTCCGGTGCCCATCATCCTGTTTGGCAAGGACTACTGGAAACGACTGATCAACATGGACGTGCTGGTAGAAGAAGGCGCCATCTCCCCCGAGGATTTGAACCTGTTCCACTACACCGACGATCCCCAGGAAGCCTGGGACATCATCCGCACGTTCTACAAACTGTAGGCCGCAAGATCTGAAATTCAGGGCCTCAGCCGCCAAGCCAAACGTGACCCCAGTCCCACGGCCGCGCCTACTGTCCAGAACACCACCGAAACGCCCACCACCAAACCGGCCGTGCCAAACAGGATGGGCATCAGCACGCTGGACAGATTGATACTGGCAAGACGCAGCCCCAGCGCCTGACCATGCAAGGCATGCGGTGTGATCTGGTGCAGGGTGCTCATGATCATGGGCTGCACCGATCCCAACGCGAGACCCAACAACACCGAGCACAGGCCCATGGACCAGGGCGACACCATCAGCGGGTAAATCGAAAACATCAGGGCCGTAGCCACCATGGCGCTGCTGACCACCACCCACTCTTTCAGGTGCGCGGCCAGCAGTGGCATTGCTACGCGAACGGTTGCCGCGGCGATGGCAAAGCCGCCCAAAATGGCGCCGATGACCGAGGCGCTGAAGGCCCGCTCATGGCCCAGCACGGGCACCACAAAGGTGTGCACATCCCAGCAACTGGCCAGCAACCAGTTCACCAGCAGCAGGCGGCGCATGCGCGGTTCGCGCAGCAAGTGCCATACAGGCTGGCGGGTGGCACCGTCCACCGGTGGCACGGGCGGCAATTCGGTCGTATGGCGCACCCACAGCCAGGTGGCCCAAGGAAGCAGTGCCAGCAACACAAAGGCGCCGCGAAAGCCGTTGTCGTCCCCGGCTGAGCCGCCCATCCACACGCCCACATGGTCGATCAGCAGGCCCGCCGCCACTGGGCCGACAAAGTTGGAGACCGCCGGGCCAATGGCCAGCCAGCTGAACACGCGCTTGAGTTCAGTCGAGTCGCGTGCGGCGCGTCCCACGTGGCGTTGAAGTGCAATGGACGCCGCGCCTGTGGCACCACCCATCAGCAGTGCCCCCAGGCACAGCACCCAGAACTGCGGCCACAGCACGGCCAGCGCCGCGCCGCTTGACGCCGCCACCACGCCCATGGCCATTGGGCGCTTCAACCCATGGCGGTCCGCATAGCGACCTGCGGGCAGTGCCAAAAAGACCTGGGTGAGGGAAAACAGGGCCAGCAACACGCCGACCGAGAAAGCACTATGCCCCTGGCGCAGCGCCAGCAGGGGTGCAGCCATGCGCAGGCCCGCCATGCTGCCGTGCAGGCAGATGTGGCCGCAGATCAGGCGCAGGAGGGCCCAGGACTGGGCAACTTCCGGTTCGGGCAATGGTGCGGGTGGCATTGCGCTCATGCAGCGCCGGCGTCCACTTCGGACTCCCCATCCGCACGGTCAAAGTCTTTGTCCAACGGGATCAGCGCCTGCGCTTGCGTGTCGGGCAAGGCATCAACCTTTTTAAGCACCCGGCTCATGGCGCGGCTGCGGGTTTCGGCGTTGTCCAGCGTGTTGAGCACGGTCTGCGTCTGCAGCTTGACCTTGGCCAGCACGCCGCCAAATTTTTCGAACTCGGTCTTGACCGCGCCCAGCACCTGCCAGACCTCGCTGGAGCGCTTCTCCAGCGCCAGCGTTCTGAAGCCCATCTGTAACGAACTCAACATGGCCAACAAAGTCGTGGGACCGGCCAGCGTGACGCGGTGGTCGCGCTGCAGACTCTCCATCAACCCCGGGCGGCGTAGCACCTCGGCGTACAGGCCCTCCGTGGGCAAAAAGAGGATGGCAAAGTCGGTGGTGTACGGTGGCTCCACATACTTCTCGACCATGGACTTGGCCTCCAGCCGGATGCGCAGCTCCAGCGCCTTGCCTGCCGCCTCGGCCCCGGCCACGTCGGCCCGGCCCTGGGCGTCCAGCAGGCGCTCGTAGTCTTCATTGGGGAACTTGGCGTCGATGGGCAACCACAGCGGCTCGCCGGTATCGGACTTGCCCGGCAGCTTGATCGCAAAGTCCACCACGTTCTTGCTGCCGGGGCGGGTGGCAATCTGCACCGCATACTGGTCGGGCACAAACACCTGCTCCAGCAGGCTGGCCAGTTGCGCTTCGCCAAAGATTCCACGGGTCTTGACGTTGGTCAGCAGGTGCTTGAGGTCGCCCACGCCCTGGGCCAGCGTCTGCATTTCGCCCAGGCCCTTGTGCACCTGCTCCAGCCGGTCAGCCACCTGCTTGAAGCTCTCGCCCAGGCGAGCCTGCAGCGTGCTCTGCAGTTTTTCGTCCACCGTGGCACGCATTTCGTCGAGCTTGGCGGAATTGGTGGTCTGCAGCTGGGCCAGTTGCTGGTTCAAGGCATCGCGCACGGCCGTCATGCTGCGGGCATTGGTGTCGCTCATCTCGGCCAGGCGCCGCGCCGTGGATTCACCCACGCTGGAGAGCTGGGTGTGCAAGGTGTCCGCCAGGGTCTTTTGCATCAGCGCCAGTTGCTGGCCAAAGGCGTCGATCTGCGTGTTTTGCGTGCGCGTGGCCTCTGCCCCCTGTTGCGTCAGGGTTTGCTGGAAGGTGGCCAGGTTTTGGTTCAACTCCTGACGTGCCCCTTGGGATGACTCGGCGATCTCACGGCGCAGTTCGCGCTCCAGTCGCTCATTTCCGGTTTGCAGTTGGGCGCGCAGGTCTTGCAGTTCCTTGCGCTGCAATTCGGCATCCACTGCACCGCTGCGCAAGCGAGCCAGCGCAAGCGCCATCCACGCGACCAGCCCCAGGGTCAGCAACGCCAGCGCCAGCAGCGCCCAAACCAATGCATCATTCACGCCAAATCCGTCCTTGCAACCAATGTCAAATGAAAAATAGAGGGTTAGCCCTCGTAAAATATAGCTATAGCGCTACTGAAAACGTAGCAATTCAACTCTCGAGCTGCCGTCGCGCCACGCAGTCAGGCTGCGTTCAACGGCGTCACCGCCTTGCTGTGCACTAGGTAACCAATCAGGTTGTCCACCGCCAGCATGGCCATGGCGCGGCGCGTGCCTGCCGTGGCGCTGGCAATGTGGGGCGTGAGCACCACGTTGGGCACGGCCAGCAAGTCGGGGTGCACTTGAGGCTCGCCTTCAAACACATCCAGCCCAGCTGCTGCAATGCGTTTGTCGCGCAGTGCCACGGCCAGCGCAGCGTCGTCCACAATGCCACCGCGGGCGATGTTGATCAGCGTCGCCGTGGGCTTCATCAGCGCCAGTTCGGCCGCGCCAATGGTGTGGTGCGATTCCTTGGAATACGGCACCACCAGCAGCACATGGTCGGCAGTCTGCAGCAGCTCTTGCTTGCTCACGTAGCTGGCGCGGCAATCCGCCTCGGTGGCCGCACCCAGGCGGCTGCGGTTGTGGTACATCACCTGCATGCCGAAGCCAAAGGCGGCGCGCCGTGCAATGGCCTGTCCGATGCGCCCCATGCCGATGATGCCCAATGTGCTGCCATGCACTTCAGCGCCGGAGAACATCTCATAGTTCCAGCGCGTCCATTTGCCGGCGCGCAAAAAATGCTCGCTCTCGGTCACGCGCCGGGCCGTGGCCATCAGCAGCGCAAAGCCGAAATCGGCCGTGGTCTCTGTGAGCACGTCGGGCGCGTTGGTGCCCAGCACGCCAGCGGCACTCATGGCATCCAGGTCAAAGTTGTTGTAGCCCACCGTCATGTTGGCGCAAATCTTCAGTGACGGGCACCGTGCCAGTAGGGGCTCCGTGATGCGCTCCAGGCCAAAGGTAAGCGCGCCCGTCTTGTCCTGCAGGCGGCTGGCGATTTCTTCCGCACTCCAGTCATCGTCCGCGGTGTTGGATTCCACATCAAAGTGTTCGGACAGGCGCTGTGCCACCTCCGGGAAGATGGCGCGGGTGATCAGGATTCGGGATCGTGGTGAAGGAATGGCCATGCGCTGCTCTCAATCCAGCCAGGTGGTGAAATCCTGCACCGGCACGCGTGGCGTATGGAAGGTGTTAACCACAGCCGTTTCGTCGGCATAGCCCAGCGCCATTCCGCAAACCAGCATCTCGTCGGGACCGGCCCCGATGTGCGGCAGGATGATCTTGGAAAACCCATTCCAGGCCGCTTGTGGACAAGTGTGCAGGCCATGGCCACACGCGGCCACCATGATGTTCTGCAAAAAGGCTCCATAGTCCACCAGTGAACCGCGGCCCATCACCCGGTCAATGGTGAACATCAGACCGACTGGCGCATCAAAGAAATGGTAGTTGCGCTGGTGCTGCTGGTGCATCTTGTCCTTGTCGGCCTTGCCGATCCCCAGCAGTCCATACAGGCCCCAACCGTTCTCGCGGCGTCGGTCAATGTAGGGGCTGACCCACCTTTGCGGATAGTAGTCGTACTCTTCCGCATACTCGGCTGCCAGCGCCGGGTTGGCGCGAATGGCGTCATGGGTGGCGCATACCTGCTCCACCAATGTGGAGCGGCTGGCCCCCTGCAAGACATAGACCTTCCATGGCTGGCAGTTGGTGCCCGACGGCGCACGACTGGCGACCTGCAATATCTGTTCGATCGCCTCGCGGTCAACGGTCTGTTGGGTAAAAGACCGGACCGACATGCGGGAAGTAATCGCCGCATCCACACTCAAAGAATTCATAACAGGGTCTCCAATACGGTCTTCAGTTGTGACGGCAGGGGTACCGGCCGGCGGGTCTGTTTGTCGACGTACACGTGCACAAAGTGCCCCTTGGCCGCAGTCTGATCCGAGTCACCAAAGATGCCTACCTCGTAGCGCACGCTGGAGGTTCCCAGACGGGCCACCCGAATGCCGACGTAGACCGTTTGGGGAAACGCCAGCGACGCAAAATAGTTGCAGTGGGTTTCAATCACCAGCCCTATGGTGTCGCCAGAGTGAATGTCCAATGCGCCGTTTTCGATGAGATAGGCATTGACCGCCGTGTCAAACCAGCTGTAGTAAACCACGTTGTTGACATGACCATAGGCGTCATTGTCCATCCACCGGGTTGCGATGGATCGGAAGGCACGGTAGGCACTGCGCGACTCAGGCATCGGTTTTGACTGTTTGGAATTTGGCATAGCCCGATTCTGCCAGCCCGTTTTGTCTGAGACTGTCTGAATCACGACCAACTCTGATCACAGCTGACACCTGTGTGACCCGGTGATGACGATGGCCAGATTTAGAAAAGTTGTTCTAATTTGTTGCGATGCAGCAAATAAGACTTGCACTACGTTTCAGTCACCCTATAATTTGTCCAATGCTGCACTGCAACATGTGTGTGCCAATAGGCCGGGTTACGGAGCAGATAGCAATTTTTTACCTCAACTCTTGGAGATATTGACATGATGACTGTTGAACAAGTAATGGCTTCCCACAAAGCAAACGTCGAAACCCTGTTTGGTTTGACCACGAAGGCTTTTGAAGGCGTGGAAAAAATCGTTGAACTCAACCTGACCGCCTCCAAAGCAGCCTTGTCTGAAGCCAACTCCCACACCCAGACCCTGTTGAGCGTCAAGGACGCACAAGAGTTGCTGGCACTGCAGTCCGGTCTGTTCCAGCCTTTGGCTGAAAAGACTGCGGCTTACAGCCGTCACCTGTATGACATCGCCACCAGCACAACTGCTGAATTTGGCAAGAACTTTGAAGGCCAAACCGCTGAAGCACAGAAGAAATTCATGGGCTTGGTCGACAGCGCTGCCAAGAACGCACCTGCTGGCTCTGAGTCTGCTGTTGCCATCATGAAAAGCACGGTATCCGCTGCCAACAATGCACTGGAATCCGTGCAGAAAGCCGTCAAGCAAGCCACGGAAATGGCCGAAGCCAACTTCAATGCAGTTGCCGCCACAGCAACCAGCGCAACCAAGCAAGCGGCCAAGAAACGCTAATTTGGAGCGCGGACTCTAGGCTTTCAGGGAAAACCCTGACATAATTTATCCAATTCGGGAACGCAAGTGTTTCCACCGGTTGTCTCCTCGGGTCCTTTCGAAACCATCAGGTTCAGGGATCCCTTCAAGGCCTCGTTGCAAAACGGGGCCTTTTTTTTGGGTGTGCCGTTCTCAACGCGTCTTGGCCGCAATGGCGGCACGTAGCTGCGGCATCAGCTGCAGCATGGCCTGACGTCCCGCTTCAATCGACTTTTTGCGTGAACTGAAATCAGAGCTGGATACACCCGGCAAGGCGGGCCGTACCACCACATCAGCTTCCTTGAGTTCAAAGTAGTTGATGCTCTTGCTCATGATGGAAAACGTCTGCAGCAGGACATCGAGGGTCCCACCGGCCAAATTGGCTTCGGGGGGGCTGGAAATGTCCACCGCGATGATCAATTCGGCACCCATCTGGCGGGCCGCACGCACGGGCACCGGAGACACCAAGCCCCCGTCCACATACTCCCGCCCGGAAATCCTCACAGGCTGAAACACAGCAGGAACTGCGCTGGACGCACGCACCGCCGTACCAGTGTCGCCACGCTGAAACAACATGCTTTGACCGCTGTTGAGGTCAGTGGCCACAATGCCCAGCGGCAGGGGAAAGTCTTCAATCAAGCGGGAACCCACTTGGCCGTTCACGTAACGGGCCAAAGCGTCTCCACGTAGCATGCCCCGGTTGAATA
This sequence comes from uncultured beta proteobacterium, assembly GCA_903853895.1. Lineage (GTDB taxonomy): Bacteria > Pseudomonadota > Gammaproteobacteria > Burkholderiales > Burkholderiaceae_C > Allorhodoferax. The sequence continues at coordinate 24,801 of CAINUX010000228.1, read as the reverse complement.
GGGGCAGCGTCCAATCAGCAATAGCGGCCTCTTCCATCGTCTCCGCCACATGCTGCAACTGTTTGCCGCTTTTGCCACTGGCATAGAAGGCCGCCACCAGGCTTCCGGCAGAAGTACCGGCGACCATGGAGGGCCGAATGCCGGCCTCTTCCAGCACCTGAATAACACCTACGTGCGCAAACCCCCGGGCCGCACCACCGCCCAATGCCAGACCAATGCGTGGAGGTATTTTGGGAGCCACGATAGCGACAGGGGCAGTCGGAGCGATCGACGGCTCTATTGGGGTAACAACCTCTTTCGGCACGCTAGAGCAGCCGATCAAACCGAACGCTAAAACTACCGCAAGAAGATACTTCATGAAAATTTGAGCCACATCAAAGTCAACTGATTGAGAATGATTCGCGTTTGTAATATGATCGTAGTAACAACGACTTCCAACCTACAAAACGAAACCACAATGAAAAAACAGATTGCAATTGCCTGCCTGGTCTGTATGGCCACGGGTGCAACCATGGCCCAGGAACAGGTTCTGAACGTGTATTCTGCACGGCACTACCCCACGGATGAAGCACTGTATGCAAACTTTACGAAAACCACGGGAATCAGGCTCAACCGTGTGGATGCCGACGATGCCGGTATTCTGGCCCGCCTGAAGGCAGAAGGTACCGCGTCGCCCGCCGACATTATCTTGCTGGTCGATGCCAGTCGGCTGTGGCGCGGCGAAGTCGAAGGTTTGTTCCAACCCGTGAAATCCAAGGTATTGGACGACGCAATCCCCGCACAGTATCGTGGCAAGACCACACCCACTGGTGAAACACCGTGGTTTGGGTTTTCGACACGCGCCCGCGTCATCGTCTACGACAAGGCAAAGGTCAAAAAAGAAGATGTGGATACCTACGAAGAACTCGGTGCCCCCAAAAACAAGGGCAAGCTATGCATACGCTCTGGTTCGCACCCCTACAACCTGTCCCTGTTCGGATCGGTCACAGAACACTTAGGAGATGCGGCGGCGGAACAATGGCTCAAAGGCATGGTATCCAACATGGCCCGCGCTCCCAAGGGGGGAGACACGGATCAGATCAAGGCGGTTGCTTCGGGAGAATGCAGCATTGCGGTTACGAACACCTACTACCTTGCGCGGATCATGCGTTCGAACAACCCAGACGACCACACCATCATGGACCGTATGGGCGTCGTGTTTCCCAACCAGGCAACGTGGGGGACGCACGTCAATATCGCTGGCGGTGCTGTTGCAAAGAACGCCAAAAACCTGACCAATGCCATCAAGTTCCTGGAGTACTTAGCGAGTGCACCTGCGCAAGACCACTTCGCCAATGGGAACAACGAGTGGCCTGCGGCCAAGGGTGTAAAGATCAGCAACCCGGCACTCCAGGCCATGACGGGTGGCAGCTTCAAAAGCGAAACCATTCCCATCAGTGTGGTGGGAATGAACCAAGTCAAGGTCCAGCAAATGCTGGACCGGGTTGGCTTCAAATAACAGCGGCTACGAACCTGCCGTTGCTTCTTCTGGCTTCGCCCTACCCTTTTTCTCGGGCAAGGGCTGAATGTCAAGCAAGACCTCGGTCTTGCTTTCGTCCGTGTCATCCAGATCAACCGTCAAACGACCACCATCGGTCAGTCGACCAAACAACAATTCGTCTGCCAACGCGCGGCGAATGGTGTCCTGAATCAGTCGTTGCATAGGGCGCGCACCCATCAAAGGGTCAAAGCCTTTCTTGGCCAAATGCTTGCGCAGTTTGTCGGTAAAGGTAACGTCCACTTTCTTGTCGGCCAACTGGGTCTCCAGTTGCAACAAGAACTTGTCCACCACGCGCAGTATGACGTTCTCGTCGAGGGCCTTGAAGCTAACTGTCGCATCCAGGCGGTTGCGGAACTCGGGGGTGAACAACCGCTTGATATCAGCCGCTTCATCACCGGCCTCACGCGGGTTGGTGAACCCGATGCTTGCCTTGTTCATGGTCTCGGCACCTGCATTGGTGGTCATGACGATGATCACGTTACGGAAGTCAGCCTTTCGCCCATTGTTGTCGGTCAACGTGCCATGGTCCATGACCTGTAGCAGCACGTTGAAAATCGCAGGGTGTGCTTTTTCGATTTCGTCAAGCAGCAGCACGCAATGCGGCTTTTTGGTGATGGCTTCCGTCAACAAGCCGCCTTGGTCAAAGCCCACGTAGCCAGGCGGCGCACCGATCAGGCGGCTGACTGCATGCTGCTCCATGTACTCGCTCATATCAAAGCGAATCAGTTCGATGCCCATGATGTAGGCCAACTGCTTGGCAGCTTCCGTCTTACCGACGCCGGTCGGTCCGCTGAACAGAAACGAGCCAATGGGCTTGTCACCCTTTCCAATGCCCGAGCGTGCCATCTTGACTGCAGATGCCAATACATCGAGTGCCTTGTCCTGTCCAAACACCACGTTGCGCAGATCACGCTCCAGCGTCTTTAGCTTGCCGCGGTCGTCATTGGAGACATTGGCTGCGGGAATCCTGGCGATCTTTGCCACGATCTCTTCCACCTCTGCCTTGCTAATGGTTTTCTTTCGCTTGCTCGCTGGCAGGATGCGCTGGGCGGCACCCGCCTCATCGATCACGTCTATGGCCTTGTCCGGCAAATGCCGGTCGTTGATGTATTTGGCGCTCAGCTCCGCTGCAGCCTGCAAGGCCGCGACTGCGTACTTCACATTGTGGTGCTCTTCGAAACGGGACTTGAGTCCCTTAAGGATTTCGACCGTCTGTTCGATGGTTGGCTCGACCACGTCCACTTTCTGGAATCTACGGGACAGCGCCGCGTCTTTCTCGAAAATGCCACGGTACTCGGCAAAGGTGGTGGCTCCAATGCATTTGAGCGCGCCTGAACTCAGGCCAGGCTTGAGTAGATTGGATGCATCCAGGGTGCCGCCAGACGCAGCACCAGCCCCGATCAGCGTGTGGATTTCATCGATGAACAGCACGGCGTGCGGTTTGTCCTTCAGCGCCTTCAAAACACCTTTCAGACGCTGCTCAAAATCACCTCGGTATTTGGTTCCGGCCAGCAGTGCACCCATGTCCAGTGAATAGACAATGGCCTCTGCCAGGATCTCCGGGACATCGCCCTGCGTAATGCGCCAGGCCAAACCCTCTGCAATCGCAGTTTTACCTACACCGGCTTCTCCGACCAGCAGGGGATTGTTTTTGCGGCGTCGGCACAAGATCTGGATGACACGTTCCACCTCATATTCGCGCCCGATAAGGGGATCAATCTTCCCATCCTTTGCGAGCTGATTCAGATTTTGGGTGAACTGCTCCAAGGGTGATGTCTTTTCAGATTTCTCACCTCCGGCTCCCTCGTCACTCTCTGCAGGATTCTCATTGGCTTTGGTGGATTCAGGGGGATCGTTCTTTTTGATCCCGTGCGCAATGAAGTTGACCACATCCAGACGGGTAACCCCTTGCTGGTGCAAATAGTAAACCGCGTGCGAATCCTTTTCGCCAAAAATGGCGACCAGCACGTTGGCACCGGTGACTTCCTTCTTTCCGCTTCCCGTGGACTGCACGTGCATGATGGCGCGCTGGATGACCCGTTGAAAGCCAAGGGTTGGCTGGGTATCAACATCATCTGTACCGGCCACCTGTGGTGTGTTGTCTTTGATGAAATTTGCGAGCGATTTGCGCAAATCATCGATATTGGCCGAACATGCGCGCAAAACTTCTGCCGCACTGGGATTGTCCAACAGTGCGAGCAACAGGTGCTCCACAGTAATGAACTCGTGGCGCTGCTGGCGTGCTTCCACAAACGCCATGTGCAGGCTGACTTCCAATTCTTGGGCAATCATGTGATTTCCTTTAGCCTTGCGTTGATGATTGACTGTAAACCGTTTCTCGGTCTACTGTTTGTTACATTCGATTTTCACTACACATCCAGTGGTTCACAGACACATTTGAGCGGGTGCCCCGCCTTGTGCGCCGCTTCCAGTACCTGATCAACCTTGGTTACCGCCACGTCCCTGGAATAGACCCCACACACCGCCTTACCATCCAGATGGATTTTCAGCATAATCCGCGTCGCTGACTCTAGGTCTTTTCCGAAAAACTCCTGAATGACGACAACAACGAACTCCATCGGCGTGTAGTCATCGTTCAGCATGATCACCTGGTACATCTGGGGCGGCTTAACACGCTCCGTTCTGCGCTCCAGTACAACAGAACCGCCCGCCTCAGGGTCTGGCTGCTTCACAGGAGGTTCTGGTGGTTTTATTGGATTATTTGTAGCCATGAAATCGATTCTATCGGTCCCCTCAAAGGATTGCACCGCTCCTGTGAATTGGAGCCACAGTGCAGCGATTCAAGTCGCAGGCATAAAAAAAACCGCCATGGACCCATTTGTCCTGGCGGTTTCTCCAGAGAAAATGCAACGAATATGCGGTCACATCACCCTTCTATCCTTCACATATTATCGATCATGACCTGACCGAAACCAGAGCAGCTGACTTGGGTTGCACCGTCCATCAAACGCGCAAAATCGTAAGTCACTTTCTTGCTTTTGATAGACTTCTTCATCGAGCTGATGATCAGGTCTGCCGCCTCAATCCAGCCCATGTGGCGCAGCATCATCTCGGCTGATAGGATTTCAGAACCAGGATTGACATAATCCTTGCCCGCGTATTTGGGGGCCGTACCGTGTGTCGCCTCAAAGCAAGCCACCGAGTCCGACAAGTTGGCGCCTGGCGCGATACCGATACCCCCAACCTGCGCGGCCAGTGCGTCAGAAATGTAATCGCCGTTCAGATTCAGGGTTGCGATAACGCTGTATTCGGCGGGACGCAATAAGATCTGCTGCAGGAATGCATCAGCGATGCTGTCTTTAACCACAATGTCTTTGCCAGACTTGGGATTCTTGAACGTGCACCAGGGCCCGCCGTCGATCAATTCAGCCCCAAACTCCTTCTGCGCCAGGGCGTAAGCCCAGTCACGGAAGCCTCCTTCGGTGTACTTCATGATGTTGCCCTTGTGCACAATGGTCACGCTGGGCTTATCATTGTCAATGGCGTACTGAAGTGCCTTGCGCACCAAGCGTTCCGTGCCTTCCCGCGACACGGGCTTGATGCCAATGCCCGAGGTATTTGGGAACCGGATCTTCTTCACGCCCATTTCGTCTTGCAAGAACTTGATGAGCTTCTTGGCCTTGTCGCTTTCGGCTTCGAACTCGATACCAGCATAGATGTCTTCCGAATTTTCGCGAAAGATCACCATATTGGTCTTGTGGGGCTCTTTGACCGGGCTGGGCACGCCGTCAAAATACTGGATGGGGCGCAGACACACATAGAGATCAAGCTCCTGGCGCAGCGCCACGTTCAACGAACGAATGCCACCCCCAACGGGCGTCGTCAATGGACCTTTGACCGAGACCACATAGTCACGCAATGCATGCAAAGTTTCTTCCGGCAACCAGACGTCCGGTCCGTACACATTAGTCGATTTCTCGCCGGCATAGACCTCCATCCAGTGAATCTTTCGTTTGCCAACATAGGCTTTGGCAACGGCTGCATCAACAACCTTCAACATCACGGGTGTGATGTCGAGACCGGTACCGTCGCCTTCAATAAAGGGAATGACAGGCTGGTCAGGCACGTTCAAGGACATATCCGCATTGACGGTGATCTTTTGGCCCTCGGCAGGGACTTTGATGTGCTGGTACATGGAAAAGTGGTCTCCGTTGAATCTTGGAATCTCAAATGCCTGAAAAGGTGTGCTTCTAAAAATGCACAAATTCTATTCCCAATAGTTTGCTTGATATTGTCAAGTTCAAAGGGTGGCGTGGTGCATTCAATGCGCACCCAACAATGCTGGATAATTGACGCCGGTTTCGACTTCTCATTCTTAGGAAAATAAAATGAACAAACTTCTCGCTGCTTTGGTTGCTGGTTTTATTGGCGCTACTGCGTTTGCCCAAGCCGCTGCACCTGCAGCACCTGTTGCACCAGCCGTCCAGTCGACTCCTGCTGCCGCGCCTGCTCCCGCAAAGGAAATGAAAAAGCCAAAGGCTGTCGCCCACAAGGCCAAAAAGTCCAAGCGCAAAGCCAAGAAAGCCACCAAATAGTCGTTGTCGACTAACCAGAAAATGCCCGCGACAGCGGGCATTTTTCATTGTTGAGCCACAATTGCAGGATGAAAGACATTTTCAACGTCCTGTTGGCCACCTTATTGATTGGCCATGGTATCGCAAGTGCTGAAGACAGCCCCCAAATGCAATTGCAGCGCATTCCTCTGTCGATTGGCATACACCAAATCGACACGCAGCTTGCTGTGACGTCCGAGCAGCGCGAGATCGGTCTCATGTTTCGCAAGGACATGCCACAAAATGAGGGCATGCTGTTCATCTTCGAGAACCCCAGTCGGCTGTGCTTCTGGATGAAGAATACCCTGCTGCCATTGACTGCGGCCTTTGTTGCAGATGATGGAACCATCGTGAATCTGGAGAACATGAAGCCGCAAACAACGGAATCGCATTGTTCAGCCAAGCCAGTCAGGTTTGTGCTTGAAATGAACCAGGGCTGGTTCGCAAAAAAGGGGGTTAAGCCAGGCACCAAATTGTCAGGGCGCCCTTTTAGCCCATAAAAAAGCTGACGTCAGTCGGCTTTTTCTCAATCTGAGCGTTCTCTCTACGCGAAATTTGCTTCTGCAAAGCTCCAGTTCACGAGCTTCTCGAGATACGTTTCAACAAACTTCTGGCGCAGATTACGATAGTCGATGTAGTAGGCATGCTCCCAGACGTCCACCGTCAGCAACGCTTTGTCTGCGGTTGTGAGCGGCGTACCCGCAGCACCCATGTTGACAATGTCTACCGAACCGTCGGCCTTTTTCACCAGCCATGTCCATCCGGACCCAAAATTTCCGACCGCTGACTTGACGAAGGCTTCCTTGAACGCAGCGTAGCTTCCCCACTTTGCCGTGATGGCCGTGGCCAGCGCACCCGATGGTTCGCCACCACCGTTTGGCTTCATGCAGTTCCAGAAGAACGTATGGTTCCAAATCTGGGCGGAGTTGTTGTAAATGCCGCCTGTGGACTTCTTGATGATGTCCTCCAACGACATGCTTTCAAACTCTGTGCCCTTTTGCAAATTGTTCAGGTTGACCACGTAGGCGTTGTGGTGCTTGCCATGGTGAAACTCCAGCGTCTCTTTGGAATAGGCAGGTGCCAGAGCGTCGATGGCAAACGGCAATGCGGGCAGGGTGTGTTCCATGGAAATCCTCTCAATTGGTGGGCAAAAGACTTTGATTGTAGGAATTATTTCGCAGCTTGGCTGGTAACGGTCAAGTCAACCGCACCGTCGGTAAGGGTTGCACGCACGTGTTCACCAAATTTTGCCTGCGCAACACTGGACAAGGTGTGCCCGCTCTCAAGCGTCAGCCACGCATAACCGCGCCGCAACACCAAAGAAGGATCCAGGAGGCCCAATCGCAATCCAGCCCGTTGGCAGCGTTCTTGCTGGCCCTGCACCACACGATGCAAACGATCAAGCCAAATTTGGTTGCGATGCTCCACATCGGAATGCAAAACCTGCAGCGCCATACGCGCTGCATGCTCGAGCCGCTGCCGCATTGCGGACAACACCAGTCGTTGTCGGTGTGCCAGCGCAGAGGGTCGCCCCAAGCGTGCAGCGGCCTGATCGATACGCTGGCCCTGTTTCTCCATGACCCGCATCGCCGCATCGGCCATTCGCTCCTCCATCGCCGCTACCACTGCAAGCCAGACTGCCATCGGTTCCGACACCATTTCTGCGGCAGCGGTTGGAGTGGGCGCACGCATGTCCGCTACAAAATCAGCGATGGTGAAGTCGGTTTCATGTCCAACTCCACTTACGACAGGAACGGGGCTCCGAAGGATCATTCGGGCCAACGCTTCATCATTGAACGCCCACAAGTCCTCCAGAGCTCCGCCTCCACGGACCAGCACAATCACATCGACGTGCACCGGCTGCGCACTATCAAAACCCTCGGCAAGGGTGTACAGATTTGACAATGCCTGCACCAATTCACGTGGCGCGCTCTCACCTTGGACGGAGGCCGCGGCGAGCACGACCGGGATGTGTGGGACCCTGCGTTGCAGTGCGGTCACCACGTCGTGCAGCGCTGCTGCACCCAGAGACGTAACCAACCCAATTCCGCGAGGCATCGCTGGCAAGGGACGCTTGCGTGAACTGTCAAACAGCCCTTCCTGCTCCAGTTTCGCCTTGAGCTTGAAGAACTGCTCAAACAGTGTCCCTTGGCCAGCGGGACGCATGCTCTCAACCACCAACTGCAGTTCGCCGCGTGGCTCATAGACACCGAGCCGGCCTCGCACTTCCACACGGTCACCATCACGCGGACCGAAATCCAGCAAGCCCGCAGCGCGTCGGAACATGGCGCAACGGATTTGACCCGATTCGTCCTTCAGTGAAAAGTAGCAATGACCACTGGCAGCGCGGGTAAACCCGCTAATCTCTCCAGCGACCGATACAGGGTTGAACCGCGCATCCATCGCATCGGCGATTGCGCGACAGAGGGCACCGACTTGCCATATGCGCGGCACAGCGTTGACGGGCGGATACGACTCAGTCATCGCGCCCCGCCCCGGGTTGGCCCCACTCTTCGCCGCTAGCATTTGATTTCATTGGCTATTTATTTCAACAATTGTCTTCAGGCCGTCCAACTTGCACACTGGCGCCACACCGATATATCTCAAACTCAAAGCCCGCACAAAGTGACCCACAGATTCCGGGGTCAATGAGTTGGCCACGCCTGCGCCATAATCGCGATGCATTTCATCAGCTCGGAGTGACCATTTGTTTTCCATCATACAAGCCGCCGGCTGGCCCATCTGGCCACTCATTGCCTGCTCCGTATTGGCCCTGGCCATTGTTATTGACCGCTTTATCAGCCTCAAGGCTGCGAAGGTTGCACCGCCGCGACTTCTCGACGAAGTGCTCAGCGTCACGCGAACAGCCATCCCCGGCCCCGATGTCGTCACTCAACTGGAAAAAAACTCCGCACTGGGTGAGGTGCTTGCCAGCGGGTTGCGGGCCATCAACTCGGACCCACGTTGCACCGAAGATGATTTGCGCGCAACCATGGAGAGCACCGGTCGTATCGTGGCGCATCGTCTGGAACAGCGCCTCAGTGCACTCGCGACCATCGCGTCGGCAGCACCGTTGATGGGATTGTTTGGAACGGTGGTTGGCATGATCGAGATATTTGGCTCGCAAGCTCCCGGCGGGGCCACCGGCGGCAACCCGGCCCAGCTCGCCCATGGAATCTCGATTGCCCTTTACAACACGGCTTTCGGCCTGATTGTGGCGATTCCTTCACTGATCTTCTGGCGTTACTTCAGGGGGCAGGTCGATGCCTACCTATTGACCCTTGAACTGTCGGCCGAGCACCTGGCCCGCCACCTCAAAGTGTTCCGCAAGTAACATCATGAATTTCCGTCCCCGAAACCAGGAAGCGCCCGAGATCAACCTGATCCCGTTCATTGACGTGCTGCTGGTAGTGCTGATCTTTCTGATGCTGTCCACGACTTACAGCAAATTCACTGAGATGCAGCTCAAGCTGCCCGTGGCAGACACCGACGCCCAGCGTGACTACGCCAAGGAACTCATTGTGGCGGTCAGCGCCGACGGCGCATACAGTGTTAACCGCGTTCCGGTTGTTGGACGAAGCCTAGAGAGTGTTGCCGTAGCGATGACGGAGGGCGCCAAGGCTGGCAAAGACACCGTCGTGATCATCAGTGCAGACGCAAGCGCCAAACACCAATCAGTGGTGACCGTCATGGAGGCGGCGCGGCGCTCCGGTTTGAACCAGATCACTTTCGCCACGCAATCGTCAGCGCAGGCAGGGGGCAGATAGCGCCATGGCCGGTGCTTTGCGGCTCCGGCTGCGGGCCAGTCTGGTGCGGGCATGGACCCGGCGGGGGCCAATTGCTGGCCTGTTGTGGCCGGTGTCCTTGCTATTCCAGATTGCGGTGTGGTTGCGGCGCCAACTCTACACAGCAGGCATCTTCAGAACGCAAAGCGTCGATGCACTCGTCATCGTGGTCGGCAACGTCGTCGCTGGCGGAGCTGGCAAAACCCCCACGGTCATTGCGCTGGTGCAGCATCTGCAGGCACAGGGCAGGATCGTCGGTGTCATATCCCGCGGCTATGGACGCGATGGGACGGCCTGCTTAGAGGTGCAAAAAGACTCCCGTCCACAAATCGTGGGCGACGAACCCCTGCTCATTCGCAGGGCGACCCACGCCCCGGTCTTTGTGGGCCGCACGCGCCATGAGGCCGCCACTGCCATGTTGGCGCGGCATCCGGACATCGAAATCGTGGTATGCGACGATGGTCTGCAGCACTACGGTCTGTACCGGGACCTGGAAATCTGCGTATTTGATGACAGAGGCTGCGGCAACGGCTGGTGCTTGCCCGCCGGCCCGTTGCGTGAGCGTTGGCCGCGCCAAGCCGTGTCCCGTGCAGGCCAACACCCTGCGCGCTTGCTGACACTGCACACCGGGAATGACCCCGCCTTTGCCGGTTACACCGCCCACCGCAGCCTGGCAACCTGTGCCGTGCGGCGCGATGGTGAAACGGTGCCCATGAGCGCGTTCAACGCGCCGGACGCGCGACCTCTGGCAGCTATTGCAGGCATTGCGCAACCAGAGTCGTTTTTCTCCATGCTGCGGGCACGGGGCCTTCTGCTGGACCAGACCATAGCGCTACCAGATCACTATTCTTTTGATAGCGTACCATCCATAATTGACGAGGGCTACGCGATTATTTGCACAGAGAAGGATGCGGCCAAACTATGGTCCATTGCGCCACGTGCATGGGCAGTACCATTGGTGTTCCAACCCGAGTCTGCATTTTTCACCGCGGTCGATACGGCTGTCGCCGAGCAGCTTGCCGCAAAGCTATCATCTGCCCATGGACACAAGACTACTTGAACTCATTGTTTGCCCCGTGACCAAGGGCCCCCTGGAATTTGACCGCGAGAAGCAGGAGCTGATCTCCCGTAGCGCGCGCCTGGCCTACCCGGTGCGCGACGGCATACCAGTGTTGCTGGAAAACGAGGCTCGAACCCTCACCGATACAGAGCTCGGCCTGTAACCCTGCCCATGGGCTACACCGTCCTCATCCCGGCGCGGCTGGCGTCGACCCGTCTGCCCAACAAACCCCTGGCTGACCTGTGCGGCGCGCCCATGGTGGTACGTGTCGCGCAGCGCGTGCGATCGGGCACATCGTCGACCACCCGAATCGTGGTCGCCGCAGACAACCCCTCCATCATCCAGGCCTGCCACGCGCACGGCGTAGAGGCCATCCTCACCCGGGAAGACCATGCTTCCGGAAGCGACCGGCTTGCGGAGGCCTGCAGTGTGCTGGCGCTGGACGACGACGAGATCGTGGTCAATGTGCAGGGCGACGAACCCTTGATCGATCCGGCCTTGGTCCAGGCCGTTGCGCAGTTGCTGAAGCACCAACCGCTTGCCAGTATGGGCACAGCGGCCCACGCCATTGATAGCGTATCGGACTTTGTAAACCCCAACGTCGTCAAGGTGGTCGTGGATGCCGCCGGGCTGGCGCTGTATTTCAGCCGGGCGCCCATCGCGTGGTGGCGTGACGGATTTGCCCAAGGCGTGCATGCCCTTCCGCAACCGGCTCCCTTGCGCCATATTGGTATCTATTCCTACCGAGTCGGTTTCTTGCGTCAATTTCCTCAATTGGCGCAGGCACCGATCGAGGTCACGGAAGCCCTGGAACAATTGCGCGCCCTGTGGCACGGGCACCGCATTGCGGTGTATATGAGCCCCCATGCGCCAGGACCAGGTGTGGACACACCAGATGACCTGGAGCGCGTCAGGGCGCTATTTCTTTCCAGGGTGAGTCCTCTGTAAGTTAGCTGCCGGTTGGTCCATGCTATTCTCTGAAGAGGATCGCGCGTAATCTTGCACCCGTGGGGGTCTTCCTACCGCGCATACAGTATTTCTTCAATCCGAGGGTATCCATGAGACTCATTTTGTTGGGCGCGCCAGGCGCGGGCAAAGGCACACAAGCCACCTTTATTTGTCAAAAATACGGCATTCCACAGATCTCCACCGGCGACATGCTGCGCGCCGCGGTCAAGGCTGGCAGCCCGCTGGGACTGGAAGCCAAGGCCATCATGGCCTCGGGCGGCCTAGTCAGTGACGATCTCATCATCAACCTGGTCAAAGATCGGCTGACCCAGCCCGATTGCGTGAACGGGTTCCTGTTTGATGGTTTTCCACGCACTATCCCGCAAGCGGACGCGATGAAGGCGGCCGGTGTCAAGCTGGACTATGTCGTTGAAATTGACGTCCCGTTTGATGCCATCATCGAACGTATGAGCGGGCGCCGCTCTCATCCCGCGTCGGGGCGTACCTACCATGTCAAGTTCAACCCCCCAAAGGTGGCTGGCGTGGACGATGTCTCCGGTGAACCCCTGATTCAGCGGGACGACGACAAGGAAGAAACCGTGAAAAACCGCCTGGACGTGTACAGCGCGCAAACGCGCCCTCTGGTGGACTACTACTCCAGTTGGGCCGCCCGGGACGCGGCCAGCGCACCAAAATACCGTGCAGTCAGTGGCATGGGTGATGTTGATGTCATCAAGAGCCGTGTTTTTGAGGCGCTAGACCACTAGAACAGCGACGTCGTTTTCGCCAAGGCCGCATCTGCGGCCTTTTCCATAAGCTCTAACGCCAATTCAATGCGGGCCTTGACCGGTGACAAGCCCCGCGAATCCAGTAGTTCCCCGATGGCAGAACTGGGCACCACGCACCCTTGGGCACACCGCGTGGCACGCACGACCGATACCCCCTGAGCTTGCGCCTCTCGCAACGCCAACAGCAAGTCTTCGTGAACCGTGCCGTTGCCCGTCCCGGCCACGACGAAGCCGCGTACCGCCGGCTCGTCCGCGGTGGGCACCCTGCACAAGGCCCGCACCGTGGCGCCCGTAGCCCCCACATAGTTCATGACAATTTCCACGCGGGGCCACACAACGCTGGAGATGCTCTGCACTGACGTGCTGGACACCGGCGCCCCGACCACCGGGCAAGGGTGAACCCAGCGCACCCGGCCTTCTTCCACAAAGCCCAATGGGCCCGCTTCTCCTGAGTCAAAGGCGTTCAACCGGTAAGGATGCACCTTCTGTACATCCCGCGCAGAATGGATGGTGCCTGCGCAAACCGCGAGCACACCCAGGGCGCTTTCGGACCTCGCAACCGCGACAGCATCCAAAATATTCTGCGGACCGTCCGGTGTGGAGGATGAAGCGGGCCGCATGGCGCAAGTCAATACCACGGCCTTTTCGCGCAACAATTGCCCATCCAGAACTCGGGACAGAAAAAAAGCAGTTTCCTCCAGCGTGTCGGTTCCATGCGTTACCACGACCGCCGCGACATCTGACTGGGCCAGATGGTGTTGAACCCGTTGTACCAGTGCACACCAATGGCGCCAGCCCATGTCCTTGCTGTCGATCTGGACAACCTGTTCGGACTCCAGAGCACAGTCGCCCACGGCGTGCCGCAAACCCGTTATGGCACCCAACAGTCGTTCAACCCCAACTTGCGCCGCTGTGTACCCAACGTTGTCCGCGGTATCGGTTGCAGTACCGGCAATCGTCCCACCCGTACCCAAAAAAACCAACTTTTTCAACATATTTCATCTTTCTGCTTGCAAACAAAATAGAACTGGTTAAAAATACAGTCACTGGATGCCGAAACAGTGTGTATAGACCCACAGCCCACCGGCCCAGAACCAAGGAGTCAGCATGCTTGAAAGTCCCAAACTTACCGCGCGGCAACAACAAATTCTGGACCTGATTCAAAGCGCCATTGCGCGCACGGGCGCTCCCCCCACCCGCGCAGAAATAGCCAACGAACTCGGCTTCAAATCCGCCAACGCAGCTGAGGAACACCTGCAAGCCCTGGCACGCAAAGGCGTTATTGAATTGGTCAGCGGCACCTCACGAGGCATTCGTCTGAAAAGTGATGCGCTGCGCTCCATCAACGAATCGCGGTTCAAACAGTTCTCCCTCCCGCTTCCGGGATTGGCCCAATTGGCCTTGCCACTGATCGGCCGGGTCGCAGCTGGTTCTCCCATTCTCGCCCAGGAACATGTTGACAAAACCTACTATGTTGAAAACAGCCTGTTCCAGCGCCAGCCCGACTACCTGCTGAAAGTGCGTGGTATGTCAATGCGTGATGCCGGCATCATGGATGGTGATCTGCTGGCCGTGCAGGCCACCAAAGACGCCAAGAATGGCCAGATCATTGTCGCCCGATTGGGAGACGAGGTGACTGTCAAGCGTTTTCGACGCAACAAGCACCTGATTGAGCTTCACCCAGAAAACCCGGACTATCAAACCATTGTGGTGGAACCCGGGGAGCCTTTCGAAATTGAAGGTCTGGCGGTGGGATTGATCCGCAACACCATGCTTATGTAAACCTGTACGAAAGTTATTCCCATGAACATCGTTTTCTTCATTCGCTCGGCCATTTTTGATCCACTCCAAAGTTTGATACGCTGGTGGACGACCGATGGAACCCCGGCCAATCACTTCGCCACAACCAAATTCGAAACACCGGATTTAGCTACCAAATCTATAGCATCAGGTGCTTTAATGACGAGGGCCACAGTTCAAATCATCAAAAGGCAAAAGCCTTTGCGGGTGGTCCGTGTAGTCGAAGCGGGACAAACGCGGGCCAGCGTCGGTCGCATGGTGATATCCGGTCGAATGGCAGATGTGTGCGCTGAACTGGATCGCTTGGCAGCGCGTGAAGCGGCACTTTCCTAGAGCTTTAGCATGGCCGTCATGCCAAGACCAATGACAAGGCACAATTGCGTCCATGAATATCGTGATTCTGGATGACTATCAGGACGCCGTGCGCAAGTTGGAATGTGCGGCCAAATTGGAAAGCTATCAGGCCAAGGTGTATACCAATACGGTGAAGGGCATTGGTCAACTTTCGGTACGCCTTAAGGACGCAGATGTCATTGTTCTGATTCGGGAGCGAACCCACATCAACCGCCTCTTGATTGAGAAACTGCCTAAGCTGAAGATGATTTCCCAAACGGGACGGGTCGGTAACCACTTGGACGTGCAAGCCTGTACCGAAAGAGGGATTGCTGTCGCTGAAGGGGTGGGCTCCGGGGTGGCGCCCGCAGAGTTGACTTGGGCGCTTGTCCTCGCTGCCATGCGAAGGCTACCGCACTACATTGGGAATCTAAAGCACGGCGCGTGGCAGCAATCCGGCCTAAAAAGTGGGTCCATGCCGGCGAATTTCGGCATTGGGAGCGAGCTGCACGGCAAAGTCCTGGGAATCTGGGGTTACGGAAAGATAGGACAACTGGTGGCCGGATATGGCAAAGCATTTGGCATGCAGGTTCGCATCTGGGGCAGTGAAACATCGAGAGAAAAGGCGATTTCAGACGGCTACGAAGTTGCCACTAGCCGTGAGGCTTTTTTCGAAGAATGTGACGTGTTATCCATTCATTTACGGTTGAGTGATACCACCCGCAACTTGGTAAGCCACTCCGATTTGTCTCGCATGAAGGCCACTTCCGTTCTCATCAATACATCGCGTTCGGAAATCATTGAAACCAATACCCTGATTAGCGCTTTGAACCGTGGACGTCCAGGCATGGCAGCCGTAGACGTTTTTGAAACCGAACCCATATTGCAAGGCCATGCCCTGTTGCGTTTGGAAAACTGTATCTGCACGCCACACATTGGCTATGTGGAACAAAACAATTACGAAAAGCTATTTGGCGCAGCTTTTGATAACGTCATCAACTTCATCAAAGGGACCCCCACCAACATTGTCAATCCAGGCGCGTTGCAGGTTAGGCGCTAGACCCGGATCCAGGATTTTTGTCAGGTCCGCCCTTTGGGGGGCAACAAATCCACTGCATCAAACTCAATGAGATTGCCCGGTGGTTCAGACACATCAAAATCCACCGCTGCGTCTTTTCCTGGGTCGTCTGACCGCCCTGCAAGGGGTTGATCATCTTCAGCCAAAAATGCGTCCGCTTCTTCGTGCGAAATCGGGCTGGAGTCAGGTTCGCTTGTTGCCATTCTGACCGTGCTAAAGGCCGAAAAACCGGTATCAAGAGATGAATCCACTCGTCTAGCTACACCGTGCAACATCAACAAGTCACGAAAAGCCTCCAAGTCGAACCCATTCGCGGCATCTCCGACAAAGCTTCTCACCAAGCACTCTTCGATGTAGTCAACCGCTTCTTCCGATGGCCAAAGCTGGACGATCCGACTGCAGACGTTGGGATAGGCCTCCAAACCATTGCCACTGCGATTGAAATCGGCGTATTCCGGAATGCGTCCTGAAAAAATCGCATTGAATGCGTGCCTATATTGGTCGTACTCTGCCTTTCGACCCAGTGTATGCAAGACCTTCAGAAGATCAAGATAGACCAACGGGTTGGAATCCGCGCCTGCATCAATATTTTCTGCCAACATGGCAACCGCTTCCTGGTGCTGTCCCAACGTCATGAAGAATTCAGCTTGCTGCCGAATATCCATCATTTCTTTCGTATTCACCGCTCGCAAAGTCGTCGTCATGCTATCGGCAAAATCATGGTGCTCCAGTGCCCTGGATACCATCACTGCACGTGCGGCCTCGGGCCTGCTCCCAAGCTTCCGACTCACAACAACGGGCACATCCTCCGGAAGATCAATATCAACCTCTGTCGCTCGTGCTGCGGACTTTGTTTCCACGCCCTCGGGCGGCACAGTAGAGGACGTCTCCGGTAGAACGGAATGACTCCACCCGCTGTCCGCGTGCTCAGACGCCGCCACACTGTCATGCGTCGCAATCCCAGCCCGATCTACCGAGCCTTGATCGCGCCACCAGGGCGGCACACCCAAACCAACCCGTTGTCCGTGAGTCCATACATAGACCCATCCGAGGCCGAATGCAAACAATGCTGCCAGCAGTCCAAAGACCAGCGGATTGGAATAACGCTCAGTTTCCGCCTTGTCCAGGCGGCGCGTAAGCTCCTCCAGAATTTGGCGATTCTTGGCAGTCACGTCGTGCAAGCCTTTCAGATTCGACTCCAGGGCCTGGCGGCGGCCTTGCGCACTCAGCACGTCTTGTGGTGTCGCGTTGAGCGATTGCCACAGGGCCACCGCTTGTGCACGCTTTTGAAGGTCCTCCAAATCCCCCAGCAACAGTTCATTGGTGAGCTTCAAAGTCGGATCACGGTCGACCGCCAAGTCCACGGGGGCAAGCTTCAATCGGGGACGACTGGACAACGCCGTCCGGGTGCTGACACTGGGTTTTAAGTTGGCTGAAGGCGTTTGCTTCGACTCCAGACCTGACCCCGTCGCGATCATGCGCCTGGTTGCGGGTTTAAACCTGCTGTTTTGCAGCGCGTCCACAACCTTGGCCTGAGTTCCTGATGCGACGACAGTCGGCAAAGACCGTATTGACACACTTGCATCGATCAGTTGCGGCGCCAACTCGGTCACCAGATCAGCCAACAGTACGTAGCGACGTGACGTCTTGCCTGCACAACCGGCTCGCAAATACACCGTCACAACGGGCTCATCAACATTGGCCCGCGCACTGACATACACGTTGACCAATTGCGACTGGGGTGACACTTCGCTGGTCACACCAACCCGGCTGGCATCCTGCTTGCTGTCCCCATAAAAAACGTCCGCGTCAGGACACAGCGCAGACGGATCTTCTCCGGACTCCAGCTGAATCGGAACGGTCAATTTGAGGGGTTGCCCAAGAAGCACTGCACCGCTTGCCCGCCCCAGGGTCAATGCCGGGCTACCGGTCGCAGCGCACAAAACAGCAACTCCAAAAATCGCAAATGTAAATTTTCCATGGAGTTTCATCTGTGCTGCAGATTTTCGCATACGCAACTTATACCCCCTGCCCTCATTCATGAACCTGGGCGAACAAGACGCGCAAGCGACAAAAACCGGCCCACGCAGCAGCCTCGCAGGTCACAATGGCGTCGTCATATCCAACACACGCAGTCACCCAAAAGACAAGCCATGGACGAACCTATCCTTACTATCGACGAACGGTCAGCAATCAATGCCGGTCGCTGGTTTTCTTCCCTGTCTCCTTCTCTGAAACACGACATTCTTCGATGCGCCTACGTCAAACGCCACAAAGACGGCGATCTGATCTCTGCCCGGGGCGAGCCGCCCGAGGACTGGATTGCCTGCGCCAAGGGAGCGGTTCGCGTAAGTTCCACATCCATTTCGGGCAAGCAGATTACGCTGACCTATGTAGAGCCAGGAATTTGGTTTGGGGACGTTTCCATTTTCGACGGGGACCGACGGACCCACGACGCCTACGCCCATGGGGACACGACGATTCTGTGCGTTGCCAAGGCCGACTTCAAGAAAATTCTGGCTCTCCACGTCGAGTTGTACGAAGCCCTGTTAAGACTGCATGCGCGGCGCATCCGTCAACTGTACGGATTGGTGGAAGACCTCAACACCCTGCCACTTCGCGCACGGCTGGCCAAACAGCTGCTTCATCTGGTGCGAAGCTACGGCGTTCCGTCACTCAGCGACGCATCGGAAGTGCGCATCGGACTCCAATTGGCACAGGAGGAACTGGCCCAGTTGCTGGGCGCATCACGCCAACGGGTCAACCAGGAATTGAAGTCCATGGAGCGCGACGGAGCGATCCGTATCGAGCAGGGTGGATTGGTGATACGCGATCGCGTTGCCCTGATGCAAATCATTGATGCAGACAACTGACCCCACGAACCACACCGACCGAAACATCCATGAGCGAATTTGACCATTTCCTGGGCACACGGCCCGTGTCCGGACAGCATGCAGTTGATCTGGATGCATTGAGAACTTGGCTTGCGAAGAATTTGCCGGGCTTTGCTGGGCCCCTGAGCGTTGAAATGTTCAAGGGGGGGCAATCCAACCCCACGTACAAGCTGATAACTCCCAACAAAAGCTACGTCATGCGCGCCAAGCCTGGCCCTGTCGCGAAGCTGTTGCCATCGGCACACGCCGTGGAGCGCGAATTCGCCGTCATGCATGGATTGCAGGATACGGACGTTCCAGTGCCCCACATGTACTGCCTGTGCGAGGATGAGACCGTCATCGGCCGCGCGTTCTATGTCATGGAATTCATGCAAGGTCGGGTGTTGTGGGACCAGTCACTCCCGGGCATGGACGGCACGCAACGCGCCGCGATCTACAACGAAATGAATCGCGTAATCTCTGAACTGCACAAAGTCGATTACACAGCGCGCGGATTGGCCACCTACGGCAAGCCTGGCAATTATTTTGATCGCCAGATCGGTCGTTGGAGCAAGCAGTACACCGCGTCCATTACCCAGCCCATTGCCGAGATGGACCAGCTGATGCAGTGGCTGCCCAAGAACATTCCGGAAATGGCCAAGAATGAAAAAATGGTCAGCATTGTGCATGGTGACTACCGCCTGGACAACTTGATGTTCGATGCCGAGCAACCGAAGGTTGTCGCCGTGCTGGACTGGGAGTTGTCCACACTGGGCCATCCCCTGGCAGATTTCAGCTACCACTGCATGGCTTGGCATATTCCACCGGGCTCTTTCCGTGGAATCGCCGGTCTGGATCTTGCTGCCCTGGGTATCCCCAGCGAAGAGGAATACATCCGCCTGTACTGCGAGCGAACCGGCTTGGCCCAACCTGAACAACTCAAGTCAGACTGGAATTTCTACATGGCCTACAACATGTTCCGCATCGCGGCCATTTTGCAGGGCATCGCCAAGCGCGTAGAAGCCGGGACGGCATCGAGCGCCCAAGCGGTCAGTTCCGCCGCAGGCGCTCGGCCCCTGGCCCAAATGGCGTGGAAATTTGCCTGCGCCGCCTGACACATTCCGTATTTTTGACACCAAACGACCGGAGATCCCATGGACTTTGACTATTCACCCAAAACAAAAGACCTTCAAACCCGCTTGCTTCGATTCATGGATGACCACATCTATCCATCCGAAGGCGCTTACCACGCGGAAATCGCCGCCAATACCGCAGCCGGAAAACGCTGGACGCCCCTGCAAACCATCGAAAACCTCAAGCCCAAAGCTCAGGCAGCCGGTTTGTGGAATCTGTTTTTGCCAGTCGACAGCGCCCAGGCTTCGGGCTACGACGGTGCCGGCCTGACCAACCAGGAGTACGCACCCTTGGCCGAAATCATGGGTCGTGTCATGTGGTCCAGCGAAGTCTTCAATTGCTCGGCGCCCGACACCGGCAACATGGAAACCATCGCACGCTATGGGTCTGAAGAAAACAAGGCACGCTGGCTCAAGCCCTTGCTGGAAGGAAAGATTCGTTCCGCATTTGCCATGACCGAGCCACAGGTTGCTTCGAGTGACGCCACCAACATTGAGACCCGCATCGAACGCAAGGGCGATGAGTACGTTATCAATGGCCGCAAATGGTGGACTTCTGGCGCCGGTGATCCCCGCTGCTCCGTCTATATCACCATGGGAAAAACCGATCCCGAAGCCCCCCGCCACTCTCAACAAAGCATGGTGCTGGTTCCCGCCAATACACCAGGTATCACGGTGGTACGCCCACTCAACGTGTTCGGCTACGACGATGCTCCGCACGGCCATATGGAGGTGCTCTTCGAGAACGTTCGGGTACCAACGGCAAATATATTGCTCGGCGAAGGCCGTGGATTTGAAATCGCCCAAGGGCGGCTTGGCCCCGGTCGCATCCACCATTGCATGCGCCTGATCGGCCTTGCGGAACGCGCGCTGGAATTGATGTGCAAACGTGCTTCGTCACGCATTGCGTTTGGCAAACCCATCGCGGCCCAAACGGTGACACAAGAACGCATTGCCGAGGCACGGTGCAAGATCGACATGGCACGCCTGTTGACCCTGAAAGCGGCCTGGATGATGGACATCGGCGGCAACAAATTTGCGAAGAACGAAATTGCCATGATCAAGGTCGTTGCGCCCACCATGGCCTGTGACGTGATCGACTGGGCGATGCAGGTTCACGGTGGTGCCGGTATGTGTGATGATTTTCCACTTGCCTACAGCTACACCAATGCACGCACACTACGCTTTGCCGATGGACCCGACGAAGTGCACCGCAACGCTATCGCCAAGGCAGAACTGGGCAAGTACAACCCTCGGCCCAAAACGGCGTAAGCAGGATACCCGACGCGGCACCCTTAGGGTAGCCGCGTTCATTTCACCATGGTGCCTTGCTCGAACCGGACCACAGTTCATTCAGATCAGCAAAGCGCCACTTAGCAGGATCTTCGCGGCTTACAATTTTTTCAGTTCCACCGGCTATTGACAGATCAATGACTTCAGGAATGATCCGCATACTCGACTTGGTGGAGTAGAAGACCTTTACCGAAGGCGTTGTCAGTGACTTTCCGGTCTGCTCGATCACAACACCAAGGCGTCCAGATGTGAGCTTCACCAGTGAACCAATGGGATAGATACCTAGACTCTTGACAAAGGCTTGGAACACTTTTCCGTCGAAGTGCCCGTTAGCCCACTCAGCCATTTTTCGCAATGACTCGGCGGGATCCCACCCCAACTTGTACGGGCGATTGGATGTGATCGCATCGTACACGTCACATACAGCGCCCATTTTGGCAAACAAGCTGATTTCATCGGCTCTAAGGCCCTTGGGATAGCCCGAACCATCGGTCTTTTCATGGTGGTGCAGGCACACATCAAGAACCATTGGGTCTACTTCGCGACCCGACAGCAGCATGCGGTGCCCCTCAACCGGGTGGGTCTTGATAATGTTGAACTCTGCCTCAGACAATTTGCCAGGCTTATTCAAAACATCCATGGGCATCAACGCCTTGCCCAAGTCATGCATGAGACCGGCCATGCCCGCTGCACGGGTCTGCACTTCATCCAGACCAAGTTGCTTGGCCAAGCCGACCATCATCGCGCACACCGCAACCGAGTGCATATATGTATAGTCATCAACTGTCTTCAAACGAGCCAGACTGATTAATGCGCCCGGGTTCCGAGCGACTGAATCTGAAATCTCTTCCACCAGCAGCTTTGCGCCACCAATATCGACTGCCTTCCCCATGCGCGCTTCCTGAAACATGGAAATAACTGCCTGCTTGGATTGAAAGCATATCTTTGCAGCACGTTCCAGTTCCACGCCCATAGACACAGGCGCCAGCTCTCTTCTTTCGCTAACCGCCTGTTGTAGCTGAGCCTCGACCTGCGCCTCGGACTCGGCTTCGGACATCGCCATCTGCCCTATGGGCACGTCCAAGCCCTTGCTGGCATCAATCCAGACCTCTTTGATGCTGCTGGCATGGATTGTTTGGATGTCCTTGGGATCCACGATGACGAAGCCGGTCCGCCAAAATGGATGTTCCATCCAAGAACCGCAAAACTCCTTGAGATGCATTCCTACCGTAAGCTGATCGACACGGATCTTTTTAAGCATTCTGGCTAAACCTATGCGACAACGGCCCCAAAATTATGCTCCATCCCGACAACAAAAAATTCCAAAATTGCGGGAGTTCGAAAGAAGGCATGATTTTCCAGATAAGTCAGTGCAGATGCCGTGGTTTGCGGCCGCCCCCGTGACCGCCGCCGTGGTTCCCACCGGATCCACTGGGCGGCTTCCCAAGGGCCAGGGAACTGACCAAGGCATCAAAACGTTGGGCGAAAAGCTTGTCGACTTCGCCCACAACTCCACTCAGTTCCGCGCCATCAAAATGTCGCTCCATCAGGCTGATGACATCCTGCACAAGCAAGTCCCGCTGCACTTGCATAATTGCCGCGGGATTTGGACCAACAAACAGCATCAAAAAGTCGTCTCTTGACTCGATTCCAGGTTGCCCCTCTTCTTCATCGAAGTCGGCATCGTAAAACGTTACTTCGATCGCAGCTCCAGCGTCCGCGACCTCATTCAAATTCATGCACAACTCGTCCAATGTCTGGCGGAAATCATGGTCTCCGGCAACGGTCCAGCACATCTGAAGCATGTGGTCTTGCGCGTCAAATTTAATCCCTGGCTCGTCTTCGTATGCGCTGTTGGCTCCGTCCGACAGAGAGCGCGCGCCCGCGTACTTCCAAAGCGGCTTCAACGCATCTTGCAATTGCTCAAAACGGACATCCGTACGCAGGGCAACCTGTCCGTGGACATGGATTTCAAATGGGGCGTTATAGCGAGGCATAAGCTGAAGTGTATTTGGTGCCTACCAATGGTGCCGAGACCGGAACCCCATTCAGGCCGCTAACCTGCATGGATGTTCACTATCTCGGTTACGTTTTGAAAAAGTACCGTCAAAAGTACCGTCATTTTTCAAAGCGTCCCCAATGTTGGGGATTTGACACGTTCGGATTGATTGTGTCACGCCGATACAGACGGTGTGAAGTCTCAGGCAAAAAAAACCCCGACACATGGGCCGGGGCTTGAACCCTCTTTGCTGTCACACATCGAGGCCCGCTCAGGGAGGTGAAGCGGGAGGCTTGCGCCTACCGTGAGTGTAGTCCCTGACGTCGCCGGGGTTGTCGGGGTTGTCGGGAGTATCAGGCGGCTCCCGGCGTGGCGCAAATCTCAAACAGAATTTGCCCCAGCAAGGCGGACAGTTTTTCCTTTGGGACGTACCCCATCAGGCGCTCCAGTTCGTCGCCGGTTAGGTCGTCATTCGCCATAAGGTAGGCCAGGTCAGCGGGGCTTTGTGTGGTGGTCATGTGGGCTTTCGGTTGGTGTTTTGAAGCCTCTAGTTTCCCCCTGAGAGCACCCGAGCACCGCTACCGAAAAGGCTTATTTGCTGCGCCTGAATCGGTCGCGCTTTGCGGTCGTTTTAACCATGCGCCATAGGCAAACGGAGCCACCGATACACGAATGGCGACCAAAACGGTCGCGCTTCCTATTTCGACGGGCTACCAAATTGGTCGCAGCGCCTTTACAAGTCCGCCAGAACGCGCCCGAGTGCCAGCACATACTCCCGCCCGTCGTAGTCCGGCACCGATACCCATCCATCGACTGCGGCGGCCAACCGCGTACCGGAATACTTGACCACATATCTGTTTCACCCGCTGCACGCTGTCCAGTGCCCCCCTGCCCTCCATGTGGCGCAAAGCCCCGAGTACGTCACGCGGCCCCATGGTTGATATGGGCATCTTGCCGATAAATGGGAAAACGTCCTTTTCCAGCCATGTTGTGACTTTGGTGTGGGTGCTGGCCATGCGGTCGTTTTTGGTCTTGTCTAGCCACTCCCGCGCCACCACTTCAAACGTGTTTGCTGCGGCTGCGATTCCAGCTTGTTTAGCGGCTTTCTTTTCTGCGCTGGGGTCCAGTCCCTCCGCCAGCAATTCCCGCGCCTTGTCGCGGCGCTGACGGGCTTTGAGCAATGAAACCTCCGGATAGGTGCCTAACGCCAGCGTCTTTGCTTTGCCGGAAAAGCGGTAATCCATGCGCCAATACTTCCCGGCGGGTTTGACGTGCAGATACATGCCGCCGCCGTCGAAATGTTTCCCCGCGTCTTTGGTCTGCTTAACGAATGTATCTGTGAGCGCCATCATTTCACCTTGTGGAAGACTGTCGGTATCTGGTTTGTCGGTATCTGTTAGATACCTGCAAAAGTACCGTCAAAGTACCGACATGGCATGTTACCCCGTGAGAGGCTGTAAGACAAAGAAAAACCCACTGTAGCTATAGAACTACGCGGGTTTGATGGGTTATGAGACTGCTTGAAACTACTAAATGGTGCCCGAGACCGGAATCGAACCGGTACGCCCGTTATTCACGAAGCGGCGGATTTTAAGTC
>CAINUX010000227.1 GCA_903853895.1 uncultured beta proteobacterium | reverse complement strand
ATGACGCGCCCAAGGGCATGGTGCAGATCGCGCGCTACTTTGGCACCGAGTTTTTGCGCCCTGAGCTGGAGAAAGCGCGGGACCGTATGGTCAATCTGGTCAGCCTTTACCTGGAAGACACCAGCGGTGGCGACCTGCGCAAGGCCGCAGAATCTTTGCGTGACCACTCGTTCCTGTCGCACTCCAAGGGCGGCTCGGACATGCTCAAAGCGCTCATTGCGATGCCGCAAAACAGCCATTTCGGAATGCATGAATCGGGTGGATTTACCGACGAACAGATTCCGCTTCTTGCCAAGTGGTCGCTGCGCACGCTCCCTGAGTACCAGGCTGAACTGGCCCTTCGCAGCCAGATTAGCCTGCTGGTAGAGGCAGCCGTCTGGTTCGCGGAAGCGCTCGGCAAGGATGTGTCCGACCTTGAAGAGGCCGGCAAAGATGCCGAAGCAGTCATCCGCACCGGCCTGCTGACCCTTGCCACCCGGCGCAAGGATATGCCTGACTGGGTGGCGTTTGAAAAAATGATTTTGGCCTTGCGGAAAAAGTATCGCAGTGAGCCCGGCAACGCCAGCACTCTGGCCGACTCTGGCGCCGATTTGCCCGGCATTTCGCTGCCAAAAGACCTTCCAGAACACTTCCAGAAAGTGGTCGAAGGCGTGCGCCAGTCTTTGCTGGCCGATCTGCCCAGAATTCTGGACCCGGGCCTGGCACCCCGCAAGCTGTTCGACCAGACACCCGCTTTTATTGGCCGCTATTTTTGGCTGGAAGACGCGCTGGGCGAGGCCGATCACTACCAACGCGCTGTATCGGCCACGTGGGACAAGGCCACCTCCGGTCACGGCGATGACAGTTCCTTGCTCACCTTGTTTTTGTGTTTGGCCGCAGGCAGCACACCCAAGACCCTGTTGTCAGAGAAAGCTGCCATCACGTTGATTCGCAAAATTCGCAAATCAGGCCTGCAGGTCCCGCTGGCGCAGCAGTTCATCCGCAACCATGCGCCCCACAACCACCAGAGCGGTTACCTCGATCTCTGGGAATCATTTGTTGCGCAGGCTTTGCCCACGCTGCAAAGTGACTTTGACTACGCACTCAAGGATGCGCTCGCCCTGCTGCGCTGCGAGTGCAATATCGGGCCATAGAGTCATCTCGTGCGGTATTTATCGACCAGAAATTTGTCCGGAAATTGCAGCCCGGCCACGAATCCGCTACAGTCCAATGCGTCGAGCAAAAAGAGGGAATTACGATGAACAACAAGCCGCAAGAACCGGCAGTCAAATCCGCACCAGAGCCAGACCACTACATGCCGGGGGATCCCATTCCCGTTCCGCACGCGGTAGAGGCGGATACTGAGTCTGTTTGGGCACATTTCTCGGACTTCGCCCAGCCAAAAGAACCTGATTTTGCGGATACGGTGCCTGCCTCGGCGATCGAGGAACATACGATTCGCACCCCATCCAAGTGACCAACCCGAAACCCACTAATCTTATGCGTTTGAATCGCCTGTTTTTTGTATCCCTTGCCATCACCACCCTGCTGCTGGCGGGGTGCTCCAAGCAGGAAGCCGGCGCGCCGGCTACCGCCGGCAAACGAGAAGTAACCGTGCAAGCGGTCGCGGCTGAAGCCAAGGGCTTCACGGTCGGCGCGCTGATGAGCGCCCAGACGGTTTATGTTTTCTTTGACCCGCAATGCCCCCACTGCGGGCACCTGTGGCAGGCATCTACGCCGCTGCACAAGAAGGTCAAGTTTGTGTGGATCCCGGTGGCCTGGATCAATGCGTCCAGT
>CAINUX010000226.1 GCA_903853895.1 uncultured beta proteobacterium | reverse complement strand
CGCATGGTCTCCTTGAACGCGGCCACGTGTTTTTCCCAGTTGCCCTCGCTGTCACCGTACTTGTCGTTCGGTCCGGCCTTGGTGACTTTGACCACCGTGTCGTACCAGCCCTGTGAGCCGCCAATCGGGTCAGCCACCACGGGGATGATGTTGTTGGGGTGCACCCCCTTGTCGTCCCACCAGACGTTCTTCAAGTCGGGATCATCCTGGCCGTGGCTGGCATCACCCTTTTTGTCTTTCAGCTTCAAGGTTGCAAGACGTCCGTATTCCCAATGTCCGAAACCGGTGGGTATGGTCACCACTTTAGGGTGAATGCCTTCGGTGACATAGGCCTTGGTGACCAGATGGCCGACGGCACTTTCGATGCGCACCAGGTCGCCGGTCTTTACGCCCATTTTGGCGGCCGTCTCCGGGTTCATCCAGGCCGGGTTGCTGTGTGCGATTTCGGCCAGCCATTTCACGGCGGCTGTGCGTGACTGCTTCATCACGTTGAGCTTGTGGGTGGACAGGATCAGCTCGTCGTCTTTCATGGTCTCATGCCAAGGAATGCGCTTGAACGTAGGCATGGGGTTGAATCCATACTCAGCCCACTGGTCCACACGAATGTTGATGACGCGGTTGCCGGTGGGGAAACCAACATAGTTCTTGCCATCGCGTTTGACACCAATGGTTTTACCACCCTTGATGATGGCGCCTGATTTGTCAACCGTGGCACCGGCCATGTCGGCAGCAGACAACTCCTTCTTGTGCAGTCCGTACTCGGCCTGAATTTCCCGACCGGTCTTGTCGGCTACTTTGCCGGTTTTGGGGTCGAGCTTGCCGTAGATGGGCCAAACGCCGTGCTGCTTCATAAAGTTCAAACCACCGGCTTCCTTCAGCCCCGGCACGTTGTCAAAGTGGTGGCGCATGTAGTCTTCGCCATCCTTGAAGTTCCAGAACTGCTTCATGCCACGTTTGCCGTCCGGGTCGAGCTTGTGAATGATGTCGCGCAGGATGATGCGGTTCTCGCGGGACTCGCCCAGCGACTTGTGCACCGGCTGGCGTATGCCCAGCCAGGGCCACAACGAGTTGGGCATGGACTCGGGCTCCCAACGCTCCAGATACGGGCAATCCGGAAGGATCAAATCAGCCAAGGCGGTTTCTTCGCCCATGAACGGGCTCATGGACACCAGATAGGGAATCAGCTTTTCGTCCTTGTACAGTTTGCCCCACACCGCCATGGCACCCGGGTTGGTGTAAACCGCGTTGTCCTGGTAGGTGAAATACACGTTGATCTTCTGCTTGCCTTCGGCAATCCAGAACGGCACCAAATGGCTGACCTTGTGGGCCGCCAGCGGGTAATCGGGTGGTTGTGAAAGATAGGAGGGCTTGGCCGGCTTTCCAGGTTCAGGCGAAGGCTGTGGCCAGCCCATGCCGCGCGGCAAACAGTAACCGCCCTTCTTCTCGACGTTGCCGGTCATGATAGGCAGCATCATGCAGGAGCGCTCGTTATACGAGCCATACAGGTGTTTGGCCGGACCACGGTAGGTAAACAGTGTGGCAGGCTTGGTGGTGGCAAATTCACGGGCGATGCGCTCAATGGATTCCACCGGAACGCCCGATATCTTGGATGCCCATTCTGGTGTGTACTGCTTGTAGTGGGCCTTCAACTCAGCCACCGTGACATTGGTCCAGTTGGTGATGAAGTCGGAGTCCTGCAGGTCTTCGCG
This sequence comes from uncultured beta proteobacterium, assembly GCA_903853895.1. Lineage (GTDB taxonomy): Bacteria > Pseudomonadota > Gammaproteobacteria > Burkholderiales > Burkholderiaceae_C > Allorhodoferax. The sequence goes on along the minus strand of CAINUX010000226.1, from coordinate 6,248 downwards.
CAAGATGACATGGCCCATCGCCAGAGCGACCGCGCCATCGGTGCCGGGGAAGACTGGAATCCACTCGTCAGAAAAGCCTGCCGTGTTGGACAGCCGCACGTCAAACGTGACGATCTTCATCTTGTTCTCAACAACACCCTCGGTGATGCGCTGTGACAGCGGGTTGTGAAAGTAGGCCGCCTCCAGGATGTTGGAGCCAAAGTTGAGCACGTACTTGGCATTGGCAAAGTCAGGCGTCTCGATGTCCGGGCCCCAGGTGGGTTCCATGCCAACTTTTTTGGACGATTCACACACCGAAGTGTGGTTCACCACGGTAGCCGATCCCAGGGTTTTCATGAAGCGACCGTTCGCGCCGCCCGAGCGGTCGCGGCCGTACTTCAACATGATGGTGTTGGGGTCTTCCTTGATGGCGGCATCGAGTTTTTGGGTCAACTCGGTCAGGGCTTCGTCCCAGGTGATGCGCTTCCACTTGCCTTCGCCGCGTGCGCCGACCCGCTTGAGCGGGTACAGGATGCGGTCCGGGTCGTAGCTGTACCACATGCCGGAGTTGCCCTTGGCGCACAGGCGACCGCGAGTGGAGACGTGCTCGGGGTTGCCTTCGAGCTTGACCACGCGGTCGTTTTCCAAGAAGGCAATGGCACCGTCCTGAATGTTGCACACATGGCAATTGGTGGGCACAGCACGGCGGACCACCGCGGAGACAGGGTCGATGTCCTTGCCGCCAAGGTCATTCTCCATTGCGTGCAGCAGTTGCGGTGCAGTGGCAGCGGCGGCCCCGGTTCCTGCGCTTACTTGCAGAAAGGTGCGGCGTTTCAGGCTAGGTATTTTCATGTGTATTCTCCTCGCTGACGGTTAGAACAGGGTTTGCAGTTGTTGTGGGGCCATCAGAATGGCGTAGCGCAGGGCTGCGCTGCCAAGCAGGATGAGCAGTGCTGAAATCATCAGCGTGCCTTGCTGGGGTTTGCCCACCGGTGCCAGCAACATCAGCGCCACGGGGGCAGCAATGCCGGCAAGGATTCCCAAGCCTACAAAAATCATGCCCATGGTTCCGCTGGTCAGAATCTGAAAGGTCATTTCTTCCGCCGAGCCGCCGTAGTTGGTGGTGCCCAGGATGGCAACCAGCACCACGCCCACCGCCGCCGTGGACCACAGCATGTATTCGCGCAGCACCCTTTGCGCCGCCTCGTTGCTGCCTGCTAACAGCGAACCAACCGCAGAACCGGAAGCAATGGCCAATGCCACAAACAGCACAGGCATCACGGGCGTGTTCCAGACCGGCCGCGACTGGTGCACGGACAAATCAAAGCCGGTGTAGATGGGCAAGCCAAGCGCCAGTGCTGCGGTCACCAGGGCCAGTAACTTGCCGCGTTGTTCGTCGCCCTTTCTGAGCGCCAGGATGTACAGAACCGAACAAATGCCAAAGGCGGCTATGTTCAAGGCACCCCACGCCAGTGGCGAGGTGAAGTGCATGTAGAACGGATTGAGCGTGTTGAGAAAACGCATTGGCTGTGACAAGTCCCCGATCAGCAACGCACCGCCCACGCCCAGCAGGACGACCGAGATGTAGGCCGCCTTTTCGCGCAGTGGTCGCAGTGCAGGTGTGAGCCAGGACCCGTAGGAAAGAAACGACAGGCCCGCGAGAATGCCAACTACAAAGAAGTAGATGGCGTAGGCCGAATGCCACGACACGTCGTGGAACCAAACGTATTCACCCATGGTGTGTGCTCCTTAAATTTTGAAATGAAGTTTGAAGGCGGAGCGCTCTGGCTCCATCACATCAATCGGCTTATAGGCATCGCGGCCGATCTCGGTCTGGTTGCGGTCCGCACCGATGTAGAAAACGTGGGGCTTGGTGCCTTGTTCCGGTCGCAGCACCTGGGTAGGGTTCTTTGCAATCAGGTAAGACACTTCGCTGTTGGGGTCGTTGATGTCGCCAAACACGCGGGAGCGGCCAATGCAGGTCTGCACGCAGGCAGGTACCAGGTTTTGCGTCACGCGATGAAAACAGAACGTGCACTTGTCCACCACGTTGGTTATGGGGGTGTAAGTGCGGTGCGAGGGCAGCATGAAGCGTGCGTTGTACGGGCACGCGGCCATGCAACTGCGGCAACCAATGCAGCGCTCATAGCGCTGCAGCACAAAGCCACCGTCCTCGACGACAAAGGTGGCCTCCACCGGGCAGTTGCGCACGCAGGGTGGGTCCTCGCAGTGGTTGCACAGGCGCGGCAAAAATTTGCGCGATACATTGGGGTATTTTCCGGTGACCTTGTATGGCACCCAGGTTCGATTGACGCCCAATGGGGTGTCGTATTCGGCCTTGCAGGCGACCTGACATGCCATGCATCCGATGCATCGGCGGATATCGACGACCATGGCGTAGCGTTTTTTGCCCGCATTGCCTGAAGGCGCTTTTGTTGCTTCACTCATCGATTTGTCTCCTGTGGATGATGTGGGTTTTTTGATTCACGCGTGAATTGCTCAAGCTGTTGCGCAACATCCGTGCCACTGACTGCAAAGGCGTTTTTTCGTGCCTTTTCATTGGAGAAGTGTCATCCGCCATTCCGCTGCGTGATCTAATGTTGTTACAAAAACGTAACGTAATTCGGGTTTCTACGGAGGGTATGTGTTACGAAATCGTTATCTACTTGGCGTCATGTTTCTGAACCTTTAGGCTTTACATGCAACGCAGAAATTTTGTTCAGTACGGGGCGGTTTTGGGACTATCCCTTGGTAGTGCGCGTGTTGGCGCGGCGGGAAACCCGTTGCGTATTGGCTTGACAGCGGTCATTCTTGCGGACCAGGCGGCGTTTCTTGCACGCTGGAGCGAGTACCTGTCCGAGCGCATGGATATTCCGGTGACCTTTGTGGCGCGTGAGTCATACCAGGCGATTCTTGATCTGCTGTTTTCAAATCAAATTGATGCCGCGTGGATCTGTGGTTACCCGTACGTGCGCCATCAAGCCCAGCTGCGCTTGCTGGTAGTGCCGCTTTACCAGGGCAACCCCGTGTACCAGTCGTACCTTATTCGGACGCGGGGTAGCGCAATCAAACTCAATGGATGGGGGGACTTGAAAAATCGTGTTCTGGCCTACTCCGATCCGCTGTCCAACTCGGGTTGGCTGGTAGCCCAGGCACAGCTGCGCGCTGCCGGCTTGAATGCACTGGACTTGCGGCGCGGTTTCTTTGCGCATGGCCACAATAATGTGGCCGAGGCGGTGGCCAGCGGTCTGGCGCATGCGGGCAGTATTGACGGCTATGTGTGGGAAACACTGCAACTGCAAAAGACTGCAGCGGTGGCGAATACCCAGGTCATATGGAAATCTGAGTTCTATGGGTTTCCACCCATTGTGGTTCGCCACGAAGACAGGAATGCTTCGTTGGAAGTGCTGGGCCAGACCCTGCTTGGCATGCACGAAGAGTCGCACGGGCAGGATCTTTTGCGCGCACTGAATCTGAATGCCTTTGCCAGGCCGACACCCGCGCTGTATGACTCCATCCGGGAACTGGTCAAGAGCGTGCATGGGGCACGCGCATGATCTCCATGGTCCCACGCTTGCCCTACCGTATCCAGATACCAATGGGCCTGGCGCTGGCCGTGACCGTGTCGGTGTTGCTGGTGAGCATCGTGGCCGCGCGCATATCGGAACGTACCGCACGGCTGGAGATCATCGTCACGGTTCAGCGCGTCATGACGCTACTGGCGGCCCAGGGTCGGCCACTGCTGGTAGCTGAAGACACCTTCCGCGCGTTTGCTCTGTTGCGCAATACTGCGGCGCTTTTGCCCGATACAGAAAAGGGGCATACGCGCGCCGCCATTCTGGACGCACAGGGGCGCATCTTGGCAGGCTCGGACCCGCAACGCCTGCCGACCGGCGAACAGGCATTGGGGGTACTGGTCAATGCTCGGTTGCTGCCGCGCGCGAAAGAGGTAAGCACCCTGCGCACCGTAGCTGCGACGGATGGCAGCCTGACACTGCTACAACCTATCCTCAGTGAGGACGAGAAGGTCATCGGTTTCGTTCTCGCCGAAGTAGACGATGCCACGTTTGCGCCAGATTGGGTGGTACTTTCGAAACCCGGGCTGATTGGTGCCGCATTGGCGGTGCTGGTGCTGGGGCCGCTGGGCTGGTTGCTGGGGCGGCGCATGGCGCAACCCATTGCCCAGATGGCGAACTGCATCGCGCAGATTGGCCGCGTTGATCCAGAAAAGGTACAGGCGCTGGTGCCACGGGTGCTTGACCCGGAACTGGGTCACATTGCAGGGGCAGTGCATCGCTTGTTGGCGGAAATGGCGGCACGACAAGCCAATGAGCAGCGCGCACTTTCTGCCGAACGGCTGGCCGCCGTGGGCCGCATCACCGCCGCCGTGGCGCATGAGATCAACAACCCACTGGCGGGCTTGCTCACCGCCGTTCGCACGCTGCGTTTGCATGGTGATGCGCCTGACACGCGTTTGCGTACCGTAGGTCTGATCGAGCGCGGCCTGCATCAAATTGGCACCATGACAACGGCCTTGCTGCCGCAGGCGCGCGTGGAAGAGCGATGCATGAACCCTGATGACCTGGACGATGTCCTCACCCTGGCCCAGGCTACTGCCAGCATGCACTTCGTCACGGTAGAGTCAGTCCGTGAAATGCACGGCGATTTGTGCGTGCCCTCTACCGTATTTCGCCAGGTCATGCTGAATCTGTTACTCAATGCCATCAAGGCAGCCGGTGAAGGCGGTCGGGTGCAAGCCATTCTTCAAACCGATGCCCAGACTGTACGCTTTACGGTTTCCAATACCGGCCGCGTGATGACCAACACAGAATTGCAGCAGCGTCTGCATGCCGATGACGGCAATGATCCGCATGGTTTTGGTCTGTGGATTTGCCAGGAGTTTGCGGTGCGTTATGGCGGCGGCTTCTCGGTCGTTGAACCAGGCGCCACCACCTTTGATTTTTCCACCCGCTTGAGTTTCTGGCTCCCGAACGGCCATCGCCATGACAACAAAAAATTTACTGCTGATTGAAGACGACCTCATTTTGGGCGAGTCACTGGTCCAACGGTTTGAGATTGAGGGTGTGGCCGTCACCTGGTGTCGTCGCCTGGTAGACGCGCAGCTCCAGATAGCGCGGCCCTGGGGCGCTGTGGTCAGCGACGTGCGCCTGCCTGACGGTTTGGCAAGCGAGTGGTTCACCCAACTGGCAGCCCCCGTGCGGCGGGTTCCCTGGTTTTTCCTAACGGGTTACGGCAGCGTGAATGACGCAGTTAGCGCCATGCAGGCCGGTGCGCGGGAATACTTGACCAAGCCGTTTGACATTGAAAAGCTGGTGACTCTGGTGCTGGACGCGCTGGCCAGCGGTAGCCGCACGACGGCTGCCGCTGTGCTTGGCATCTCGCCCGCCATGCGCCGGGTAGAAGATCTGGTGCGAAAACTGGCGCGGCAAAAGACATCGGTCCTGGTCATGGGCGAGTCGGGCGTGGGCAAGGAAGTGGCAGCGCAGATGATCCATAGCCTGGACGAACGCAGCAAAACTGGCGCCTTTGTCCCGGTGAACTGCGCTGCTGTGCCGGAGGCCATGATGGAAGCGGAGTTCTTCGGCTATGAGAAAGGCGCTTTCACCGGATCCCAGCGCGCCCACAAAGGCTTTGTAGAGCGTGCTGATGGTGGCACCTTGTTTCTGGATGAAGTTGGCGATTTGCCACCCAGTATGCAGGCCAAGCTGTTGCGCGTGTTACAAGAGCGCTGCTTTTTCAGGCTCGGTTCGGAACGCACCACGCACAGCGACTTTCGCATCGTTGCTGCAACGAACCGTGACCTGTATGCCGACATGCTGGCTGGCAAGTTTCGCGAAGACCTGTTTTACCGTCTGGCCGTGATCCGCATCGAGATTCCCCCACTACGCGATCGCCCGGAAGACATCCGCTGGTTGACCGAGTTGATCCTGCAGCAGATCACGGCCGAACAGGGCATTCCGATCCGCATGTCTGAGATGTTCCTGCGGGACCTGATGGCGCGCAATTGGCGGGGCAACGTTCGTGAGTTGCGCGCCTATCTGGAGCAGGCGGTTGTCATGAGCGATGAGGGTGAGCTGACTACGCCAGTGGTTGACACGGGCAGTGCCTCAGGCGTCCAGACGTCGACGACTTTCCCGGCTGGCATTTTGCCGTCCCTGAGCGCAGTGGTTGAGGATGCCGAGCGGATGCATATCCGCAAAGCCCTAAGCCAATGCGAGAGCAGTGTTGGCAAGACCGCGGACTTGCTG
>CAINUX010000225.1 GCA_903853895.1 uncultured beta proteobacterium | reverse complement strand
TGTCGCGCAAGTTTGGCCTGAGTGACTGGAAGCCGTGATGCTGGACATTGCGCGCATCAAGGCCATCACGCTCGACCTGGACGACACGTTGTGGCCCATCTGGCCCACCATTCAGCGGGCGGAGCAAGCACTGGCCGATTGGTTGGCGCACCGTGCGCCCGGCGCGGCGGCGGTGTTTGCGGACTCAAAGGCACGCCTGGCGGTGCGCGAACATGTCGTCCAGACGCGCCCCGAGATGTGCCATGACCTGAGCGCCATTCGCCGCGAATCGATTCGCACGGCCCTGCACCGATCCGATGAAGACACGTCGCTGGCAGAACCTGCCTTCGAGGTGTTCTTCGCCGAACGTATGCGGGTAGAGCTTTTTGACGACGTGCTGCCGGCATTGGCGGCGTTGTCAGCACGCTTTCCCATCGTCGCGGTATCCAATGGCAATGCCCATGTCGGACGGGTTGGGCTGGGGCAGTTCTTTGTCGACAGCGTCAGCGCCAGCGAGTTTGGTGCGGCCAAGCCGGACGCACGCATCTTCCATGCGGCGGCAGGCAAGGCCGGCGTAAGCGCTGCCGAAGTGTTGCACGTCGGTGATGATGCCGCCTTGGACGTACTTGGAGCCCTGGGTGCCGGGATGCAGACGGTGTGGGTGAACCGCGAACAGCATGTGTGGCGTCATGCGGAGCAGCCGCACCACAGTGTTGGCAGTTTGACGGAGTTGGTTGTGTTGCTGGCATAGCAGCTTACGGTTAATCTCCTGGCTTGGTGCAACTCGCGAGAAGGATGGCACATGATTGAAAGCCCACGCGCGGTTCGTGTATGCGTGACCAACCTTGACATTGCGCGGCAATGGTATTGCCAGGCGCTGGAATGTGACCCCAGCTACGTCGACGAACTCGGCGTGACATTTGTCGTGGGTGGTTGTTTGCTCACCTTGAGCCTTGGTGACTTGTCCAGCCAGCCTGGTACCGCTGTGTATTGGGGCGTGGACGACCTCGCAGGGGAATACCAACGCTTGTGTGCGATGGGTCAAGGCGACGCGCAAAACCTGCCAATGGTGGACGCGAACCCCAGGACGGCAGAAGTATTGGACCCCTTTGGAAATGTGTTCGGACTGTTTGCAAACGATGGAAAAGGGGAACGCAAGGCACGCAATCAGCGGGTGGCACAGAAAGTCGCACTGCAAAATGTGCGGGAAACTCTGGACCAGATCCAACACAAGGAAGCTGAAGAGAAGAAGCTGGGCAGAATCATCGGCTGGTCAGCTGCCATCGCCCTAGTGCTGTTGGCACTGGTGGTCTGGGGCATGGTGGCCAAACGTGCACCACAGCCGGGGACATTTTTAAAGCCCTTGTCCAGTACACCGGCCAGATAGCAAAAAAACGGACCCGCTTGCGCAAGTCCGTTTCTGTGCAGGGCTTGAAACCCGTTACTTCATGTCCACGCCATAGAAAGTGTGGCGGCCAAACGGGCTGAGTTTGAAATCAACCACTTCCTTGCGCACTGGCATCAGCTGCACGGCGTGGGCAATGGTGAACCATGGTGCTTGTTCCTTGAAGATGACCTGGGCTTTTTCGTAGAGCTTGGTGCGCTCTGCCGGGTTGGACACCACCTTGGCTTTTTGCACGAGCTCTTCAAATGGCTGGTAGCAGAACTTGGCGACGTTGGAGCCATTGGTCTTGGCCGAATCGCAGCCCAGCAAGGTGTTCAGGAAATTATCCGGGTCTCCGTTGTCTCCGGTCCAGCCCAGCATACCCATCTGGTGTTCGCCCGCTTGCATGCGCTTGCGGTACTCGCCCCACTCAAAGCTTTTGATCTCGGCCTTGACGCCAATCTTGGCCAGATCAGCCTGCATCAGTTCGGCAATGCGCTTGGCATTGGGGTTGTAGGGGCGCTGCACCGGCATGGCCCACAGGTCGGTGGTGAAACCGTTGGGGTAGCCGGCAGCGGCAAGGGCCTTCTTGGCGGCCGCCGGGTCAAAGGCGTCGTCCTTGATGGCCTTGTTGTAAGACCATTGGGTAGGCGGGATCGGGTTGGTGGCCGGGATGCCCGTGCTCAGGTAGACCGCAGCCACAATGGCTTTTTTGTCGATGGCCATGTTCAGGGCTTTGCGCACCCGCACGTCGTCAAACGGCTTCTTCGTGGTGTTGTAGGCCAGATAGCCCACATTCAGCCCAGGCTGCTCCAGAACCTGCACATTGGCGTCTTTGCGGATGGCGTCCAGGTCGGCCGGGTTGGGGTAGGGCATGGCATGGCACTCGCCCTTTTGCAGCTTTGCCCAGCGCACCGACGCGTCAGGCGTGATGGAGAAAATCAGGTCGTCAATTTTTGCCTTGCCACCCCAGTACTCAGGGAAAGCCTTGTAGCGGATGATGGCGTCCTTCTGGTACTGCACCAGCATGAAGGGGCCGGTGCCGAGTGGCTCCTGATCAATCTTCTCGGGTGTGCCGGCCTTGAGCATGGCAATGGCGTATTCCTTGGACTGGATGCCCGCGTATTCCATGGCCAGATTGGACAGGAACGGTGCTTCTGGCTTGTTCAGCGTGATCTTGACGGTGTACTCGTCGACCTTGTCCACTGACTTCAGCAGCTTGGGCATGCCCATGTCGTTGAAGTAGGAGTGGTTGGAGCTGGTGACCTTGAAATAGGGGTCGGCTTCTTTCCACTGGCGCTCGATCGCGAACATGAAGTCATCGGCGTTGAAGTCACGCGAGGGCTTGAAGTTTTTGTTGGAGTGCCACTTGACGCCCTTTCGCAGGAAGAAGGTGTATTCGAGGCCGTCTTTTGACACGGTCCATTTTTCAGCCAGGCCAGGGACCACGGTGGTGCCACCACGCTCGAAGTCAACGATGCGACCATAAATCTGGCTGTTGGCGTCAAACGATGTGCCCGTGGTGTTGATGCCTGGATAAAAGTTCTCGGGGCTGCCCTCGGAACAGTAGACCAACGTCTTGGCTGCAACCGGCGTCAACGCCAACAGGGCGGGTAGTGCCACTGCGCACAGCACAGCCATTTTGGAGGGGCGCAGTTTGCGACGCGAAAGAGAAATCGTCATCAGGAAAACTCCAATAAAAAAACCCATGTTACGCGAGTTAACCGGGTGTCTGTATTGGGGTTCTCACTGGGGTTGTCACGCCTTCGCGGCGGATGCCGCAAGGCGTGGTGCCTCGAAGCAGGCCACGGCGCGGCCGTGCAATTCTTGCAGCGAAGGGCGCTCGCGACGACACTGCTCTGTGGCATGCGGACAGCGAGTGGAAAACACGCAGCCTGCCGGGGGATTCAGTGGCGATGGCAGCTCGCCCTTGAGCACACTGCGCTGGTGCGCCGAACCACTGCCGGCCAGCCCGGGTGTGGAGCCGAGCAGTGCCTGTGTGTACGGGTGCAGGGGGCGGTTGAAGATGGCATTCTTCTCGCCATGCTCGACTGTGTGGCCCAGGTACATGACCAGAACATCGTGCGCAATATGGCGCACCACGCCGAGGTCGTGTGAGATGAACAGATAGGCGAGGCCGAGATCGCGCTGCAAATCGGCCAGCAGGTTCAACACCTGGGCTTGAATGGACACGTCCAGTGCCGACACCGGTTCATCCGCCACCACCAGCGACGGGTTCAGCATGAGCGCCCTGGCAATGGCAATACGTTGGCGCTGGCCTCCCGAGAACATATGGGGGTAGCGGTCATAGTGCTCGGGTCGCAGGCCCACCATGGCGAGCATGGCGCGGGCCTTTTCGGCGCGCTCGGCAGCGTTTAGCTTGGTGTTGATTTCCAACGGCGCTTCCAGAATTTGGCCAATGCGCTTGCGCGGGTTCAACGAGCCGTAGGGGTTCTGAAACACCAGTTGCACTTTTTGGCGCAATGCATGTTTGTCATGTGTACCGGCGCTCACGACGTCCACACCGCCGAGTTGCAGAGAGCCGCCGGTTGGTTCCTCAATCAGGGTCACCATGCGCGCCAGAGTGGACTTGCCACAACCGGACTCACCGACGACAGCCAGCGTTTTGCCAGCGTGCACGGTAAACGAGACGCCGCCTACTGCTTGGAGCAGATCGGGCTTGTGGAACAAGCCTTTGCTAATGGGGTAGACGCGGCGCAGATCCTTGGCAACGACAACCGGCAGGTCGAGCGTGTTGGACGAAGCGGGGGGCTGCTCGATACTGTATGCGGTGCTCATGCCGCAACCTCCGGATGCTTGGGTGCGAGCGTGTTGCGATGGGGGTCACCCATGGGGAAGTGGCAACGCACGGCGCCGTCTTGCCAGTCACGCAGCGGAGGGCGGGTCTGGCACAGGCCATCGTTGGCGTAGTTGCAACGGGGCGAGAACAGGCAGCCCTTTGGGCGGTCATACAGGCCCGGCACCATGCCGGGGATGGTGGCCAGCCGCGAATGGCCGTCGTTGCGCTCGGGCAGGGCGGCCATCAAGGCTTCGGTGTAGGGGTGCTGGGGCGCGGTGAACAGGGTGTCGGAGCCACGTTGCTCCATGATCTGGCCGGCATACATCACGGCCACGCGCTGCGCCATTTCACTGACCACGCCCATGTTGTGGGTGATCAGCACCAGGGCCATACCGCGGTCCTTTTGCAGACTGCGCAACAGGTCCAGAATTTGGGCCTGGATGGTCACGTCCAGCGCGGTGGTAGGTTCGTCCGCAATCAGCAGTTTGGG
>CAINUX010000224.1 GCA_903853895.1 uncultured beta proteobacterium | reverse complement strand
TCCTTGGGCAGATCGGCCGGGGCCAGGTTCACCGTGATGCGCTGGTTGTGCGGAAACTGGAGTCCGGAGTTCTGGATGGCGCAGCGCACCCGCTCGCGGGCCTCCTTGACCTCTACATCGGCCAAACCGACCATTGTGAAGCTGGGCAAGCCGTTGGCCAGGTGGACTTCCACCGTGACTTTCGCCGCATCCAGGCCACGCAGCGCCCGACTCTGCACCAAAGACAAGCCCATTTCATGCTCTCCCAAATTGGTGCGCACTGGGATGACTCAGCCCTAAATCAGTGCGCATTGGATGTTTATGCTGTTTATATGTACAGCTAGCATAACGTAAAGCGCGCCCATTGGTGGACACAAAGGTGTAACGAACGTCAGATAAACAAATGGCATGCATCCTGCTTAGTGGCTACGACCCCTAACCCCCACTGGAGCTTCCATGAACTTTAAAACCAAATCCATCCTCGTTCTTGCCACAGCACTGGTCGGCACCGCCGCCATGTCGCAAACCGCTGCACCTGCAGCCCCTGCCGCGCCAGAGTCCACTCTGAGCTTCAATGTGGGCGTGGTCAGCGACTACCGCTTCCGCAGCGTCTCGCAGACCTCCTTCAAGCCAGCCCTGCAAGGTGGCGTGGACTTCGCCCACGCGAGCGGCGCCTATATTGGCGCCTGGGCTTCCAATGTCAGCTGGATCAAAGACTATGTTGGTGCTACTGACGGCACCTCCGAAGTCGACCTGTATCTCGGCTACAAGGGCGCAATCTCTGCAGACCTGGCCTTCGACATTGGTGTGATCACGTACCAGTACCCTGGCAATACCGCTGACAAGGTGCTGGTGAACGCCAACACCACCGAAGTCTACGGCGCGCTGACCTACGGCATCGCGACGGTCAAGTACAGCCAAAGTACCGGCAACTTCATTGCCAACCCCAACAGCTCGGGCTCCTCCTACCTGGAACTGGCCGCTACGTTTGACCTGGGTAGTGGCTTTAGCCTGACGCCCCACGTTGGCCGCCAGACCATCCCTAACCAGGCTGGCAATGCAGGTGATTACACCGACTTTTCGCTGGCCTTGGGCAAAGACTTTGGTGGCGGCCTGACGGGTTCGCTCACCGCCTACAGCACGGATGCCAAAGACGCTTTCTACAAAGTTGGAACGTTTGACAACCTGGGCAAGAGCGGTCTGTCAGTCGGCGTGAAATTCGCGTTCTGATTCCGTACACCACAGAAGGAAAAAACATGAAACTCGTTACGGCGATCATTAAACCGTTCAAGCTCGACGAGGTGCGTGAAGCCTTGTCCAGCATGGGCGTACAGGGCATCACAGTCACCGAAGTCAAAGGCTTTGGGCGTCAAAAGGGCCACACCGAGCTGTACCGTGGTGCAGAGTACGTGGTCGACTTCTTGCCCAAGGTCAAGATCGAAGCCGCCATCGACGACGCGCTCGTTGAGCGCGTGATCGAGGCCATCGAAGGCGCCGCACGCACCGGCAAGATCGGTGACGGCAAGATCTTCGTTTACGACCTCGAACAGGTTGTTCGCATCCGCACCGGTGAAACCGGCAAAGAAGCCCTGTGATTGGAAACACCATGAAAAAACTACTCATATCCCTCGCGCTGGGTTGGGGTCTATTGACAGCCGGCTCAGCTGCCATGGCCCAGGCCGCAGCACCGGCATCGGCTCCCGCCGTAACAGCACCTGCAGCAGAGGCCAAGCCGGCTGATGTGGCTGCCCCAGCAGCCGCTGCCGCAGCGCCCGCTGCTGCTGCAGCAGCACCCGCCGCCGCGCCGGCACCCGTGCCCAACAAGGGCGACACCGCCTGGATGATGGTCTCCACCCTGTTGGTCATTTTGATGACTGTGCCGGGCCTGGCCTTGTTCTACGGCGGTTTGGTCCGCAGCAAAAACATGCTGTCCGTGCTGATGCAGGTTATGGTCACGTTCTCAATGATCGTCGTCTTGTGGTTCATCTACGGTTACAGCCTGGCGTTCACCGAAGGCAACCAGTTCATCGGTGGCTTTGATCGCCTGTTCATGAAGGGCATCTGGGACAACGCGGCGGGCACCTTTGCCAATGCGGCGACCTTCAGCAAGGGTGTGGTCATTCCCGAGATCGTGTTTGCCGCCTTCCAGGCCACGTTCGCCGGTATCACCTGCACGCTGATCGTTGGTTCGTTTGCCGAACGCATCAAGTTCTCTGCCGTGCTGGCCTTCATGGTGCTGTGGTTCACTTTCAGCTACGCACCGATGGCCCATATGGTCTGGTTCTGGATGGGACCTGACGCCTACGCCAGCGCAGAAGTTGCAGCGGAAATGACATCCAAGGCCGGCATGCTGTGGCAATGGGGCGCGCTGGACTTCGCCGGCGGTACCGTGGTTCACATCAATGCCGCCGTTGCAGGCTTGGTAGGTGCCTACTTCATCGGCAAGCGCGTCGGCTACGGCAAGGAAGCCATGGCTCCGCACAGCCTGACATTGACGATGGTGGGTGCAGCCCTGCTGTGGGTGGGCTGGTTCGGCTTCAACGCCGGCTCCGCTCTGGAAGCCAACGGCTTTGCAGCCCTGGCCTTCATCAACACCTTTGGCGCTACAGCGGCCGCGGTGTTGACCTGGTCCATCGGTGAAGCCATGCACAAGGGCAAGGCCTCCATGCTGGGCGCTGCATCCGGCGCCGTGGCAGGTCTGGTGGCCATCACGCCAGCAGCCGGCAACGTCGGCATCGGCGGTGGTCTCATCATCGGTCTGCTCGCAGGTTTTGCTGGTCTGTGGGGCGTGACTGGTCTGAAGAAAATGCTGGGTGCGGACGACTCGCTCGACGTGTTCGGCGTACACGGTGTCTGCGGTATTCTGGGTGCCCTGTTGACCGGCGTCTTTGCATCACCGGCCCTGGGTGGACCCAGCGCGATGGGCGATTGGGTCACGGCCACCATGGTCACGCCAGCTGACTACTCCATTGCCGCGCAAGTGTGGATTCAGGCCAAAGCGGTTGGTGTGACAGTCCTGTGGTCTGGCATTGTGTCCATCATTGCCTACTTCATCGTGGACAAGACCATCGGTCTGCGTGTCAGCGAAGAAGACGAGCGCGAAGGCCTGGACATCACGTCCCACGGCGAGACAGCCTACAGCCGCTAAGCGGACCCCAGCGCACTCGGTGCGCCGGCCAGTCGCTGCAGGCGACTGGCATCCAAAGCCCGGAGGAACCGATGTTCCTCCGGGCTTTTTCTATGGACGGGCCAAGCATGCTCAATGCTAGACTGACCGCGTGCCATCCCCCATTCGCCGTCACCTGATGCATGGTCTGGTCTGCGTGATCATGGCCGGTGCGGGCGTTGCCTGGAGCGCCGAACGCGTTGAATCGCCCGCGGCCCCGTGGCCCACGGCCGGTTGGCAGGAGTCGACGCCCGAGCAACAGGGCATGGCGTCCCTTGCCGTGCGCCGCCTCGTGGACTTCGGTGCCAAGAACGGTATGGACAGCCTACTGGTCATACGCCATGGCACCGTGGTGGCCGATGCCTACTACGCGCCCTACCACGCAGGGCTCAAGCACCACCTCTATTCGGCCACCAAAGGCGTGCTCGGCACGCTGACCGGCATTGCGGTTCAGGATGGTCTGTTAAAGGGTGTGGCCCAACCCGTAGTGGATTTTTTTCCGGACCTTCCAATCACACCAGAGGATCCCCGCAAGAAAACCATCACCATCGACCATCTGCTGGATATGACCTCCGGCCTGGACTGGAAGGAACCGTTGGACGGCGCGCCCGAAACCCTGCGCGCGATGCGGCGTAGCCCCCACTGGAGTGCGTTTGTGCTGGATCGGCCCATGGCGCAAGCCCCCGGGGCAGCCTTCAACTACAGCAGTGGCAACACACAGCTGCTATCCAGCGTGCTAACCCGCGCCACGGGAAAGTCTGCTGCGGAGTTTGCCCGGGATCGCCTTTTCGGCCCCTTGGGCATCACGGACGTCCTGTGGCGCCAGGACCCGCAAGGCCACTCCGTGGGCGGCTACGGTCTCTACATGCACCCGCGCGACATGGCGAAGATCGGTTACCTGTACCTGCACCATGGCCAATGGGACGGCCAGCGGCTGTTGCCGCCGCGCTGGACCGAAAAAGTATTCCACGCCACAGTGGATATGCGCATGGGCAGCCCGTCGACGTTCCGCTATGCCAATGGCTGGTGGACCCTGCCGCAGCAGGACGTCTACATGGCGGTGGGGTTTCTCCAGCAGTTGATCATGGTCATCCCCCGGCTGGATCTGGTCGTGGTGGTGACCGGGAAGAAACCGCCCCGATTCGGCCCACTGATTGATCTGCTGGAGGCCGCATGCACGTCGCAGAAGGCCTTGCCCGCCGCACCCGGTGCGCATGCGGATCTGGTTCGCCGCGTCCAGGAAGCCGCCAGCGAGAGGGCATCCCCCGTCGAACCACTGTCGGCGATAGCGACCGCCGTGAGCGGGCGCACCTACCGGTTCGACCGCAACGCGCTGGGACTGGACACCCTGGTGCTGGACCTGAACACCGCCACGCCGACATACGACATGCAGTTTTCCGCTGCCAGCCCAACTGCCACGCCTTTACGGTTTGCGGGGCCTGTCGGGCTGGATGGCGTGTTTCGCGCCAACGCAGACGCATCAGGCCCGCGGTTGGCCGCCCGGGCGAGCTGGGCCGATGCGTCCACGCTGTCCATGGTCTCGCAGTGGCTCACCGATGGCGTGGTGACCACCTATACCCTTCGGTTTGCCGGCAAGATCGTCGACATCGACTACCGGGACAACACGGGCGCTGCCCTGCAGTTGCATGGGGTCGCCCAACCGTAACCCCGTGGAAACTTTGTGCTGAAAATAGTTGGCGTTCCCCAGCGCAAGTCCGGCTGAAGGTGCACAATTTCACGCACCGCGCACCATGACCGAACGACCAGTTCCAGCACGTGTGCACATCCACTTTCACCGAGACCGTTCGCCATGCAAACCCCCGTCACCCTGCGCTCTGCCGAGCTGCTGTGCGAAATCAAACCCGAACTTGGTGGCTGCATCAGTGGCCTGTGGCTGGACGGCATACCGGTGCTGCGGTCAACGCAGGCATCTGACCTGCACTCGGTGCGCCAGTCGGCCAGTTACCCGCTGGTTCCATTTTCCAACCGCGTGGGCAATGCCACGCTGCAGTGGCAGGGCACCGACCACCCGCTGGTCAAGAACTGGGCGCCCGATCCCCATTCCATCCATGGCGTGGGCTGGGAGCGGCCCTGGACCGTGCTGGAGGCGAGCGATGCCTTTGCGCTGCTGTCCTACGAGCACAGGGCCGACGCGGCCTGGCCATTTGACTTCGATACCTCGCAGGCCTTCAAGCTCGAAGACCATGCGCTGGAAATGAGCCTCTCCATCACCAACCAATCCACCATCTCCGCTCCGGTGGGTCTGGGCTGGCACCCCTATTTTGTCAAACGCGCCGACGCCCGCGTGCACTTCGACGCCGCCGGCCGCTGGGAAATGGGGAGCGACAAACTGCCCACGCACCGCGGTAGCAGCACCGGCGTGGACGGCGACTGCGCCACACTGGAAGTGGACCATTGCTTTGATGGCTGGAACGGCGTGGTACAGCTGCACGACAGCCTGCTGCGCATGCGCGTGGTCTCCGGCCTGAGCCGCCTGGTGGTCTACACCACGCCAGAGCGCGACACCATTGCCATTGAACCCGTCAGCCACGTCAACGATGCCATGAACCGCATGGCGCAGACCGGTGACGCTGCGCAGGACCTTGGCGTCTGCATCCTGCAGCCCGGCCAGACCTTCTCGTGCACGATGCGCATTGAAGTGGAGCGTGCGTGATGCCGTGGCAAACCGTCACCACCCAAAGCTTTGAGCTGGGTGAGTCGCCGTTCTGGCATCCCACGGAACGCAGTCTGTACTGGGTCGATATTGCCGGCAAGCAGGTGCTGCGCATGCCGATGGGAACCGGCACGGGAGCGGAAAGCGGCACCATCGAGTCCTGGGACATGCCCAGCGAACCCGGCTGCATCGCCCCAGCGGCAAGTGGCGGACTGGTGATTGCGATGCGCCATGGCGTATTCCGTGCCCGCAGTTGGGGCGGTGCGCTGGAGCACATCGCCACCCTGCCGTATGACCCAGCCGGCGTGCGCGCCAACGACGGCAAATGCGACGCGCTGGGGCGCTTCTGGGTCGGCACCGTGGACGAACACAAAACGGGCCGTTTGGCGGCCCTGTTTTCGATCGACTGCCGCAATGGCCGAGCTCCGGTGGTGCAACAACACGCCGACGGCGCGCTCACCGGCAACGGCCTGGCCTGGAGCCCCGACAACCACACCGCCTTTTGGGCAGACACCTCGAGTCACGTGCTCCATGCCTGGGATTTTGACCTGCAGGCCAACACCCTCAGCGCCCACCGGCTGTTCCAGCAATTCCCGTCCAAACCGGACGGCTGGCAACTGGACCCCCACGGCGCCCCGGACCAGCGGTCGTATGGCGGACGGCCGGACGGCGCGGCAGTGGATGTGCAAGGCAATTACTACGTGGCCATGTACGAGGGCCAACGCGTCTGCCAGTTCGCACCGGACGGGCGCCCGCTCGCCGTTTACCCCACACCCGCGCCCTGCCCCACCATGCCCTGCTTTGGCGGCGACGACCTGCAAACGCTGTACCTGACCTCGTCGCGCCAGAAACGCAACGCCGCCGAGCTGACAGTCTTTCCCGCTTCGGGCTGTGTGTTTTCCATGCGGGTGGACGTGCCCGGCTTGCCGGTGAATTTCTTCGCCGACTAATGCTCATGGGGCCACTCCGCGCCTAACCACGGCGCACGGCGGGCGGCGCCCGAGAAAGACGATTGGCAAAACTGGCAGACAGCCCACGTGGAATATGCATCAGTAGCTATGAAATTTGTAGCGCTCAACACCACGCGCCGCCAGGCCGGTGGGCCGGGTGTCCCTTCGTCGGGCCCATTCGTGGTTGCCGCAGAGCAGGCGCCCCAGCAACCGTGTTGACGCAGTACCGGAAGAGAACCCAAAACCACCTCCCGCGAGCGTGGGCCAGAGAAGGTACATGGACGCTCCCGGTTTGCCAAGCTCTCAATTCATTCTGGTAAGACTGTGTCGATTGCACCCGTACATTCGGACTTACTGTGACCTTGTGATCACGGTCCCTGATGGGATTCGC
>CAINUX010000223.1 GCA_903853895.1 uncultured beta proteobacterium | reverse complement strand
TCTGGCAATGGAACGGCCTCGGATTGGCCACCTACAGCTTCTATTTGAACTGCATCAGCGCGGCCGCTCGTGTGCGACTCCTTCCGCCCCGCACTCAGCCACCAAGCACGCAACAAACGTAAACCACCACATCACTATCATATTTATAGCTATAAACGACCACCCTACGAGGGCCAGAAGCCAATTTCTCCGGATGGAATCATGATCAAACGCACCACCAAGGCCGGGCTTGCGCAGGAGCTGGAAGCGTTGCAGTCGATGGAAAAGGAATACCGCTATGTCAACCAGGCCTTTGCGAAGGGTGTGGAGCCTGAACGCACCGCCATCATGGGTAAAAAGGTTTGCTGATACGAGCGGTTGGACGGCTGGCCGGCGATGAATTCGTGGTGGTTTTGCCGGACATCGAGGACGATTTCTTCGCCACCGCAGTTAAGCCTGCGGGCTGCGAGTGGTCACGGTCAGTCCCTTGTGTGCCTGTGTTGCCAAGTCACCGAAGCCTTGCGTACTGGCTAGTGTGTGCGCCTCGCGCAGCAGTGCTTGAGCACGGGCGGGCTCGGTGCAGGCACGTGCTTGCAACAGCAGGGCGTCGGCAAATAGTTCCATCATGCCCGCGTCGTACGCGATCTGGGCTTGGCGTTGGGCGGCCTGCTCTGCTGCCGGTCGATCGCCATCCAGTAATGCGATTTCTGCCTCGATGCTGGCCATGCGCAGGTGTACGAGCGGGTGTGTGCTGCGTTGGGCGAGGATGCCCAGTTGCTTGAGGAGGCCGCGGTCCACAGGCTCGCCCAGCGCAACCTGGCTGCGCACACGCAACCAAGCGTACTGGGACACCCGAAGCGGGTCGGTGCTGCCCCGCAGCAGTGGCTCTGCTGCGTCCAGATCATGGCTAGCCTGTGCCCAGCGCTCGCATTGGGTATGCAGACGCGCGCGGCGCACCAGCGCCTCCACTTCAAACAATGCGGACGCCTGAGCACGGCCCAGCTGCAAGGCGCTGTCGAACGCGGCCATCGCCTCGTCGTGGCGCCCGGCGCTGGTCAGCACAGTTCCCAGAACCAGCCAGGACAGCGTTTCGGTATGCACCACACCCGCCCAACTGGCCAGGCTGCGCCGTGCCATGTGCTCGGCGCGTGGCAATTGACCCAGCGCGTGCAGCATCACAGCCAGATCGTTCTCTATCGTCAGGCCACTGCAGTAGTCCGGGTGGGCGGACAGCAGCGCTTCGAACGCATCCCGGGCGGCCCGGGCGTCACCCGCAAACCAGTGGATTTGTGCCGCAAAGCTTAGCGTCGAGGGGCGCGCCGGCGCCAGGCGCTGCAGCTTCTCAAGCAGGGCCCAGGCCGCTGCAATGTCGGGTTCGCGCATGGCGAGCTCGATCAATACCTCACACGCGTGCAAGCGATCATCCACGCGCAGGCGCGCCAGCAAGGGGCGCAATCGCTCGGCCGCGCTGCGTGCGGCGGCCAGATCGCCCGAGAACACGGCGTTGTCCACCAGGCCAGACAGCGTTTGCCCTTCGATCTGGTCCCGCTGGGCGGGCTCGGCCACGGCGGACACCTGCGCCAGCACATCCAGCAGTGCCGCGCGGCCACGCGCCAGGTCGGTCAGGAGTTCGCACTCGGCCAATGCCAGGCGCGCCTGCAGCGCCTGCGTGGCGTCCAGTGATTCTTCGGCGACCCGGCCCCACAGCGCGCGCGCCTCGTCAAAGCGCCCCCGCATCTTGAGTTGCACCGCGCCCCGTTGCATCCAGGCCAGTGCCGTTTGAGGTTCCTGTGCCGCGCTCCAATGCGCGGCCACCGCCAGTGGTTCGGCATTGCCCTCGGGCCGCCCACCCAGCGCCAGCGCAGCGCGTCTATGCAAGGCCTGTCGTGCCGCCACGGTCAAGCTGGCCTCCACGGCTTGGCGCACCAGGTCATGGCGGCACTGCAATCCGTCGCGCTCTTCCCGCAGCATTTCTGCGCTCAACGCGGTTTGCACCGCATCCAGCAGCGTGGCGCCGGACCACTCGGTCGCGCCGTCGGCGAGCTGGACCAGCACATTGAGCGGCAATGGGCGCACGGCCACGGATGCTGCCTCGACCAGCGCACGAGCCGCGCCTGGCAGCAAGCGCAACCGCCGTTGCAGCAGTTCGCGCACGCTGCGCGGCAGTCGCAATGTCTGTGCGTCGCCGTGTTCCGCCGGTGTTTCGGGCAGCGCCAGGAGCAGCTCGTTGAGCACGAAGGGGTTGCCGGTGCAGGCGGCGTGCAGACGTTTGAGTTCTGCCTCGTGCCAGACTTGTTCCGGGCGGCGTAGCCGACAGCACTGGGCGACCGCATCCAGGCTGATGCCCTCCAGCGGAAGCAACATCAAATGACCCG
>CAINUX010000222.1 GCA_903853895.1 uncultured beta proteobacterium | reverse complement strand
GGTGAGAGTTCGCGGATGCGGGTGATGCAATCGGCGAAATGCTGGGCGCCACCGTCGCGCAGGTCGTCACGGTCAACGCTGGTGATGACCACGTATTTGAGCTTCAGCGCGGCAACGGTCTTGGCCAGGTTCTCGGGTTCGTTGGCGTCCAGCGGGTCAGGGCGGCCATGGCCCACGTCGCAGAACGGGCAGCGCCGCGTGCACTTGTCGCCCATGATCATGAAGGTGGCCGTGCCCTTGCCAAAGCATTCGCCGATATTCGGGCAACTGGCTTCCTCGCACACCGTGACCAGCTTGTTGGCGCGCAGCACGTCCTTGATTTCATAGAAGCGCGTGGTGGGCGAGCCTGCCTTGACGCGGATCCAGTCCGGCTTCTTCAGCACCTCGCCCTGCACCACTTTGACAGGAATGCGCGACAGCTTGGCGGCGGCCTTTTGCTTGGCCAGCGGGTTGTAGTCCGCCTGCGACTGGGCTTCCCGCACCGTGGGGTTGGCGCCAGTGTTGGCCGTCACATCGACAGCGTTTGCAGGGGCGGGGGAAGGAGCGGAAGAGGGCGTAGCGGTGTGGCTCATGGTGTGCAGGTGCCCTAGGGGCGCAGTGCGGCGTCAAGGCGCCAGGTAGGTTGCGAGCTTTTGGCTCAGAACGTCGGCGGCCTCAAGCCAGCCAACGGATACCCCGATTGTAGAAAGGTCCACCGTTTGCAGGCCCGAATACCCACACGGGTTGATGCGGGAGAAGGGCTCCAGGTCCATCGTCACATTCAGCGATACGCCATGGTAGGTGCAGTTGCGGCTGACCTTGATGCCCAGCGCGCCTATCTTGCCTAGGCCTGTGAAGTCTGGGACTGGTGCGGACAAAATGGGGTCAGAGCCGTGCTGCTGCGCAGCCGGATCCGACCCCATTTTGCGGGGCCTTTGCGGCAGCGGCGTGTGGCCCGTCGGATCGTCCAGCCGCACATAGATCCCCGGCGCACCCGCCACGCGGTGGCCGGTCACGCCAAAATGCAGCAGGGTGCGGATCACCGCCTCTTCGATGCGGTAGACATATTCCTTGACGAAGTAGCCGGCGCGCTTGAGGTCGATCAGCGGATAGCCCACGACCTGTCCGGGGCCATGGTAGGTGACTTGCCCCCCCCGGTTGGTCTGGATCACGGGGATGTCTCCGGGCAGGAAAATGTGCTCGGCCTTGCCAGCCAAGCCCTGCGTGAAGACCGGAGGATGCTCACACATCCATAGCTGATCAGCCTCATTTGGCGAGGGCTGCAGGCCTCTTTGGCTTGTGAACTCTTGCATGGCGGCGTAGGTGGGCTCATAGTCCACACGGCCCAAGTGGCGGATGGTTATGGGCATGGCTCAGCGCGTCGACATGCAGGGGCAAACAGACTCACAGCACTACCTTCACCATGGGGTGTGTAGACAGCGTGCGGTACAGCTCGTCGAGCTGCTCGCGGCTGGTGGCTGTCACGGTGATGGTGATACCCAGGTACTTGCCACCCTTGCTTTCACGCAGTTCGATGGTGCGGGCGTCGAAGGCCGGGTCAAACTGGTGCGCAATGTGGGTGATGGCTGCTACCAGGCCTTCCGTCTTGGTGCCCATGACCTTGATGGGAAACTGGGACGGGTATTCGATCAGGGATTCCTGACGCGGCTCGGCTCCGGCGGGGGTGGGCGGCGTGTCATGCGGTGGAATTGTGGTCATTGTTGTGGAATTATGGGGGTGGAAGTCAGGAAGCAGCGCGGGACATCGGTAGATGTTTGAGGGCTTTGTCACCGGTGTTAACGCCGATATTGGCATCCGGCGGTGGGGTAAACGTGCTGTTCATATAGCGCCCTATCGGGCGAGGTACGCATGGTTAAATTGTCACCGTGTGGTGTGGTGAACCGATTTTTCGACGCAATTCTGGGCCGAATTACACCTCGCAAGACTGAAATTGCTGGCCGGC
>CAINUX010000221.1 GCA_903853895.1 uncultured beta proteobacterium | reverse complement strand
TTGCTGTTCGATCACAGCGAATTCAACCTCTACACCATCCACCAGGAGCTGGAGGCGTCATGCGCTTCCCTAGGGCTGGTTGTGGAGCTGGTGCCGCTGCTGGGCAGTGTGGCCAATGTGCAGCGGCTGCATGAGGTATGCCAAGCCTACCGCCCCCATACGGTTTACCATGCCGCGGCCTACAAACATGTTCCGATTGTGGAGGCCAACCCGGCGGTGGGCATCGACAACAATGTGTTTGGCACGTTGAACATGGCGCAGGCCGCAATAGCCAGTGGGGTTGCCAGTTTTGTGCTGGTCTCCACCGACAAGGCCGTCCGGCCAACCAATATCATGGGCGCCAGCAAACGCATGGCGGAACTGGTGTTGCAGGCGATGGCCGCACAGGCATCCCCGCATGGCACGACGACCTGCTTCAGCATGGTCCGCTTTGGCAATGTGCTGGGTTCCAGCGGGAGCGTGGTGCCGCTGTTTCGGCGCCAGCTGGCGGCCGGGGGCCCGTTGACCGTGACCCACGCCGATGTCACCCGCTATTTCATGACCATCCCCGAGGCCGCCCAGCTGGTGTTGCAGGCGGGTGCCATGGCCCGCGGCGGTGAGGTGTTTGTGCTGGATATGGGCGAACCGGTCCGAATCGTCGATCTGGCCCGGCGCATGGTGGAGCTGTCCGGCATGACGGTGCGCGATGAAGCCACGCCCCATGGCGACATCAGCATTGCCATCACCGGCCTGCGGCCAGGCGAAAAATTGTATGAAGAACTGTTGATTGGCGACAACCCGACCTCCACCGCCCACCCCCGCATCATGAAGGCCCATGAGCACTACTTGGAGTGGCCGGCGCTCGACCTGCAACTGCAAGCCTTGCGCCAAGGCGTCCAGGCGGACGACCTATCGGCCATCAAGGCAGTGTTGCGCACCTGTGTTCAGGGCTATGAAGGTGAGTCCGCTGCGTCTGAGTCGTGATCGGTACTGCCTGATTTGAGGGCCAGTGCGGCCTGGTAGAGCCCATTGCGCGGCTCGCCCGTAATGTCTGCCGCTAGTTTGACCGCAGTTTTCAGCGGCAAATGCTCCAGCAGTAGTTTCAAAACCCGCGTGTCCTGCGCCACCTCGGTGGCCGCTGGTATGGCGTGCAACACCAGGGCAAATTCGCCACGTAGGCGATTCGCATCGTGTGCCAGCCAAGCTGGTAACTCCTGTGCGGCGACCGTGGCAATTTCCTCGAATTGTTTGGTCAGCTCACGGCCAATCGTCACTTGGCGCAGGCCCAGCGTGGCGAGCGCCAGCGCCAGGGCCTCGATGCGGTGGGGTGCCTCCAGCAGCAGCACCGCGCGCTCCTGAGTAGCCAGTGCCAGCACTGCGCGCTCTCGTTCGCCTGCTTTGGACGGCAGGAAGCCGACGAAAACAAACCCGCTGGGTTCGTCGGCGACCAGACCGGCGACCGAGACCAAAGTGGTAATGCTGCTCGCACCTGGCAGGGGAATGGTTCGCAGGTTCTGCGCGCGCACTGCGGCCACCAGCCGCGCGCCGGGGTCGCTGATGCCGGGCGTGCCGGCATCGCTGACATAGGCCACGCGTTGGCCCTGGCGCAGATGGTCCAGCACGGTTTGCGCGGCTTGCGTCTCATTGTGCTGGTGCACGGCGATCAGTTGCCCGGCAGTCTTGTCGATGCCGTACGCGCGCAACAGCGACTGGGTGTGGCGCGTGTCTTCACACGCGATGGCGTCGACCAAGCCTAGGACGTGCAGGGCCCGCAGGCTGATGTCGGCCAGGTTGCCGATGGGCGTGGCGACGACGTAGAGCGTTCCCTGCGGATAATGCTGCCCAGAAGCCGCCTCTGAAGAGGCGGCGCGGGCTGAGGTAAATAGAGCGCTCACATG
>CAINUX010000220.1 GCA_903853895.1 uncultured beta proteobacterium | reverse complement strand
GGGGGTTTCTGGACGGCTGGGCCGGCTTTGTCATTGCCCTTGGCAACTTTGAAGGCACGTTCTACCGCTACGTCAAGGCCATCGAACTGCAAAAGGGCAGTGCCTGGCAGGCCCCGACCACACCCCCACCCGATGCCTGAAGCCAAACCAGCGGTGTGGAGTTTTCGCCTGGGGCTGGTCTGTCTGGCCGCACTTTCGGTGAGCCTTCCGATGGCATGGATCAGCCTGGCCAAGGTGCTGGTGTTTGTGACGGCGCTGGTGGTTCTGCTGGGTCATGTGGCCGGGCGCCGCACGGACCCGCAGATCAGGCAGTTGTGGACTCCATGGGCGCTGGCGATGCTGCTGCTTTTCTCGGCCTGCAGCCTGTGGTGGACCAGCGCCGACCTGCCTTCGGCGCTGGAGTCGTTCATCAAGCACGCCAAGCTGCTGGAGGTCGTGCTGCTGGTGAGCCTGATTCGCAGCGTGGCAGAGGCCCGCATGGCCATCACCTTCTTTGCCTATGGTCAGGCCTTTTTATTGTTGAGTTCCTGGCTTATGTTCATCGGTATTGCCGTGCCGTGGCATGCCAACGCCCCCACACCCTACGTCGTTTTTTCGACGTATCTAGACCAGTCCATCATGTTCGCCACCACCGCCAGTGTGTTCTGGTATTTGCGGTCGGACAAGCTATGGCCCCAGTGGCTGGGCATCGTTCTGGCGGCCCTGGCCCTGGCCAACACGCTGCTGCTGCTGGAGGGACGCAGCGGCTATGCGGTCGCCCTGACCGCGTTGGCACTGGCCGCCATGTGGACCATGCCGCCCCGCCTGCGGCTGGCCACCCTGGTGATCACACCGGTCGTGCTGCTATTGGGTCTGTCACTGGGATCTGCACAAGTGCAGGAACGGGTCACCAAGATCCTGCGCGAAAGCCAGGAATATGCCTCAGGCCAAACCGTGCAGATGGAAAGCTCATCCGGCTGGCGGCTCAACGCCTGGCGCCGCTCCCTGCAGGCGATGCAAGAGAAGCCGCTGCTGGGCCACGGGGTCGGCGCCTGGACACCGGCCGTCAAGCGGCTCGAAGGCAGCGCAGCCACCAAGGTTTTCGGTGAGGGCAACCACAGCAATCCGCACCAGGAATACCTGCTATGGGGTGTCGAACTGGGCGTAGGCGGAAGCTTGCTGATGCTGGCAGCCCTGGCCTGCATGGCGCGCGACGCGCTTCGCTTCCCGACGAACGTTCAGCGTGCCACGCTGGCCGTGGTGGCGGCCACCGCGGTAGCCTGTCTGTTCAACTCCGCACTGTACGACGATCTAATGGGTGATTTCTTCTGTGTCGCCCTGGGACTACTGATGGCGCTGGGAACCCGCAGCATGGCCGCGGCGCAGCAACAGGCGCCGTTGCCACCGCGCACTACGCAGTCCGAGGTCCTTGTATGACGCCACGCGGCAGTCTGTTCGCGCGCATGCGCCCGCTGTGGCCCTATTTCGGGGCGTATCCGGGCACCTGGCTGATGGTGGTCCTCGCGGCCATTGTGGGCGCAGCGACCGAGCCAATGATTCCCGAACTGTTCAAACTGCTGCTGGACCTGGGTTTTCAAAAACACGTACTGGAACTCTGGACCGTGCCCGTGGTGCTGTTGACCGTGTTTGGCGTGCGCGGGCTGGCTGGCTACGTCGCGCAAATCGGCCTGTCCCGCATCACCAACCAGGGGCTGATGGCCATGCGCCGGGCCATGTTCAACCAGCTGCTGGTGGCCCACATGCAGCTGTTTGCCAACCAGACCTCCAGCGCGCTGTCCAACTCCATCGTGTACGAGACGCAAAACGGCGCGTCCATGCTGGTCAACTCGCTGCTCAGTCTGACCCGCAATGCGCTGACGCTGGCGGCGCTGACCGGCTACCTTTTCTATTTGAACTGGAAGCTGACGCTGATCGTGATCGCGGTGTTTCCGGCCGTAGCCTGGGTCATGCGCGTGTTGACCGCCCGGCTGCACAAGCTGACCAAGGCCAACCAGGACGCAACCGACAGCCTGGCCTATGTGGTCGAGGAAAACGTGCTCGCGCACCGCGACATTCGCCTGTACGCGGCCCAGCAGACCCAGGCCGCACGTTTCGAGCACTTGGGCGACTCCCTGCGCCACCTGGCCATGAAATCCACAGTGGCAGGCGCCGCCATGACCCCCATGACCCAGATGCTGGCCGCCATGGCGTTGTCGGCCGTCATCTCGGTGGCATTGGTACAGAGTGCCACCAGTGATACCTCGGTCGGCGGCTTTGTGGCCTTTGTCACCGCCATGCTG
>CAINUX010000219.1 GCA_903853895.1 uncultured beta proteobacterium | reverse complement strand
GTCCTCGGACGAGTAGCCAGCGAAGTTGCTCTCCGTTTGCGCGGCAAACACAAGGCCATTTACACGCCTCACGTCGATACCGGCGATTTCATCATCGTCACCAATGCAGCCCAGCTGCGCGTCACCGGCGCCAAGTCGATTGACAAAGTGTATTACCGCCATTCGGGTTACCCCGGCGGTATCTCCAGCACCAACTTCCGTGACATGCAAAACAAGTTTCCTGGCCGCGCTTTGGAAAAAGCCGTCAAGGGCATGTTGCCAAAAGGTCCTCTGGGCTACGCCATGATCAAGAAGCTCAAGGTGTATGGCGGTGCCGAGCACCCCCACACTGCCCAGCAGCCCAAGGTTCTGGACATTCCTGGTATTTCTACCAATGCAGTGAAAAGAGAGGCCGCCAAATGATCGGTGAATGGAACAATGGCACCGGCCGTCGCAAATCCAGCGTCGCCCGCGTGTTTCTGAAAAAGGGCTCCGGCCAAATCGTTGTCAATGGCAAAGCCATCGACAACTTCTTTGGTCGTGCAACATCCATCATGATCTGCAAGCAGCCCCTGCTGCTGACCAACCACGCCGAAACCTTTGACGTCATGGTCAATGTGGCCGGTGGCGGTGAGTCGGGCCAGGCTGGTGCAGTGCGCCACGGTATTACCCGTGCACTGATCGACTACGACGCAACGCTCAAGCCCGCCTTGAGCCAGGCCGGTTTCGTGACGCGTGACGCGCGCGAAGTGGAGCGTAAGAAGGTCGGCTTCCACGGCGCTCGCCGTCGTAAGCAGTTCTCCAAGCGTTAATCCAGCGCGCAACATTCGGTTGCAAATACAACGGTCGCCAGGGTGCAAACCCTCGCGGCCGTTTTACATGGGGCTGCTAGACTCGCGCACCATGCGATTTCGACTTCTCCGCCGCCGCCTCACCATCAGTGCCCCTCGTATGGCTGTGCGCAGTGCGTTACCTTGGCCGTTCCGATGGGCGGTGCTGGCCATCGTGCTGGGCTTTTGCGCAGCCATTGGCCTGTGGGCTTTCGAGTTTGGCAAAGACATTGCCGGGCTGGAAAAAGGATCCCGGGAGGAACTGGTCCGCCTGCGCGCGGATCTGGCCACTGCACAGGCAGAGTTGGCGACTGTCAAGAGTGATAGAGACCAGGCGCAGTCGATTGCCAATACAGCAGGCACCCTGGTAACCGCCGAAAAGACCTCGCATGAGCGCGTGTTGGCGCAGCTTAAACAGATGGAGATGGAAAACCGGACCTTAAGGGACGACCTCGGCTTTTTCGAAAAACTGATTCCCGCTGCGGGTGGCGAAGGAATGGCCATTCGCAGTCTGCAGGCCGAATTGCAAGGTAGCACCAAGTTAAAATGGCAGGTTCTGGTGATCCAGTCTGGCAAAAACCTGGCTGAGTTCAATGGCCGACTGGAAGTGACTTTCACCGGATTTGTCAATGGCAAGCCCTGGGTTGCGAGCCTTCCTGGCGAGTCGGTGGCGGTCAGAGTCCGGCAGTATGGCCGCATTGAGGGTGAGTTTGAGTTGCCGGCACAGGCGGTCGTCAAAGGGGTCACTGCCAAGGTGATGGATGGCACCGTGGTCAAGGCCACCCAATCCATCAAGTTGTAATATTTCAACGAGGCGCGTTATGTTCAACAAGAAGAAACAACCTCCCATCAAAAGCCTGATTGCCGAAGGCAGCCAGATTGAAGGCAACATCAGCTTTACCGATGGTCTGCGGGTGGACGGTGTCGTCGTTGGCAATATCCTGGCGGCCGAAGACGTAGCCAGCATTCTGGTGATCTCAGAGATTGCCAGCATCACTGGTGAAATCACGGCGGACCACATCATTGTGAATGGCACGGTGAAGGGCCCCATCCATGCGCGCAAGATGCTGGAATTGCAGCCCAAGGCCCGTATTGAGGGAGACGTCGAGTACGCGGCCCTGGAAATGCACCAAGGGGCGCTGATTACCGGTCAGTTGCGCCCGATCCTGGCCGAGGGCGAAAAGCCCACACTGAAATTGGCGGCAAATAACCAGTAGAAGAATTCCCGAGCAAATTGGTGTAGTATTCTGCCAATATCTGATACCACCGGAGTCCACCCATGAGTGCCGTAGCCGAAACCATTCAAACCGAAATGCCCGCGCCCATCCTGTTTACCGACAGTGCGGCCGCCAAAGTGGCCGACCTGATTGCCGAAGAAGGCAACCCCGAGCTCAAACTGCGCGTGTTTGTGCAGGGTGGCGGGTGCTCGGGCTTTCAGTACGGGTTTACCTTTGACGAAATCACCAACGAAGACGACACGATCATGAGCAAGAATGGCGTGTCGTTGTTGATCGACGCTATGAGCTACCAGTATCTGGTGGGTGCAGAAATCGACTACAAGGAAGACTTGCAGGGCGCCCAGTTTGTGATCAAGAACCCGAATGCCACCACGACCTGCGGTTGTGGTTCGTCGTTCTCATAGTCAAACACGGTAAATTGCACCGAGTATGCGGGCGCCTTGGGCGCCCGTAACGCTTTTCAGGCTGGAAGTTTTTCCCAGCACCGTCTGGCGTGCCAGCCAGGCAAATGCTGTGGCTTCGACCTGCAATGGCGGCAAACCATGTTCAGTGGACGATACGACGCGGCAGAGCGGCAAAGCTGCTTGCAGCCGCTGCATCAAGTACGTATTGAGCGCGCCGCCGCCACACACAATCAAACGAGTGCAATGCTTTGAAACATCCAGCAGGCTGCGGGCGCTAGACAGGGCTGTGAGCTCGGTCAGGGTGGCTTGCACGTCCTGGGGCGCCAGCGTGCCAAAGCCCGCCAGCTTGGCGGAAAGCCACTGGCCATTGAACAAATCCCTGCCAGTGCTTTTGGGCGGGCGTTTGGCGAAGAAGGGTTCATCCAGCAAGCAAGTCAGTAAGCCTGCATGCACGTGCCCCTGGGCCGCCCACTGGCCCGCATCGTCATACGCTTGGCCCGTGTGGCTGTGGCACCAGGCGTCCATCAGGGCGTTGCCGGGGCCGCTGTCAAAACCGCTCAGATCGGCCGCCGCCGGGTCGAGCACAGTGAGATTGGAAATGCCGCCGATGTTCAGCACAGCCAGCGCCTGGTCTGCCCTGCCAAAGTAGGCCTGGTGAAAAGGCGGCACCAGGGGCGCACCTTGGCCGCCTGCGGCCACATCGCGGCTGCGAAAGTCAGCGATTACTTCAATGCCGCACAGCTCAGTCAGCAAGGACGGGTTGTTGAGTTGCAGCGTGTAACCCGTGCCGTCAAACTCCTGCGGGCGGTGGCGTACGGTCTGGCCATGGGCGCCAATCGCCCGCACGGCGGTGGCCACAACGCCACACTGCTGCAAGAGCATCTTGACTTGACTGGCATACAACCGCGCTAATCCATTGGCGGCCAGCGCAGCGCGGTGCAGTTCGTTGTCGGTTGGGGTGTTGAGGGCCAGCAACTCTGCACGCAACGGGGCTGGCAAAGGTGCGCTGCTATGCCCTAGGACCGTGGGCGTGGGGCTGTCGAAGTCCGCCAACACCGCATCGACCCCGTCGAGCGAGGTACCCGACATGAGGCCAATGTACAAGCCGGACAAGACCTTGCCCGCAGCGGTTTACTGTGCGCTACCGGGCAGCATCTGTGCGGCAGCCAGCAATTGCGTGCGCACCTGGTCAGCAGCCTGGTTGAAGGCAGCGCGCGCAGTGGCGGCAACCGGCACCGATTCGCTCTGCTTGGCAATCGTTAGCGGGTCGCGGTGGGCGCCGCCCACACGGAACTCGAAATGCAAATGTGGCCCGGTGGCCCAACCGGTCTGGCCTACAGCGCCTACGTTTTGACCCTGGCTGATGCTTTGTCCGCCACGCACGTTGATGCGGCTCAGATGGGCATAGACGGTGACGTTGTTGTTGCGGTGTTTGACCATCACGACGTTGCCAAAACCGTTTTGCACGCCGGCAAACTCCACCACGCCATCGCCCACGCTGCGCACTGCCGTGCCGGTGGGGGCTGCGTAGTCCACGCCCAAGTGGGCACGCCAGGTTTGCAAAATGGGGTGAAAGCGCATCTTGAAGCCGCTGGTTACGCGCGAAAACTCCATGGGCGATGCCAAAAAGGCTCGGCGCAGGCTTTCACCGGCCAGCGTGTAGTAGCCGCCCTTGGTCAGCGTGTGGCTGGCTGTAGAGGCTGCGGCACTGCCGGTGGCCACGGGTTCCTGGAACCACATGGCCTGGTAGCTCTTGCCCGCATTGACAAATTCGGCGCTGAGCACGCGGCCGGCACGTAGCGGTTCGCCGTCGCCCTCCAGGGTTTCATACGTCACGCTGAACCGGTCACCCTTGCGCAGCGCGCGGTGGAAGTCAATGTCACCCGAAAAAATCTCGGCCAATTGCATGGCGATGGTGTCGGGAATGCGCGCGTCATCGGTGGCGGCGAACAGCGACGAATGGATCGTGCCGCTGGACAGGCGCGACGATGCCGTCATGGGCAGTGTCTCGATGCGGGAGGCAAAGCCGGTTGCGGTCTTCTCGACCGTCAGGCGCTTGAACATGCCGTCGTCCTCGGGGCTCCAGCGGGCGCTGAGCTTGAGCAGCGTATTGCCCTCGCTCGCTTCCACGGTGACATTGCGCCCGGTGCGGCCCATCAGAGTTTGCTGCACCACGGTGTCGGCACGGAAGAACGCGGCGGCTTGCGGGTCATACACGCCCATTCGCTTGAGCAACGACTCCGCCGTATCCGCCGAGCGGGTAATGTCGGAGCGGTACAGGCGCATCGCCTGGGCCTGTAACGTGTCACTCGGGGCCAAGAACGACAGCGGCTGCACGTCTTCCACCAGGGTGCGCACCGGCAGATCGGCGGCGTCCGGAGCTAGGGATGCCACGGCAAAGGTGGCACCCGCACCGCCCAGCATCAGTGCTGCCAGGGCGAGGGTGACTTGCTTGGGGTGGTGTTGCACGAGACCGGCGGCAAAGGCAAAAGTGTCCTGTGCGGCCCGCTGCAGTTGAGGTATCAAAATTCTGGCTCCATGGATTGGGGGCGGCGTCCTGTAGCGCAAAGCCCCGAACTGCGGCGTGGGCGCGACTAAAATTCGGTCGCTGGCTCCAAAAGGTCGCAGGAGAGGAGAGGCAGTATAACTGCCCCCTGCACCCCGGCATCGAGAAAAACCCTTATGAATCAAGCTCCAAGCCCCCAGTCAGTTGTAAGCGATCGTGTCCGTGAGGCGCTGGCGGTGTCATTGCGCGGCTGTGATGAGCTCATTCCGCAGGACGAATGGGTCAAAAAGCTGGTCCGATCAGAGGCCACCGGCAAGCCGCTGCGCATCAAGCTGGGGCTGGACCCGACCGCGCCTGACATCCACATCGGCCACACCGTCGTGCTCAACAAGATGCGTCAGTTGCAGGACCTGGGCCATACCGTCATCTTTTTGATTGGCGACTTCACCAGCATGATTGGCGACCCGTCTGGGCGCAACAGCACGCGTCCGCCGCTGACGGCCGAACAGATCAAGGTCAATGCCGAGACCTATTACAAGCAGGCCTCGCTGGTGCTGGATCCGGCCAAGACCGAGATCCGCTACAACAGCGAGTGGAGCGACCCGCTGGGCGCGCGCGGATTGATCCAGCTGGCCAGCCGCTACACGGTGGCCCGCATGATGGAGCGCAACGACTTTCACGACCGCTTCAAGGCCGGGCAGTCGATCAGCGTGCATGAGTTCTTGTACCCGCTGATGCAAGGCTATGACAGCGTGGCACTGCACAGCGACCTGGAATTGGGCGGCACGGACCAGAAATTCAACTTGCTAATGGGGCGCACGCTGCAGGCCGAATACGGCCAGGAGCCGCAGTGCATCCTGACCATGCCGCTGCTGGAAGGCCTGGACGGCATCGAAAAGATGTCCAAGAGCAAGAACAACTACATCGGCATCAGCGAAGACGCCAACACCATGTTTGCCAAGGTGCTCAGCATTTCTGATGTGCTGATGTGGCGCTGGTTCACGCTGCTGAGCTTCAGAAGCGAGGCCGAGATTGCCGCCCTGAAGGCTGAGGTGGACGGCGGCCGTAACCCCAAGGACGCCAAGGTGGCGCTGGCTAAGGAGATTACGGCGCGCTTCCACAGTGCTGCAGCGGCCGACGCGGCCGAGCAGGACTTCATCAACCGCAGCAAGGGCGGCGTGCCCGACGAAATTACCGAAGTCAGCCTGCCGCTAGGTGAGGGCGGCGCGGCGGTGGGCATCGCTGCGCTGCTCAAGTCAGCCGGGTTAGCCGCCTCCAGCGGGGAGGGCAACCGCCTGATCGACGGCGGTGGCGTGCGCGTGGACTCCAATGTGGTCAGCGACAAAGGGTTGAAGCTCGGTGCTGGCACCTATGTGCTGCAGGTCGGCAAGCGCAAGTTCGCGCGTGTGACGTTGGCCTAGTAGCTATTATTTTGATAGCTGAATAAGTCCATTCCACGAGGGCTGGGTACTGTTTCTATTGAAGGCAATTGGCCCGGGAGGCTTGGTATGAAGCAACGCATTTCCGCTGGATTGCTGGCCCTGGCCGCTGCGGGCGTCTGGGCGCAAGACTGGCCCGCTGCCAGTCAGGCGTTGCTGAAGCAGGTCCAGGCGCAACCGGGCTACGCCCAGGTCGCGGCCCTGCATCCCAGCTACCGCCCCACCAGTGATGGACGCAGCTTCCTGCTGGTGTGGACGCCCAATGCGGACACGCCCCCCGCCAAATGGATCGTCTCCTTGCCCGGAACCGGCGGCTACGCCACGCGCGACCTGGCCGTCTGGTACCCGCACTTGCAGGGGCGCGATGTGGGGCTGGTGGTGGTCCAGTGGTGGCTGGGAGCGGGTGACACCACCCGTGACTACTACACGCCGTTTGACATCTACCGCGAAGTCGACCGCCTGCTGAATGAGCTGAAGGTGCCGAAAAACAGCGCCCTGCTGCACGGTTTCTCGCGCGGTGCGGCAAACATGTACGCCGTGGCGGCGCTGGACCGCTCCAAGGGGCGCCAGTATTTCTCCACCTTTGTCGCCAGTTCCGGCAGTGCCTCGCTGGACTACCCGCCGACGCAGTTGGTGACGCGCGGCGAGTTTGGCCCTGCGCCCTATGCCGGCACCCAGTGGGTGACAGCCTGTGGTGACCGGGACCCTAACCCGGGCCGTGACGGTTGTCCTGGCATGCGGCGCACGGCAGAGTGGATTCAGGCGCGCGGTGGCAATGTGGTTTTGACCATCGAAGACAAAACCCAGGGCCACGGTGCCCTGCAACTCAACCCGGCCAACGCCACGCAATTGCTGGACTGGTACTTGCGCCCATGATCGCGGTGCTGCAACGTGTCAGTTCCGCCCGTGTCGAGGTCGAAGGGCAGACCGTGGGCGCGATTGGCCCCGGCTTGCTGGTACTGGTCTGCGCCGAGCAGGGCGACACCGAGGCGCAGGGTGACAAGCTGCTGGCCAAGATCCTGAAGCTGCGCATCTTCAGCGACGCGCAGGGCAAGATGAACCACAGCGTGCAGGACATGGATGGCCGGGGCGCGCAAGGTGGCTTGCTGATCGTGAGCCAGTTCACGTTGGCGGCGGACGTCACCGGCGGCAACCGGCCCAGCTTCACCGCAGCGGCCGCGCCCGAGGATGGCCGGCGCCTGTACGAGGGTTTCGTCGCCGCGGCACGCCGCCAGCATGGTGACGTGCAGACCGGTATTTTTGCCGCCGACATGCAGTTGCACCTGGTCAACGATGGCCCGGTGACGATCCCGCTGCGCATGCCGCCTTCTGCTTGAGTTTGCTACTGTTTGTATAGCTGCTTGTGCAGTATCGACGAGGGCTAGGGTCCTATTTTCCATCCAATCGTCCGGCCAGCCAGCCTCTCAGGCTGTTGACAAAGGCGACTGCCTGGACGCGCGGCAGGTCGCTCACATACACCACCGCTTCAACCATGCGCCCCTGCCTCAGCCAGTGGGTTCGGCCCACCCCGGGGAGCAGGCCGCAGTCCAGTGCCGGGGTGACCCAGCGGCCGTCCAGCAGAAGCGCGAGATTGCCCCGTGTGCATTCCGTAATTTCACCACGGGTGTTCCACAGTATGGTGTCAAACACCGCAGGGTCGGTCGGGGTGAAAGCGTCGTAGTACGCCCGGCGTGTGGTCTTGTGGCGCACGAATTCGCTGTCTGCCGCCAGCAGCGGGCTGGCTGCCAGTTGCAGGCGCACGGTCGCCGGTGTGCTCGCCAGCGCAAAGGCCTGGGCGTGCAGGTTGCCCGTGCTGCTCAGCAGCAGGCGCACACGCCATGCGCCCTGCGGGTGTTGGCTGCAGAGTTGCACCAGCGTTTTCTGCGCGGCATCGGGTTGCCACGCAAAACCGAAATGGGCGGCAGACGCCTGCATGCGTTCCAGGTGGAGGTTGACGTGCTGCAGTACGCCGCCCTGCAGCGCCAGGGTCTCCAGAATCTCGAAGGACTGGCTGGCCCGATTCAGATAGGTCTGCTTGTGCTGCCATTCCTGCCACTCGGCCTCTGCCGTCGAATCAAAGGTAATGCCGCTGCCGGTTCCCGTACGAAGCGCGGTGCCGCGCACCACGGCGGTTCGGATCGGCACATTGAAGGTGGCACTGCCCCCCGGCCGCACCACGCCAACCGCGCCGCAGTAGACGCCACGGTCGCTGTCCTCCAGTTCGCGGATCAGGCGCATGGCCTGCGCCTTGGGCGCACCCGTAACCGAGCCGCAGGGAAACAGTGCGGCAAACACATCGACCAGCGTGGTGCCGGGCCGTGTGTCGGCGTGCACATCGCTGACCATCTGCCACACCGTAGGCAGCGCCTGCACGCGGCACAGGCCATCCACGGTGACGGAGAACGGTGTGGCGATGCGCGACAGATCATTGCGGATCAGGTCGACGATCATCACGTTTTCGGCGCGCTCCTTGGGCGAAATTTGCAGTCCTTCGGACAGTGCCAGGTCCTCTTGCGGGCTGCGCCCGCGCGGGGCTGTGCCTTTCATGGGGCGCGTGGTCAAGTGGCCGCCATGCCAGTCAAAAAACAGTTCGGGGGACACCGATAGCACCTGCTCGTCGCCGGTGTCGATGTAGGCGGCAAAGCCGTCGGGCTGGGCCTGGCGCATGGCGGTGAACAGTTCCTCGGGTGGCACCTGCAACCGCCCCACCGTGCGGGCGGTGAAGTTGGCCTGGTAGATCTCGCCATCGCTAATCGCCTGGTGCAGGCGCTCCAGGGCGGCGTCAAAGGTGGCGCGCGGAATGCCGGACTGCCAGCTTGCGCGCACGGTGTTGGTGCCGTTGGATGGCTGCAGCGGCGCCGGTTCGTGGTCTGCCGGCAGCGGCGCATCGTGCACGCCAAACCACACCATTGGCCCCGAAGCCGGGTGCACCGCCAGGGCGCTGTCAAAGGCGGGAGCTGCTTCATAGCGCACATAGCCCACGCACCACTGGCCTTGCTGGGCGCGCTGCTGCACCGTCTGCAGCACGGCCTTGACATCCCTCAGAGCGTGGGCCACCAACACCTCAACTGGCGCGCCAAAAGCCAGGCGTAGCGCGGGCGAGCTCGCGGGGCGGGCGCCTAGCCGTGCTGCGCTGTCACTGGCGAGGGTGGGGGCCTGAATGGCGGCGAAATCGATCAGAGCGCGCATGGTGATGGGTGGGGCCGGGGTTGCCGATTATGCTCAGGTCCATGAAACTTCTTATTCTGGGTGGCACGGTATTTCTGGGTCGGCATGTGGTGGAGGCTGCGTTGGCTGCGGGCTGCGAGGTCACGTTGCTGAATCGGGGCACGCGCGAGGTCCACTTCGCGCAGCCGGTTGAGCAACTGCGTGGCGACCGCGATGGCGATCTCGGCGTATTGCACGGCCGCCGATTCGACGCTGTGGTGGACTGTAGCGGCTACACGCCCGCGCAATTGCAGCGCGCAGTCGACGTGTTGGGCGACCAGGTCGACCACTATGTGTTTGTCTCCACGATTTCGGTCTACTCCCGGTTTGCGCCCGGGCATGTGTTTGACGAAACCGCGCCCGTGACCCCGTCCCTTGAGGGCTATGGCGGTGGCAAGGCCCGGGCGGAGGAGGTTATACAGGCCGCATATCCCGGGCGCGTGACCGTGCTGCGCCCCGGCCTCATCGTCGGTCCATACGACCCGACCGGACGCTTTACCTACTGGCCGCTGCGCCTGGCCCGGGGGGGCAGGGTACTGGCGCCGGGGCGGCCGGATCGACCCGTGCAATTCATTGATGTGCGCGACCTGGCCGCCTGGTGCGTGCAGCTGGCGCAGCAGCGCACGCCGGGCGTGTTCCACGGCGTGGGCCCGGCAGGCACCATGGCCAGGGTGCTGCAGGCCTGCCATCAAGCTGCTGGTGGCGATGCGGAACTGGTGTGGTGTGACGACGCGGACCTGCTGCGCGCCAACGTCGCGCCATGGAGCGGCTTGCCGCTGTGGATACCCGAGGCGGATGCGGACTTTGGCGGCATGCTGCTGGCATCCGACCAGCGGGCCGTGGAGGCCGGGTTGACCACCCGGCCCTGGGTGGAGACGGCACGTGACACGCTGACGTGGGCGCTTGCGGCGGGCAGCCCGGCGGGTTCGGCTGTTACGTTGACGGCCGAGGCTGAGGCGGAAATAATGGCTGGGCTGCCGTAGACAACAGCCATTGTGAGGTCCGTCATGCCACCTTTCCTTGCGCTCGTGCGTCCCACCGCTTCACTGCGCGACTCTTATCGCGGTCTTATCGCTGAATGTGTAGCCAACGCGGAGGCGTTGGTTCCGTTCACGCTCGCCTTTGAGAATACCGACTTTGATGCTTTTCTTGCCAAGCTCAACGACTGCGCTGCCGGCGTTGGGGTGCCCGATGGCTTTGTCGCGCATTCGACGTTCTGGTTGGTCCGTGACCAGACCGAGGTCGTCGGGGTCGCGAACATTCGCCACTCCCTGACCCCGGCGTTGCGCCGTGAGGGTGGCAGCATCGGCTATGGCATTCGGCCCAGTTCGCGCCGCCAGGGTCTGGGCGTCTCGATTTTGCAGCACTCACTTGCGCGAGCAGCCGGGCTGGGCCTGGCGCGCGTTCTCATCACCTGCGGCAAAAAAAATGTCGCATCGGCGAGAGTGATCCTGCGCAATGGCGGTGTCCTGGAATCCGAGGAGTATCTGGCCGATCGCGGTGAAGTCGTCCAGCGATACTGGATCACGAATGTTTAAACCGACTCTGGACCATCAGCGCAACCGCGCAATAACGGCCAGGTGTTGGCGTTCGCGCTGAACCCATGAAACCCATTGCCGTTACTACCACCGTTGGCAGCCGTGCCGAGGCGCAGGCGATGGCACGCGCCCTGGTGGAGCGCCAGCTGGCAGCCTGTGCGCAGATTGAAGTGATCGAGAGCATCTACACCTGGGACGGAGCCATCCAGAATGAGCCAGAGTTCCGCATCACCTTCAAGACCACGGATGCCCAGTACGCAGCCGTCGAAGCCGCGGTCCGGGCGTTGCACAGTTGCGAATTGCCGGCCATCCACGCCGTTGCGTTGTCCCATGTCTACGCGCCGTATGCGCAGTGGATACGGGACAACTCCAACGGCGACTAGGGCTGCGAAGCGCCGCGGTCAGCGGATAAACTGGGCCTGCCGGCTTCCCAATCACCGCACGTCCATGTCCCAGAAAATTCTTGCATCCCTTTTTGCCCAGAAGTCCTGGGCCAATCGCGAACTGTTCGACGTAGTGGCCGCTATCACGTCCACCGAGCACGCGGCAGCGTTGCACACCGCTATCAGGACGCTCAACCACATCTACGTTGTCGACCGAATCTTTCGCGCCCACTTGGCTGGCGAGAGGCACCCTTATACGGCAACCAATACGCCGGAGACACCCGAACTGGGTGAGCTTCATTTCGCCGTTACTGAGACCGACCTCTGGTTCGAGAACTATGTCACCAGCATCGGCGACCCCGCACTGTCGCAGAGTCTTGCATTCCAGTTCACGGACGGTGACTCGGGAAGGATGACGCGAGAGGAAATGCTGTTCCATGTGCTCACCCATGGCGCCTACCACCGCGGCAACGTTGGCCAAATACTCAAAGGCATATCGGTCGCGCCACCGCGCGATTTGTTGACCAAGTTCTTGCATGTCCGCGAACCGTCGCGCCGGCAGGCCTGATACCGCCAAGGATGAACCCCGTCACCAGCTTCGCTCCGCTGTCACGGCCCTTTGCGACGGTGCTGATCCTGGGCAGCATGCCGGGCGATGCGTCGCTCAAAGCGCAGCAGTATTACGCCCATCCGCGTAACAGCTTCTGGCCCATCATGGCCAGAGTGGCCGGGTTCGATGCGGCGGCGCCGTATGGCGTGCGGGTGGAAGCGCTCACCCGCGCGGGCGTGGCGCTGTGGGATGTGTTGCAGAGCTGCGTGCGGCCTGGCAGCCTGGACAGTGCTATCCGGGCGGGTTCGCGGGTGGCCAACGATTTTGCTGCGTTCTTTAAGGCGCACCCCGGCATCCGGTTGGTGTGTTTTAACGGGGCCGAGGCGCAGACCAGCTATAACCGCCATGTGTTGCCACACCTGATTGCGCAGGGCGTCCGCTATGTACGGTTGCCTTCAACCAGCCCCGCGCATGCGGTAGCGTTCGCGCACAAGCTGACAGCGTGGCGGGCGGCGATGGAGCCGAGGGGCAATGTCGCGGAAACGCTATTAAACAAGTAGCGCATAGCGCAGTTTCCACGAGGGCTAGAGGCTCATTTCTCTAGTAGGGATTCTTGAACCCTAGTCGCGCCATGATCTCGGTCTCGCGCAGTTCCATGACCTGCGCATCTTCTTCTAGCTCGTGGTCCCAGCCCTGGGCGTGCAGGGTACCGTGCACGATCAGGTGCGCGTAGTGGGCTTCCAGCGTTTTCTTTTGCTCCTTGGCCTCTTGGGCGACCACCGGCGCGCACAGCACAAGGTCTGCCGTGACCACAGGCTCCTGCGTATAGTCAAAAGTCAGCACGTTGGTGGCGTAGTCCTTTTTGCGGTACTCGCGGTTCAGCGTCTGACCCTCCAGAGTGTCCACAATGCGTACGGTGATTTCGGCATCGGTCTGCAGAGCATGGCGAATCCATTTCTTGACCCGGTGGCGGGGCAGGGCGGCGCGGTGTTTGTCGGGCTTGGCGACGGAGCTGAATTGCAGGGAGAGGGTGAGTTCGGGCAGCATGGGTGGTGACAATGTTTGGAGTTCGGATGCGGGCTCAAGGCTTCACCGCGCGGCGGCTGGGTGTGCGGGTCTTGGGCAGGCCCACGCGGGGCAGTTCGACCTCTTCTTCGGGGATGGCGATGGCGGGCAGCTCGCTCAAGCGCGCGGCATCATAGGCGTCCACCACGCGGGCCACCAACGGGTGGCGCACGATGTCGGCGCTGGTCAGGTGCGTGATGGCAATGCCGCTGACCCGGCGCAGCACGCGCTCGGCATCCACCAAGCCGCTGAGCTGGGTCTTGGGCAGGTCAATCTGGCTGACGTCACCGGTAATGACAGCCTTGGCACCAAAGCCGATGCGTGTCAAAAACATCTTCATCTGCTCGGGCGTGGTGTTTTGCGCCTCGTCCAGAATCACAAAGGCATTGTTCAGCGTGCGCCCGCGCATGAAGCCCAGCGGCGCGATCTCCAACTGCTGCTTTTCAAAGGCCTTGTGCACCTGGTCGTAACCCATCAGGTCGTACAGCGCGTCGTAGAGGGGGCGCAGGTAGGGGTCGACCTTCTGGTTCAGGTCGCCAGGCAAAAAGCCCAGGCGCTCGCCGGCTTCTACCGCCGGGCGCGTCAGGATGATGCGCTGCACGGCGCTGCGCTGCAAGGCGTCCACGGCGGCGGCCACGGCCAAATAGGTCTTGCCGGTGCCGGCCGGGCCAATGCCAAAGGTGATGTCGTGTTCGGCAATATTGTCCAGGTACAGCGCCTGGTTTTTGCTGCGGGGTTTCAAGTCGGCGCGGCGCGTGGCCAGGCTGGGGCCATCGCTCTCATTGCCCGAGCCGTCGCCCGACAGCATCAGCTGCACCGTGGCCGCGCTGATGGGCTTGGCCGCCAGTTCGTACAGCGCCTGCACCATGTCCATGCCGCGCTGAGCGCGGGCCTTGGGGCCTTCGATCTTGAACTGCTCGTGGCGGTGCGCGATGCGGATGTCCAGCGCCACTTCGATGGTGCGCAAGTGTTCGTCGGTCGGGCCGCACAGGTGGGACAGGCGGTTGTTATTCGGCGGCGTAAAAGAGTGTCTGAGAATCAAGCTGATAATTCCTGTCGGTGGGGGCCAAAGAAAGGTCCTCCATCATAGGCAACAAACGGCAGGCAACCCAGGGCACACCATGATAGGCAAACTCACAGGCATTCTCAGCGACAAAAACCCACCCCAGGTGTTGGTGGATTGCGGCGGCGTGGGCTACGAGGTGCAGGTGCCCATGAGCACGTTTTACAACCTGCCCACCACCGGCGAAAAGGTGTCGCTACTGACGCATTTTGTGGTGCGTGAGGATGCGCAAATTTTGTACGGATTTTCTTCCACGGCAGAGCGTGCGGCGTTCAAGGAATTGATCAAGATCTCCGGTGTGGGGCCACGCACCGCCTTGTCCGTGCTGTCCGGCATGAGCGTGGGTGAGTTGTCACAGGCGGTCACGCTGCAAGAGGGCGGGCGTCTGATCAAGGTGCCGGGCATTGGCAAGAAGACCGCCGAGCGCTTGCTGCTGGAACTGAAAGGCAAACTGGGTGCGGATATTGGTGCGACGGCAACCCTTGTCAACGATGCGCAGGCCGATATCCTGCAGGCCCTGCTGGCGCTGGGTTATAGCGACAAGGAAGCGGCTGCCGCGCTGAAGGCCTTACCCGCCGATGTAGGGGTCAGCGACGGCATCAAGCTGGCCTTGAAGGCGCTGGCACGGTAGATGTCGACGTACCACGTCCTGTTGTTGGGCGTTGGTTCACTGGGTATGATGATTCACCCCGTCCCCAGCTTTCGCGAAGACCCCTATGACAATCGAATGGATCGACCGTTACAACATTGGTGATGTGCAAATCAAACAGCCGCACCGGCGCCGGTTCGCGCTGGTGAACCAGGTGCTGCGCGCCAGCGACTGGGCGTTGTTCCTTATTCCGCATGAAG
Source organism: uncultured beta proteobacterium (assembly GCA_903853895.1). Lineage (GTDB taxonomy): Bacteria > Pseudomonadota > Gammaproteobacteria > Burkholderiales > Burkholderiaceae_C > Allorhodoferax. The sequence goes on along the minus strand of CAINUX010000219.1, from coordinate 4,770 downwards.
ACGTCCTGCTCGCCGACTACCTGAATTACGGCGATACCCGCAGGGCTGATCTGTCAACCGATTGAAAGTCCGACATGTCTGTTCAATGGATACCGGAGCTGGAGCTGGGCAATAGCCTGATCGATACCCAACACCGCATGCTGCTGCTGCTGTGCCGCAAACTCGACATCGCGATCAAGGCCGGCCATACCGGGCAGACCGTCCAGCGGATCATTTTGGAGCTCAAGAAATTCACCGAGTTTCACTTCATCAGCGAGCAAAACCTGATGCATGAGATCGGTTACCCGCAGGTCTCGGAGCACACGCAAATCCACAACTCGCTGCTGATCGAACTGCAGGTCGAGTTGTCCAAGATTCGGCACCACGGCGAGTCCCCCGAGGAGTTGTTGAATCGGGTTTACGCCTGGTTCAACGACCATGTGGTGCACGAAGACCTGAAGATCGCAGAGTTTTTCAGGAATTCACCCAACCGCCCTATAGGCGAAGACCTGTACGCGCAATTTCTTGGCAGCCCTTCCAGTGGTGCAGGTGACTGACTACTGGGCTTCCCGAACCGGCCGCCCATTGATGGGCTGCACCGGGCGCGCGTTATTGGGGTAAAGCTGGGTAAAGAGTTTGTACTGCGCCTTGCTGAGGGTCACTGGCTGTTTGAGCACCATCCATAACACCCCTTCCGAGCACGGAGGCGTGGTCAACGAGCCCATGAACTGGTAATAACGCTGGTCGGCGGGCAATAACTCGTTCACATTGAGCAGGCCTTGCGGCATGCGCACGCGGTCGCCACTGTCCAGTGGCATGTAGGTCCAGACCTTGTCAATCATGGGGTTGGACGCGCCTTCATCCAGCAATACCGCCACCACGGCCAGCTGGCCTTCGTTGTTCTTGTGGACCAGGTGCGCCACCATCGGAAAACGTTTGAAGTTCAGCTGTTCCTCGGACGGTGTATGGAAGTGAAACTGCAACAAGCGGTAGTTGGAACCGCGCACCGTGATGGAGTTTTCACCCTGCACATCGACCTGGATAGTGTGGCCGTTGTTGACGACCGACGCATTGCTAGGCTGGTAGGTAAACTGCACCGGCTCGGCCGGGCCGCGCAAGGTGTTGCCGTCTTCAATGTTGATGGGTGACTGGCGTTTACCGATGGCGCACAGGTTGAAATCGGGTTTGAGTTTGCCCCAGGCCTGGGGACCGGTATCGCCTTCATAAGCCCAATGTGCTTCGCCCGCGTGGGCGTCAGCACTGCTGCCGTGGCCTGCTACTGCGGCAGCGCGGGCCTGACTGTAGCGCTGGCTGGCCAGGGCTCTGGCGGTGGTTGAGGCCGTGTGGCTGGGTGCAGCGCCGTGGGCTGCAGCGGTGGCCGCAGGTTTTGCATCCTTGTCCTCAACGGTTACGGTCATTCGCTTGCTGGCCACCACGGTACCGGCCATCGCGGCGCGAATTTTTTCAGCCATCGGGTTGCCGCTGGCTACGGGCAAGGATTCGAGCGGTGGCTTTTTGGCGGTGGTGCTGGGGCTGGCCTGCGATGCCGCCTTGGCCGGGCTGGACGCCGCCGGTGTCGCGTGTGCCGGACCATGGTCTGGCGCTGCGTCGGCCGCAAGGACCGATCCCCACAGGGCACACCCCAGCGCAAGCAGCAGCGGACGTAGGGCCGTTGTGGCTAAGCCTGGATTGAAAAAATAGTTCATGGCAAGGCGTGCCTCGGTTACGTGCAGGACAGGGGGTGCCCACTCCGTTGGTTGTGAGTCTGTTCATCCTATCGGCAAAACGGAGCGTTAACTTGAATCACTGCGGTGGTAGCTGCGAGTGCCAACGCGTGCGCTGCACGCTATAGTGGGCATCCACCCCATCTGCATCGATAAGATCCCCACCGTGAGCATACAGACCGACGACTTTGCCGCCCCGCCTGCCAAACGCATGGTGTCCGCCGCGCCCACCTCGCCCCAGGAAGAGGCCATTGAGCGCGCCCTGCGCCCCAAGCTGCTGGACGAATATGTGGGCCAGGCCAAGATCCGCGAACAGCTGGAGATTTTCATCAGCGCGGCCAAGATGCGTGGCGAGGCGCTGGACCATGTGCTGCTGTTTGGCCCGCCCGGCCTGGGCAAGACCACGCTCAGCCACATCGTTGCCGCCGAGCTGGGCGTGAACTTGCGCCAGACCAGCGGGCCGGTGCTGGAAAAGCCCAAGGATCTGGCGGCACTGTTGACCAATCTGGAAAAGAACGACGTCCTGTTCATCGACGAGATCCATCGATTGAGCCCGGTGGTTGAAGAAATTTTGTACCCTGCGCTGGAAGACTACAAGATCGACATCATGATTGGCGAAGGCCCCGCCGCCCGTTCCATCAAGCTCGACCTGCAGCCCTTCACCCTGGTCGGTGCCACCACCCGCGCCGGCATGCTGACCAACCCGTTGCGCGACCGCTTTGGCATCGTGGCCCGGCTGGAGTTCTACACGCCGGAAGAGCTGGCCCGCATCGTCAAACGCAGCGCCGGGCTGCTCAAGGCACCCATGGATGCCGAAGGCGGGTTCGAGATCGCCCGCCGTTCGCGTGGCACTCCGCGCATTGCCAACCGGCTGCTGCGCCGCGTGCGTGACTATGCGGATGTGAAGGGCACCGGCCACATCAGCCTGGACATTGCCAACCGCGCATTGGCCATGCTGGACGTGGACCCGCAGGGCTTCGACATCATGGACCGCAAGCTGCTGGAGGCCGTGATCCACCGCTTTGACGGGGGACCGGTAGGGCTGGACAACATCGCCGCCAGCATTGGCGAAGAGCGCGAAACCATCGAGGACGTGATTGAGCCCTACCTGATCCAGCAGGGCTATCTGCAGCGCACGCCACGCGGGCGCATCGCAACCCTGGCGGCGTACCGGCATTTGGGAGTCACACCACGCAACCCCGAAGGCGGGCTGTTTGTGGAGTGACCGATGGAAATCATCTTTGAATTTCTGTTCAGCTTTCTGGGCGAGTTTGTGTTGCAAGTCCTGGGCGAAGTGTTCGTCGAGGTTGGCCTGCATTCGCTGGCCGAACCCTTTCGCAAAGAACCCAGGCCCTGGCTGGCCGCTGTCGGTTATGTGGTGTTCGGTGCCGTCATCGGGGGCTTGAGCCTGCTGGTTTTTCCGCACCACCTGGTGGCCAGCAAAGGTCTGCGCGTGGCCAACGCCGCGCTGTCACCCATCGTGGCGGGCCTGAGCATGGCGGCCATGGGTGCCTGGCGCGCACGCCGGGGTCAGGCCGTGCTGCGCATCGACAGATTTGCTTACGGCTATGTGTTTGCGCTGGCCTTTGGGCTGGTGCGTTTCTGGTTTGCGCAGTAACAGCCGCTGCGCGGTACTACCCAACTGCGCCAATGTCCAATCGCTCTGGATGGCTGAACGCCGTCAGTCGGTCGCCGCGCACGAACCCGCATAAAGTGATGCCAACCAGACGTGCAGCATTGATCGCCATGCTTGATGGCGCCGAAACCGCTGCCACCAGTTCGATACCTGCGCGCGCCGATTTGGTGACCATTTCCAGGCTGACCCTGCCCGACAGCAACACGCAGCATCCTGCGCTGGGCAGGTTGTGTAGCAGGCAATGGCCAATAACCTTGTCCAGCGCGTTGTGCCGCCCCAGGTCTTCGGCCAGTGCCAGCAGTGTGCCCTTGGCGTTAAACAGCGCGGCGGCATGGGTACCGCCCGTGCGGGCAAAGATGGCCTGGCGCCCGCGCATGGTTAGCATGTGTTGGTGCACCTGAGCGGCTGCCAGCACCAGCGTGTTGGCCACGCGCAAGCCAGAATCACCCATCTCGACCAGACCGTCGACATTGGCGCACATGCCACAGGAACTGGCCACTACGCCGCTGCGCCGCATGCTGTGCGAGCGCGCTGGATCGGTCAAGCGCACCTTCACAACATTGTCGGCGTCGGGACAGACCGCCAGCAACGCGACATCGGTCATGGTATCGATCAGCCCTTCTGTCAAAAGAAAGCCGGCCGCCAGAGCCAGCGCACCGGGCTCTCCTCCCTCACCCAACAGCCCTTCCTCTGCCAAATAGCCGGCCGCATCAGCCGATCCGGTCGGGGTGCACATCAGCGTGTAGTGGCCAACATCCTGCACCTCGATGCGCAGTGCCTGCTCCTCAACCACCCAGCAGCCCTCTTGTGCGGCGCCCATTCTGGCCGCGTCGAGCCGGTGCGCCATCACTGAGCGCATGCCGCGCTCGGGTGGCACCAGATCAGCCAGTCGTTCTCCAGGTTCGCGTTTCATATTTGCGCGCTGTTCAGCGTCTCTTCGCGCGCTTGATGGCCACGCGCACGATGTCCGCACCCGAGCCGGTGGCATCGGTCAGTTCGAGCGACATCGGGGCGATGGTGTTGAGGCTGGGCGCCTTGAGGTTCTTGGCGTAGGGTGTCGCCCAGTAGTCGAACTGTCCCACCATGACCAGCGTGTCGGGCCGGATGCCCTGCACGACGATGGCGGGACCTTGCGTCATGCCGATGGCAGAAGTCACCTCCAGCGTGTCGCCGTCTTCGATGGCTAGCCCTCTGGCCACTCCGGCGTTGATCATCACGCCATGGTGGCCGCGCACGTTGCCGGCCAGCTCGTCCATCATCTGAATCGCGGCATTGCCGCCTGCGTGGTACTGCATGCTCTTGGTGGTGATCAGCCAATAGGGGTAATCCTCGGGCTTCAAGCCACGGCGAACCAGGTCTTGCTCCCACACGCCGGGGAAATCATGCCACTGCGGCAGCGCCTGGTATTCGTTGAGCTGCGCGTCCCACCAG
>CAINUX010000218.1 GCA_903853895.1 uncultured beta proteobacterium | reverse complement strand
CCGCGTCTATGCGCTGGGCAAGGCCGTGGGGGAGGCCATTGCATCGTGGGACAGCAGCAAGACCGTGGCCGTGATCGGCTCGGGCGGCTTGAGCCACCAGTTGGATGGTGAGCGCGCCGGCCACATCAACAAGGCATTCGATTTGCAGTTCATGGACAGCCTGCTGACCAACCCCGAGTGGGCCACCCAGTACAGCATCCACGAACTGGTGGAAAAAACCGGAACGCAAGGTGTGGAACTGCTGATGTGGCTGGCCATGCGCGCCGCGCTCACCGCTGGCACGAGCCCCGGTGTGCGCAAGGTGCACAGCAATTACCACATCCCGATTTCCAACACCGCCACCGGCTTGCTGGCGCTGGAAAAGACCGACTAACCCGCGCCCCCGCAACTCGCGCTCAAGAGCCCCGGTACGTGGAATAGCTCCAGGGGCTGACCAAGAGCGGCACGTGGTAGTGCTGGTCGGCGTGGGCCACGCCAAAGTCCAGCTGGACCCGGTTTAGGAAATTGGGTTCCGGCAAGTCCACGCCGCGCGCCTCGAAGTAAGCCGCCACGTCGAACACTAGGCGGTAGGTGCCTGCCCGCAAGTTGGCGTGGTCGTACAGCATACCGTCGGGGTTGCGGCCATCCTGGTTCAGCGTGAAGGATTTGACCAACGTGGCGTGCTCGCCCTGCGTGGTGTAAAGCGCCACCTGCATGCCAGCGGCCGGCGTGCCGTGCATGGTGTCCAGTACGTGTGTGCTCAAGCCCATGTGCGTGCCCTTCTGTTGATGCCTCAAAGTGTATACACTTTTTGTGAATGCGGCTATCATGCGCCGCATGGACTCCACCACCACTGGCTTCATTGTCGAAACACTGACCCGCTCCATCATCGAGCACCGTCTGCAGCCAGGCGCCAAACTGGTTGAACAGACCCTGGCCGACCAGTTTGGCGTGTCGCGCACGCTCATCCGCCAGGCCCTGTTCAAGCTCTCGCAAAACCGCTTGATCCGCATGGAGCCGGCGCGCGGTGCCTTTGTCGCGGCGCCGTCCATTGCCGAGGCGCGGCAGGTGTTTGCCGTGCGCCGCATGCTCGAGGCCGGCATGACGCAGGCCTTCATCCGACAAGCCAGCGCTGAGCAGATTACCGCGCTGAAAGACCATATTGCCGAGGAAGAGGCCGCCGTAATGCGCGGCGATGTGCCGGGTCGCACCACGCTTCTGGGTGACTTCCATGTGCGCATGGCGCAACTGATGGGCAACGAGGTGCTGGCCCACTCGCTGATGGATTTGCTGTCACGCTGCGCGCTGATCACGCTGATGTACCAGTCGGCGGGTGCAGCCGAACACTCGCACGAAGAGCACCGCGCCATCGTTGAAGCACTCGAAGCACGTGATGAGGCACGGGCCTTGCTTCTGATGGACGAGCACTTGTGCAACGTGGAAGCGTCGCTGACGCTCACACCCGTTGTCACTACACCGTCCGCACCATGAACCACTACGACTCCACCCAGCCCTACCCACGCGATCTGGTGGGTTACGGCAAAGACGTGCCCCACGCGCAGTGGCCAAATGGCGCGCGCATCGCGGTCCAGTTTGTGCTGAACTATGAAGAAGGCGGCGAGAACAGCGTGCTGCACGGCGACGCAGGCTCCGAGCAATTTCTGTCTGAGATGTTCAACCCGGCCAGCTACCCGGAACGCCACATCAGCATGGAGGGCATTTACGAATACGGCTCGCGTGCTGGCGTCTGGCGCATCCTGCGCGAGTTCGAGCAACGTGGCCTGCCGTTGACGGTGTTTGGTGTCGGCATGGCCTTGCAGCGCCACCCGGAACTGACGGCCGCGTTCGTCGAACTGGGCCACGAAATCGCCTGCCACGGATGGCGCTGGATCCACTACCAGAACGTGGACGAGGCCACGGAGCGCGAGCACATGCAGCTTGGCATGCAGGCCATTGAGCAGCTCACCGGGCAACGGGCTCTGGGCTGGTACACCGGCCGCGACAGTCCGCGCACCCGCCGCCTGGTGGCCGACTATGGCGGTTTCGAGTACGACAGCGACTACTACGGAGACGACCTGCCGTTCTGGATGCAGGTGCAAAAGTCCGACGGCACGGTGGTGCCCCAGCTCATCGTGCCCTACACGCTGGACTGCAACGACATGCGCTTCGCCCT
>CAINUX010000217.1 GCA_903853895.1 uncultured beta proteobacterium | reverse complement strand
AAGTTATTCATGCCAACACTCCTGTTTGCGATATTAATGGGTTACGTCCCTGCGCATGATAACCTTCCAGGCTGTCAAAAATAATATCTGGATATCAAAACCCAGAGATTGGCGCCGCACATATTCACTGTCCAGTGCCACCTTTTGGGGTATGGGTAACTCGTCCCGACCATTAATTTGGGCCCAGCCTGTCAACCCTGGTACCACGGCATGCGCTCCACATTGCGTGCGCAATTCGATCAAATCCTGCTGGTTGAAGAGCGCGGGGCGGGGTCCCACAAAACTCATATCCCCTTTAATAATGCTCCACAACTGCGGCAATTCATCCAGGCTGCTCTTGCGCAAGAAACTTCCGATGGGTGTGAGATAACTGTCTGGATTGGTCAGTAAATGGGTTGCAACGGCCGGTGTCCCGGTGCGCATACTGCGGAACTTGGGCATTTTGAAAATACGGTTGTACCGACCCACCCGATCTGACCAATATAAAACAGGTCCAGGTGATGTAATCTTCACCAACAGTGCAACCACCGTACACGGCACCACCAAAATCACAGCAGCCATAGCCGCCAGGAACATATCAAACAAACGTTTCATCATGGCGCTACTGTTGCACTATTTCCGCCGCTCCGCCCGGTACCAGTCGGCCGTTGCCTGAAGGCCATCACGCAGTGCAAAGGGCGGATACCACCCCAGTTCACGGCAGACTTTGCCACTGTCCACCCGCAGGGAACTGAGCAAACGCTCAAACTCCGCCGTATACCCCGTCAGGTTACCCAGGGTTTGCAAGAGAAACGGATGCACCGGGAAGAGTCGCGCTTTTACACCCAGCGCACGCGCCAGACCGCGCAGCAGGGTGTGGGTCGAAACAGGCGTGCCGTCGCTGACCAGGTAGGTGTTGCCGGGTGCCGCCGGGTGCGACGAACACACAATCAAAAAGTCGGCCAAATTTCCAACATACAGCAAATCACGAAAATTGCGGGTCATCCCCAACGGCAAGGGGATCCCGCGGTAAACGGCGCCCAGCAATCGCAAAAAGTTGCCCCCCACGCCGGGTCCATAAATCAGAGGTGGGCGAACGGTCACCACCTCAATTTTCCCCTGGAGCGCAATGCGTTGCAGTGCCTGCTCGGCCTCCCATTTGGAAAGGGAATAGGGGTTGTGCGGGTCCGGTACATCCTGATCGGTAAACTCCAAGTTGTCGCGGGTGCTTGGGCCGTTCACCCCAATGGAACTGACATTGACCAGCCGCCGCACACCCGCGTCCACCGCACATTGCGCCAACCGGATCGTGCCCTGGGTGTTGACCCGCCGGAATTCTGTCAACGGATCGCTGGACTTGTCGTGCATGATGTGCACGCGTGCGGCCAGGTGGACCACCACATCGCAACCCGTCAATGCCTGCTTCCACTGGGTGTCGCCGTCCACATTTCCCACCACGACATTTTCCACGCCAGCGGGCAAGATACAGGGCGAGCGAGTGAGGCCCCGCACCACCATCCCACGCTTGATGGCCTCCGCACACAGGGCGCGTCCTACGAATCCATTGGCGCCGGTTACGGCCAGAATATTTGACATATTATTTCCAGCCTATCACGGCCAACGCAAGACACGACATCGCGAACCACAGCCTGTCCGTTGGCTTGCGCCGGCAGTTCCGCGCCTGGAAAGCCAGACTCAACAGCGCAAACCGGCCGCCGCCCGTCCACTGGCGCACAAAGGGCAGATCGCTGGCGCCAATGAATCTGGCCGTCAGACGGGCCTGATTCAAGCCCCAGCCGTTGAGAACCTGGCGCGCACGCCACACCAATGCGGAGACACCTGCATTCACGCCCACCTGATTGTCCCCGTGCTGTCGGTACATCAAACCGGCATAGTCATCGATGACCCAAAGGTGGTTGCGCGCGCGGGCAAAGGCATAGGTAAACCAGTCATGCAAACCAACGTCGCGCGCGCCCTGCGGGTTGTGCCGCAGGGCCGCCTGCAAACTCAACGCCAGGTTGCGGCGAAAAACAAAGGTGCAGCCAGGTCCGGCCGACTCAAACAGATAATCCCATTGCCGCTGAGGATGCGATTTCTTGATATAGGTGGATCGACCAGATTCCCAGAATGCGACGACATCGCTCGAATATCCATCCGCGCCCGTTTCAATTAACCGCTCAGTCGCGCGCTTCAATTTTCCTGGTAACCAGATATCGTCCTGGTCGGCATACGCGACATAATCAAAAGCAGAAAAATCAACCTCGCGCAATAGCCTGAAGAAATTGGGTGCGGCTCCGCCAAATTTTTCTCCGCACGGCAGCAACACCACGCGTGACTCGGTTTCCTGCAGTTGTCGAAACCATTCCTCCGTCCCGTCCGAAGAACGGTCCACACTGACAAACACGGTGACCAAAACGCCAGTTTGACTCAGAATGGAGTCCATCTGTTGTGGCAAATAGCGCACCCCGTTGAAAGCAGCCAAACAGACGGCGACAGACGGAAAGAAATTCATGGACTCGGGCATTTAACTCAACTTCGGTGAAGGACGCGCACCAGCAAAACCCGGCGGACATATTTCGCCAATGAATATCCCTGCAGCAGAATCATTTGAAATGTGGATATTTTTTTGATACTCTGAAAATACCGGTAATTGGTGAGCTCGGCTTTTTCCATACCCCACATATCGGCGCTCAGGCCAGATGCGCCATACACTGGTTTGTAGACTGCCGCCAATTCGGCCTGCAGTTTAACCATGCGCATCGGTGCCCCCACAATCTCAAGCCACAGTCGGTGGTCTTCCATATGGCGCAGGCCTTCGCTGAAACGCAGAGCGATGTCCCGTTTGAGCATCACCGACGGCGTGACAAACTGGTGCCGCAGCAGCAGCGTGGCCCAGGTGATCTCCTGTTCCCCGGTCAACGCGACGGGCCAGGTCGGCGCCTCGGTGGCAGTGGGTGGCAATTGCCGGCAAAGGTGCCCGCTGAGGGCCACGTCGGGGTGACGCTGCATGTAGTCCCACTGGATCTCGATCTTGCAGGGGTGCCAGGCGTCGTCGGCGTCCAGAAAGGCAATGTACGGTTGCGTCGCCACATTCCAGCCGGCATTGCGCGCCGATGCAGCCCCCGCATTGGCCGGCAACGCCACCACACGGATCCAATCTCCGTAGCGCGTCTGGAGTGTCTGCAACAGGTCCAGCGTGCCGTCCCCACTGGCATCGTCCACCAGAATCAGCTCCAGCGGCCGTTGCGTCTGCCGCGCCACGGACAGCACGGCCCGCTCCAGCGTGGAAACACAGCGGTAGCACGGCACCACCACGGAGACAGGCGCGGTCATCATGGTCATGCGCAACGATACCCTCGCAACACGGCCATCAGGCGATCCGGCCGGCCGATCAGTATCCGCTTGATGACCATGCGGACCAGCACCAAGGCGATGGACACAGCCGGCACGGGCGCATGGCGCCGCAGAAAGCGCACGCACGACCGGGTCGCGTATTCGTCCAGCAAAGGGGTACCCAAACCCAGGCTCGCAGACTGCTTGTGCCAAACCTTTGAATCATCCGCCACGGCCAATTGCCACCCGGCATGCGCCAGACGAAAACCCAGGTCGGTGTCTTCCCAGTACATGAAGAAAAGGTCTTCATCAAACAGGCCCACCTGTTCCAGCGCCGCGCGCCGCAACAGCACCGAAGCACCCGAGATGAAGCTGAGAGGCCCGGGCACCACGCAGTGGTTGGACCGCCCCAGCCACAGACTCACCCGCCCACCGCCCCACAGTTGAACCTGGCCCGGTTTGTCGGCTTCATACAGAACCGAGCCCACCGAGCCGAGCGCCGGGTTACTGTCTGCTACGCGCACCAGCGCGGTCAGGGCTGCGGGGTCCACCGTCGCATCACTGTTGATCAGCCAGACATAGTCCGCACCCTGTGCCAACGCGTGGCGAATGCCTACGTTGCAGCCGCCCCCAAACCCCAGGTTGGCGCCGCTCTGAAGCAGGGTTACGGCGGGAAACGCACGCCCAATCTTTGCAACCGAATCATCGGTAGAGCCGTTGTCGACGACCAGAATCTCAAAGTTACCATAGGTCAGTGCCTGCAGGGACGCTACACAGTCCAGGGTGTCCTGCCAGCCGTTCCAGTTCAGAACTACGATGGCTACGCGCTTCATGCAACGCTCCTGGACGCCGGTTTAAACCTTAGCGCCCGTTTCTCAACCCCGTGCCACGATGCATAGGCCAAGCCCAACGTGGCCAGCAACGAGACGCTGAGATAGGTGCTGAAACTCCAGTCCAGCCCACGCCCATAGTGGGCACCGAGCTGCTGCACCGGAAAGGCAAAGATGTACACGCCGTAAGACAAATCCCCCAGCGGGTCCGTCAACCGGGCACCGGCAGTGACATGGCGTGCCACGTGCACCAGCGCGGCCGCACACACCAGCATGGCGGTGCGCTCAAAACCCCTGGGCCCCAACAGGGCGAAGGCGGCGAACGCCAAGGCGAAAAGCACTGCCGCCACCCCCCAACGCTCCAGCTCGCGCTTCAGGCAATAGCCGTAAACAGCACCCCACCAGAACATCGCCACCATTTCCAGATGGGGGACAAAGAAAACGCCAATCAGCAGCGGCCCGTAGGTGGCAACCAGCACCACCCCCGCCAGGGCCAATCCAATCGCCAGGCCCCGCCGCAGCTTCAGGGCCATCGCGGTCAGCCCCACTGCAGCAATGGTGCAGTAGCACAGGAACTCCACTGGCAAGGTCCACAGTGAGCCATTGACCACCAACGGAAAATGGTTTGCCGTGAATAGGCCCGGCAATATTCTCGCAGGCACCAGAAGGGCGGTCCCCAGGTAGCTCCAGGTCAAGGAGGATACAAAATAGTCTCGCAAGGACAGCACCGACACCACCGGGCCCAAGACAAAGACCGACAGCAAACATACCACCCACAACGCCGGAAAAATGCGCAACACGCGGCGCTGGAAGAAGCGTTTGAAATGGGGGTCGCGGTCCCAGCTCGACCAGACCAGATAGCCACTCAAAAAGAAAAAGATCGTCACGCCGGCCCGACCGATGGTGTCCCAATTGATGAACGCAGGTTCGGCCAACCCCAGCAGTGCGTACTGGTGGCTGTACAGCACCATGGCAGCGGCCACGAGGCGCAACAGGTCGAGAGAATTCTTGTTCATCTCGGTTTGACCCGCTGACAGACCAGTTGCACCACATCCTGCTCGGCCAATGTGGCGGGCGCCACGCCACGCAGCACCGCTTTTGCCGCCTGCACATCAGCAGGCTCTGTGGTCAGCGCCCGCCGGCGCATGCGCTCGGACTCGATGGCGGTTTCCAGCGGAAACGACGGAACCTGTGTGCAGTCAAAGCCCTGCCCCTGCATCCAGCCCCTGAGCCAGGTCGCATCCGGAATGGCCAAATGCCGGGGCGCCTCCAGCCCTCGCCAGTTCTCGCCATAGTGGCGCCGCAGGTGGCTGGCCGCATTGGGTGCACTGAGCAACAACACACCACCGGGTTTGAGTGCCGCGAGCAGCAGGGCCAACAGGTGCAGCGGCTGGTGCACATGCTCCAGCACATGGGAACACACCAAGCAGTCCGCTTGCCCACGGTAGTTCTCCAGCAACTCGTAGCCCCCCTGCTCCACCTGCAGGCCCTGCGCCTGGGCGGCCTGCACAGCTGACGCATCCAGTTCGATGCCCCGCGCCTGCCAGCCCAATTGGCCCGCCAGCTTCAGCTTGTCGCCATTGCCACACCCCACATCAATCAGCACGCCCTTGGGCAGCTGGGCCCACTGCCGCAGGCCAAAGGGCTCGGCAATCCAGGACCTGAGCCAGGTGACGCACCATCCCACGCCGCGCGGCAGACCCAGCCGGGGCGTGATCGAGGTATCGAGCATCTGTGACCAAAGCTCGTTGCGCATGCGCTGCTTGAGCAGGCCCAGACGACTCACGCGTTGGTCGCCCCCATGGGTGTAGTAGCGGGCGTAGGCCTGGCCGATCGACGCCTTCGTCGGGCGCGGGTGCAGGACCAGCGCCTGGCAATGTTTGCAGCTCCAATAGTTCCAAACGCCTGGTGCGCAGCCAAATGCCCAGTCCTGCACGCCCTCATACGCCAAGGCGCGGTCCGTACCATCGCAGTAGGGGCATTGGGGCACTTCCTCCAGCGCGTCTGCAGGCCAGGCTTCAGATGCCATACAGCCTCCGCACGGCAAGGTGCAACAGCACCCAGTCCAGCAACACGCGGGCCAGCCATGCCATCGCCGCGCCCACCAGCCCAAACCGCTCCGACAGAAGCCAGAGCGCCAAAACATACAGCACTAGCTCGGCCAGATGGAACAGCGCCGTCAGCCGCGGGTTGCCCTTGGCATGCAACAACGTATAGGGCACCGACGCCATCGAATTGACCCACACGCCCACACACAAGACCAGCACCACCGGCAGCGCAGATCGGGCAAATGCTTCCGAGATCCACAGCAGCAGCGCGGGGTACGCCAATGCTGCAGACAACACACAGATGACCAGCATGGCAAGGCCAACCCTTCGGTAGGTTTGCCGGTACGCCTGGGCCGTATCGGCAACCCCCATGCCTGCCAGCCGTGGCAACAACGCGCCGGTCAGAGCCATGGGGATCAGCAGTAGGCGAAGAAGGATGTCTTGCGGAATGGCGTACAGCGGCAACTGGTCCGCGCCAACGGCTGCGCTGACAAAGAACCGGTCACCATAGACCATCAGAGGACCCACGATACCGGTCACCGTAACCCACAGGCCGTAGTTCCACAAGGCCTGAAAGTGGCGTTTGGCAAGGCCCGCCCCGCGTGCAAACAAATGTCCGCGCAACTGCAGCGCCATACCCAACACCACGAGACAGCGGCCCAGCACCAGGTACAGCGCAATGGTCTCCAGACTGGGCCCATGGAAATAGACCGACCAGGCAGGCAGGGCAAACATCCAGACGCCCAGCACGATGCGGCTCAGGTTGGATGCCGCAAACCGGTCCAAGCCTTCCAGTGCACCCCGCAGTCCACTGGCCAGCGTGGTCGGCAACACGCCCACGGCGGCAATCAAAAAAGCCAGCCGTGCGTCGTCTTGCAACGCGGGGCCAATCTTGAGCCACTGGGTGGCCAAGCCCGGGGCCAGCAGCCAGATGAGGGCCATGCCCAGCACACCCGCGCCCAGGGTGAGCAACATGCCCGAGCGCAATAACGGCCCGGCATCGGCTGTCCGCCCGCTCACGCCCAGTTGGCTGAGCTGCACAGTCAGGGCCCGGCCGACACCCAGGTCAAACACGCTGAAATAGCCAATCAAGCCCCAAACCAACGTCAGCACCCCAAACGCTTCACTGCCCAAGCGGTTCAAGGTAAAGGGAATCAGGGCCAGCCCCGCCACCATGGGAATGGCGGTGCCTGCCAGGTTCCACGAGGCGTTGCGTTTGAGCGACATGTGGTTATTTTAGAAGGCGGGCGCCGATCCGCCTCGGGCGTCGAAGCTGTCAGGCACCGGCTATGCGTTCCGTCACCATCTGTTTGGCAACCACACAAAACTCCCGTGCAGACTCCAGATCTGCGGCATCTGGAAAGTCGACTTCTTCTTTAAAGTGTTTATCTGCCGCCTGCTGGCGGTGAAATGCTGCCATATCCGAAAAAGACTGACTAACTTGCGTCGCCAGCAAAAAAACACGATCCGCCTTCCAGACCCATCTTTGTGGGATATCCATACTCATAGTTCTATTCCGCGGGTACGGATTTCATATGACAAGCTACCCGCGTGGGCATTTGCCAGTGTCGACTCTTTGAGTGCAATGACGTCAATGGAGATGAGGCCATGCTGGGACAATCGAGCCGCCTTGCGCGCTGGGTTCACCACCACAGAATCGTTTGGCACCACCACAGCCAGATCCACATCGCTGCATGCGTTTGGCCGACCCCACGCGTATGAACCAAAAACAAACACGCGACATGGCAAACCCGCCTTGATCCGGCTAGCCATTTGTGCAATATCGCCTTGTGTGTACATACCTGAGATTGTTGCTCAAAACCGACCGGCGCCGCAACTTCAGCGGAAGTCCGTGTCGCCGCACATCCGCCGCCACCTCAGGTTCCACGGGGCGTTGCGTTTGAGCGACATGGGGCTATTTTAGGAGACCACCCAGATGCGAATCTGTCTGATCTGCAGAATCCGGGGCTGGGGTCGCGTCCGGGCTTACACTCGCGGGTTTTGGCGTCGCGTCGTCCACCAAGATGGCGGATCGGCGACTGCGCCAGTCTTGCTGGCGGCGCAGCTCGGCCAGCGTGCGGTAAAACGCACGGCCAATGTCGTCATAGGCGCGCTGCGTGTTGTTGCTTTTCATGTACCGCAGCAGGCGGCTATCGCGAACCCTGCGGATAGCCGCCTCGATCGCCTCACGGTTTTTAGCCAACCACAACACCGTTGTGGTGTCGCGAAGCAGTTCGACAATGGCATCTTCGCAGTTGGGCGCCGCCGTAGGCACCCCCGCAATCACATCGTCGATATCGACGTCGTAATCATCTGCCCACCGCACTAACACTGCGAAAGCCTGCGGCCATTTGCGGCGAATTACTGCTACTTTGAAACTACTATCTGGTGCCAGCTGTAAGGCGTGGAGTTGTTTTGACAGCTCGACTGCATCATTCCACTCATCGGTTGTTACCTCCTCGTACGGCTCCAGACGATACATCGCACGGCTCAGAAAGCCGGGGCCATAGCTTTGGGCCACATCGTCCTCAAGCAAGGGGAGTTGCATCATTTGCAGCATGACGGAATGCTCCACCCGGTCCACGCGCAAGCGCTTCCAGGTGAGCACCGCCAGGTCGTGCACCATGGCGACCTCGGCCATGCCAACGGGCTCAAAGTCGAACATCAGCTGCGCCTCTAAGTCCTCAAACTGGCTCGCGTTTTCGCCTGGCAGCACCACTTGCACGGCATAGGCACCCGTTTTAGTCGCGTTGTTAGCCGCGGAGCGCAGCCCCGCCATAGAACGCGGGCCGCCGGAGAGACTGGGGTTGCGAGGGATGGTCATGGACCCAGTATCACTCTATTGCGGCGGTTAACCATCATCGAAAATCTGTGTCCCCCGACATCAGCCACCACTTGTCCTTAAAGACATCGGCACGCGGGTCGTCGGTCCAGCAGCTGGTGGGAATGCTCACATTCAAAGCCACCTCTTGGCCCCCGGTCGCCAGGAAGCGCGAAAGGTGGTTCTTGGTGATCCAGCAGTACAGGTAGGGCAGGTTCCACAGTCCGGTCAGGCGGCGCGCCTGGTCGATCAGCAGGGGCAGATTTTCTAGCGGTGTGATGACATCCACCAGCTCGCACATCGCCTCCATCCGGCGCAGCACCATCACGCCCAGCGGCTTGCCGGTGAAGCGCGATGTGACGGCCAGCACCTCGTAGTGGTTGTGGGGGTGACTGAAGTAGCGGTGCTCCAGAAACGCCCAGTCGCGCACGCCCACCACGTCCTGCTGCAGGTCGTGCGCCATGGCCGCCCACAGGGATTCAACCACCGCCTGGCTGGCGGCACTGCCGCGCACCACGGGTTGCAGACTAGTGCGCAGGCGAAACCGCGGCGCCGACGGATCCCATCGCACCTCGGACATCTGGCCCACCTCGGAATACAGCCCCATTTTGGCCGCCACCTCCATTGCGCGTGCGTTGGGAAACCCAAAGCCCAGCGGACCATAGATCTCGGCGCTGGTGGCAGCGGTCAGCAAAAAAGGCCCCTGGCGCGTCATGACGCCGCGCTCCTTGGGGTGCACCATCACGTCGCAGATCTGGAACACCCAATCGGGCTTGCCGCACAACATCACATCGCGGTACATGCCGCCATAGTGGGCAATCAGGGTGCCGTGGCGCGCTGCGACCACACCGTTGCCGTGGCCGTTGGCGTATTTCCAGGTCCACAGCTCGCGGCTGATGGGGTGGCCAAACACCTCCTGAAACAGGGTAGCAATCTCGTCAAAATCTGTAGGCCGCACGTGGCGAACCTGCCAGCGCGGGACGGCTGCCTTGCGAAACACTCGGACAAAGCCGTCGGGGCCCGGAGTTGCGGCGTCCGCTGACAACGCTT
>CAINUX010000216.1 GCA_903853895.1 uncultured beta proteobacterium | reverse complement strand
TGGGGCCGGTCATCCAGAGTTTGAAGACTGCGTTTTGTTCCTGCTCCAGGTACTTGGCAAACTTGCGGATGGGCGGCACGCTGCCGAATTCTTCGTAGTACTCGCGGGCCTTCAGAATCTGGGCCCACTTGGTGTCGTCCAGTTCGTAGTCGTCCGCCTGGGCCATGGCGCGGCCGATCTCTTCGGTCCAGTCCCCCATGTCTTTCAGATACCCATCTCCGTCGCGTTCAGGCAAGTTCATATCGTGTGCTGTGTAGAGGCCGCCAGCGCGAGCTGGTCGATGGTTGATGGTGCGTGGTGGTTGCGGATGAGCCGGTCCAGAAATTCACGCAGAAAGCGCTCGGTCTGCACGCCGTGAAAACGGTCGGTGATGTGCCCGTGGCTGTAGGCGATCACGGTTGGAAATCCCTTGGCCTGGTGCCGCCCGGCGATGCGCATGTTTTCATCGGCATCCACTTTTGCAAGCAAAAACCGGCCATCGTAGGCGAGGGCCAGTTTCTCCAGCAGGGGAGTCAAGACCCGGCACGGGCTGCACCATTCGGCGCCGATGTCCAGCACGACCGGTGTCGCGTTGGAGCGTGCAATCACCCGTTCGTCAAATGTTGCTTCCTCGACGTCACAGGTGAATCGGTTCATCGTTTTATGCGCGCCAATTCTGGTACCACATGGTGGCCACCGCGCCGGCAATGATGCCGCCCACGGCGATGAAGGAACCCAGTGCCAGAGTGGAGATGCCCGACAAGCCCTGGCCAATCGTGCAGCCAGTGGCCAGTACACCACCAAATCCCATGAGTACAGCACCTATCAGTTGCGTGCGCAGATCCTCCAGCGAGGCAAAGCCCTCCCAGCGAAACTGTTTGGTACTGACCGCATAGGCAAAAGACCCCAGCACTACGCCCACCACGGTGGCGATGCCAAAGGTGACCCGCAGCGTTTTGTCGGTCCACAGCATCAGCAACTCAAGGCTGTAGGCGGTCGGCGCCACAAAACTCAGGGATTCCAGCGTGCGGGTGTTGGTGGCGAAATACACGGTTTCCAGCGTTTCCGGGTTCTCGCCGTAGCCGATATGGCCGGTCAGGTACCAGGCTGCTACCACCAGCAGGCCTAGCACCGTCGAACCCAGCACGTGGGACCAGTTCGCGCGAAACCGCTTGTCTTTGAAAATGAAGGCCAGCAGGCCCAGCCCCAATACCAAGGCAGTGGCGAGCAAAGCAGTCTTTTCAGGCAGCCCGGTCAGCTTGGCCAGCAGGGTCGCCAGGCTTTGGTTGGACATGCCCCAGGTGGACAGATCAATCGCCACAGGGTCCAGGAAAGTGACGCGCCACTGGCCAAACAAGCCCTTGAGCGTCATGTAGGCCGAGATCGCCAGGAACACCAGGACCACCAACGAGCGCACACTGCCACCGCCCACGCGCACCAGGTTTTTGTTGGTGCAGCCTGCCGCAATCGTCATGCCCACGCCAAACAGGGCCCCGCCGACCATCAGGGACAACCATGTCAGCGTGGGCCGCTGGTACACAGACTTGGCCAGGTCCACCTGCCCGAAGTAGGACAGAAGGCTGGTGCCTAACATGGCGACCGCAATGGTGAGCAACCACATGCGCATGCGACCCCAGTGCGCCATGTTGACCACATCGGATATGGCGCCCATGGTGCAGAAATTGGTCTTGTTGGCGACTGCACCAAATATGAAGGCCAGAACAAAACCGCCTAGAACGACCAGCGTGGCGGGGTTGGCAGTTTCACTCATCAATTACTCCAGATCAACAGGTTTTTCTAGTTGCCCGACGCAACAACGCCGGCAACGCGCGAGAGTGTATTGCGTATCGCATCCGGGGTGCTGATGATGCCCATGAACTGGCCCATGCCTAATGCGGGCCATGCCAGTGCAATGCGGTAGCGAGCGTACAGAGCGTAGACCTTGTTGCCGACGATGAAAATCTCGTAAGGCATGCCGGCAATGTGGTCAGCCCCGATCTTGTTCACCCAGTAGCCCTCACCATCTCCGGTGTCGTTCAGGGCCACGCCGAAGACCGCCAGCTTGCGATCCGCCATCACCACGTCATAGACGCGGCTGGTGTTGCCCACGCCTTTGGACAGGTTGTCCTGCACGGTCTTGAGAGCCTCCTCAAAACTGGCGTGGGTAGCGAGTTCACTGTTGGCAGAGTCAAACCGCTCCATGCCAAACATGTAGCGGTAGTTGGGCAGGTCTGCCTCGGCAACATCGCC
>CAINUX010000215.1 GCA_903853895.1 uncultured beta proteobacterium | reverse complement strand
GCATTGGCTGCCAGTTCCTTGCCTTTTGCTTTCCACTGCGCGCCCATGTCGGTTCTTTCTTGGTATTGAGGGGGACTTGGTTATACACCCATAGCCCCCCGATTCTGTGTTTACTCCGCCAGCGCCAGCGTGGCCTCGTCAATTTTTGCCATGACCTCAGGCGTGAGTTTGGCCACCACATCCATCGCGCCCATGTTGTCCTGCAACTGCGACAGCCGGGATGCGCCGGTGATTACCGTGCTGACGCGCGGGTTGTGCGCGGTCCAGGCAATGGCCAGCTGGCTCAGGCTGCAATCCAGCTCGGCGGCAACCACGGCCAGTTTGGACACAGCGGCGTTTTTGGCCTGGTCGGTCAAGCCCTTGAGCAAAAAGTCCATGCCCTTCACCGCGCCACGGCTGCCTTCAGGCACACCATCGCGGTACTTGCCGGTCAGCAAGCCACTGGCCAGCGGGCTCCAGGTGGTCAGACCCAGGCCAATGTCCTCGTACAGACGGGCATATTCCTGCTCCACCCGCTTGCGGCAAAACACGTTGTACTGGGGTTGCTCCATCACCGGTTTGTGCAGGTGGTGGCGCTCGGCAATCTCCCAGGCGGCGCGAATGTCGGCCGCCGACCACTCGCTGGTGCCCCAGTACAGGGCCTTGCCCTGGGCAATCATGTCGCTCATGGCGCGCACGGTTTCCTCAATCGGCGTGTGCGGGTCGGGGCGGTGGCAGTACACCAGGTCAATAAAGTCCAGCCCCATGCGCTGGAGAGACCCATCTATGGCTTGCATCAGGTACTTGCGGTTCAGCGTGTCCTTGCGGTTGACGGTATTGCCCTCGCGGGACAGGCCCCAGAAAAACTTGGTGGAAACCACATAGTTCAGGCGCGGCCAGTTGAGCTCCTTGATGGCCGCACCCATCACGGTTTCACTCTTGCCCAGCGCATAGACCTCGGCGTTGTCATAAAAGTTGACGCCCGCATCCATCGCCGCGGCCAGCATTTCCTTGGCGGCGGCCACGTCCACCTGGTTGTGGTAAGTGACCCACGAGCCCAGAGACAAAACACTAACCTGCAGGCCGCTACGGCCAAGACGGCGATATTGCATAAAGATACCTTTTGAATGGAGTGAACAACACGACGGGTTGGATCAGGCGTGCATGGTGCCACGGATTGTGTGGCGGGGGTGTCGCTTGGTGTCTGATATTCAAGACTCACTCTTCCACTCGCGTTGAAGCAGGCCGTAGAGAGCCGTGTCTGAGACCTCGTCGCCAACGATCCACCGTTCTCGAAGGTAGCCTTCTTTTGTGAAGCCGAGGCGCTCCAGCGTCCTGGCTGATCCCTCATTGCGTGGATCAATGTCGGCCTCGATGCGATTCAAATTGAGTTGGCGGAAGCCATAGTCCAGCAGCGCCCTGAGTGCCTCGTTCATGTAGCCGCAGCCCCATGCAAAGGAACCGAGCCCATAGCCAACCTCAGCCCTGCGGCATGCGGCATTGACGTTGAAGAGGGTGCATGTACCGATGAGGCACTCGTC
>CAINUX010000214.1 GCA_903853895.1 uncultured beta proteobacterium | reverse complement strand
GTGGCGTCCTTCCTCACAAAGCGAGCCATGCGGTGAAGAAACAATGCATCGAGCTGGACTGCTTTGGCGCCCAGACTGCGGATCCTGGGCAAATCGCGCTGGTAGCGTTCCAGTGGTGTCAGCCCGTTGAGCCCGCCATGTGGGGCCTGGTGATAAACCTGTTCAATCCAGGCCCACAGCCGGGCGTTGAGATCGGCAAGGTCGGCAATGTGGCGCTCATCGAGTTCGCTCAGGAACTGATCCCGAAACGTGCGGTGCCAGCGCTCCAGTTTGCCCTTGCCTTCGGGTGCATAGGGCCTGCAAAAGATCAGATGAATGCTCAGGCGTGCGCACACGCCTTGCAAGGTCGCAGCGCGGTAGGCAGCCCCGTTGTCGACAATGATTTTTACCGGCACCCCTCGGCGTAGCAATGCCTGTTTGAGCACCCCTTCGATGTCCAGGGCGGTTTCGCCCAGGCAGAAGGCGCTGTGGGCCACCAGACGCGAGGCGTCATCAATCAAGGAGACCAGATAGGTCTTGCGCAGTTGGCCCTTAATGGCAACGCGGGGGCCATGCATCACATCGCCATACCAGATGGAGCCGGCGAACTCGGCCGTGAAGCTACGCTTCTCCTGTGGCAGGCTGGCAGATCCCCTCATCTGCGACAAGCCGCTTTGCTGCAGCAGTCGGTGCACGCTGGAGCGCGACAGGGTGTCATCTGCGACAAGCCCGGCGGCTACCAGCAGGCGCTCAATCTGATTGATCGAGCGGCGCGGGTTCTCGCGCTTGGCCGCCAGTATGGCCTCCTGCACTGCAGCGGATATCTTGGAGCTGCCGCGGTCTGTGCGCACCTTGGGCACCAGGGCGTCAATGCCGCCTTTGCGCCACAAGTAAAACCAAGCCTGTATGGTCTTCTCGCCAAGCATTCGACGATCAGAGTCTGGAATGGCGTACTCGCGCTGTGCGAGTTGGCGAATGATGGTTTGTAGCTCCCCGCGCTGCAGTTGCTCGGGGCTGACAAGCGGCCCCAGCACAGACAGCCGAAACAGGGCCACTGGATTGATTGCGTTCATAAAAGACCTCAGGTTGTTGAGGCCCCGATGAGATCGCCAAAGCTACTTGTCCGGAACTGGCCAAAGTGTGTGGACTGCCAAACCGGCGAGGTTTTGGCTGTCTGCCTCTGCCTGAGGTGCTGCGTATTACGGGACGACCAAGTCCTGATCGAGCTGGGTCATGACACGCGCCAGAGACATGCTGCTGATCACCTGAGGCCAGAAATCCGGCTCTGGCAAACGCCCCAACTCCGGTAACCGGCTACGAAGAAAGAAGCTCAATTGCGCACTACGAACCTGCAACCAGTCCCGCCACCGACGTAGCGTTGAACGCGCGCAACCGCTCTGGAGGCAGCCCTGGCGCAGGGAGACACCTGCCAGCAACAGCAGCAGCACGACTTGCTGCATGGCCCAGTCATACCAGCGCCGCGGTGCAATGCAGGCGGGCAAGCGAGAACAGGTACGTAGACATGAATTGCACAAGAAACGCAGGATTGCCACCGGATTGCGGCGAGCTTCACTGCCAACTGCGCTGCGGTCGGCCTTGCGGTGGTAGCAACCGTGGTGCCATAACCCACCCGAGCGGCAGTGTGGGCAATTCGCTGGCCTATAAACATCGCCGCCATTGGCGATCTGATCAAAGTGCTGGTCCAGGGTGGTGATGGTCCCTAAAATCCGGTTCATAGGCTGGTCTCGTGTGTTGTGGGTCGTGTGGTAACTACACACAATACAACTGAGCACCGGCCTATACCTTTTGTGCGCCGTCCCAGACTACTTCCGGTCGCGTTTTCAAGAAGGTTCTAAATGAAACTGGGACGTAGGGGCGTGGCGCTCCCTAAACTTCGACGGACATAACACCACTGCTCAAAGGCCAGAGCGCCCCGATACCCTCATAGGAGGTTACAACGCCTATATCTCCAAGAAAAAGATCCGAGAGGCCACTCTCAAAGCCTACAAAGGTAGTTTTGATGTTTTTGCTGCACTGATGGGTGGCGAGCAGCGAATGATTCACGAGATCAAGTTGTCAGAGATCCAACGTTTTAACGAAGCATTGGCCCTGGTGCCGCTCCACGCCTCAAAGCGTGGAATTGCGCTGAAGCCCGCTGCGGAGTTGATTAAGAACCCAATCACCCAGACCAACGAAGATGGAGACGAAGAAGAAGTCGAATGCATCAGTGCCAACACGGCAAACCTTCACTTGACCAACCTGCAAACGATGTTTGGCTCTTTTATGAAGGGCGGGCGGATGCCAGAAGGAGCAAGAAACCCAATCGAAGGGCTCGAAAGGCATTCTGACGGGAACCAGGAGATTGGTGCTGATGCGTTCGAAGAAGACGAACTGCGCAGAATCTTCGACCCCGAAATGATCATGCAAGCCAAGCGGCCTACACAGTTTTGGGGTCCGTTGTTGGCGCTGTATACCGGGGCGCGTCTCAATGATTTGGCTTGCTTGGACATGGCTGACTTTGTTACCGAGAAGGGTATCCCGTGCATCTCTATCCGGTTTGTCCCGCGCGCCAAGCCGGGCACTATCCAGCACAAGAACCCTCGCCGGTCTGCCAAGCAAACCAAGACCCCGGTTTCGCGCCGCCATGTTCCATTGCACCCTGATCTATGGGAGATCGGATTGCAGGACTACATTGACGACATGAAGAATATTGGCGCAACCCGGCTTTTTCCGACTCTTCCCTCTGATACCAAGGGCAAGCGCGAGCGGCGGATGTCTCACGATGGGAACGAATACTTGAAGAAGGTTGAGGTGCACATCCCTCGCATCAAGGTCATGCATAGCTTCCGGGATACGGTAAGCGACATGCTTGGACTCTCAGACATGGATGAGTTCACCGCCGACCAGTGGACCGGACATGCCACGCAAGGGGTTAAAGCCAAGCATTACCGCCGCAAGGTTGCCATCGACATCATGGCGGTTAAAGGTTTCAAGGCCTTGGACTTTCCATTTATTGACACCAACAGGATTCAATATCGGAAGGGTTGGTGGAACGAATGGACGGTTCCACGCATGAAGGACTGATATGTATTTGACCTGTCAAGTTCTTGATAACGGTATTTGTCTTCATGCAGTGTGTTGGTAGCAGAACGGACGGCTTGTCGACGGTTGATCAGTCTGATATGCGCGGGTTGGTTACCGCATGACAACCGATTCGT
>CAINUX010000213.1 GCA_903853895.1 uncultured beta proteobacterium | reverse complement strand
TCCAGCCGGGACACCAGCGGCCGTGGTGAGCCGTCTCAACCGGGAAATGGTAGCCATCATCCAATCGCCCGATGTTAGGAAGATCTTGCTTGACCAAGGTGCTGAGCCCGTGGGCAGCAGCCCCGAAGCTTTCGCTCAATTCTTAAAGGCTGAGATCTCCAGATTCGACGAACTTGTGCGCGTGTCAGGCGCAACGGTGGAGCAATAAAATTCGATGTTGCCTTGAAATGACTCGCAGTTTGCCATGACCGCTCATCCAAAACACGCTGCCGCTGCACTTTTGTTCCCCTGGGTGGGCCCTTATGGGGGCTTGCCGCCACTGGCTGATGTTAGCCCTGCCGACATTGAAGAGGCCATCTGTGCTGCCATTGAAATGAAGCGTTCCGAAGTGCAGATCATTGCATCGAACAAAGAGCTGCCCGACTTCGAAAACACGGCAGAGGCGCTTGAAAACTGCGGCCGCGCCCTGCGCCAAGTCCAATGCGTCTTTCAGGTTTACGCTAACAGCCTGAGCCTGGGAGATATGCCAGCAGTCGCGCAGCGGCTCGTCCCCCTTCTTGCCGCACTGGATGACGAGATTGCGCACAACGAATTTTTGTATGCGAGGCTGAACGCTGTGTGGGACAGCCGTCATCAATCGGGCTTGGCGGGCGAGCAGCAAAGACTGGTGGAGGTTTTGCGTACCCGCATGCAGCGCCGTGGCGCAGGGCTGGCGCCTGTGGCCAAAGCGCGGATGGCCGAGATCAATGCGCGGCTGGCGGCCCTGTCTGCCCGTTACAACCAAAACCTGATCCAGGAGGCGGGAGCGCAGGTGGTCTTCATCGAAGATGAAACTGGTCTTCAGGGCCTGCCTGCGGATTTGCGTCTGGCTGCGGCAGCGGCAGCAACAGATCAAGGTCGACCCGGCATCTGGGCTATACCCAACGCGCGCGGTTTAGTCTGGCCGTTCCTTACCCTATCCACAAGGCGCGATCTGCGTGAACAGGTCTGGCGCATGTGGACGAACCGCGGCGACAACGCGGGCCCGCATGACAACAAGCCGGTCGCCGCTGAGATCTTGCAATTGCGTGGCGAATTGGCCCGCCTTCTCGGTTTTAACAGTTACGCGCATTTCGCGCTGGACGACCGTATGGCAGGCGAACCCAGCACGGCGCTGGCCTTGCTTGAGCGCACCTGGCAAAGTGTGAAAGCAAGAGCTTTGGCGCAGATGACAGACTATCAGGACATCGCCGACCGCGAAGGCGCTGGTATCCGACTGTCACCCTGGGACCGCCAGTTCTACGCAGAGAAGCTGCGTCGCGAACGATTCAATTTGGACAGCGATGAGGTTAAAGCGCATTTACCATTGGATGCCGTCCTCAACGCGATGTTCTGGGCAGCCGGGCGTGTTCATGGTTTGGCCTTCAAACAAATCAGTGACGCGCCCGTGATTCACTCCACAGTTAGAGTCTATGAGGTAAGCAGGCCAGCAACCGCAGAAATTGTTGGTGTCATCTACTTCGACTTGTTCAACCGGCCGGGCAAATCGCATGGCTCGTACCAGATGCAATTTCGGGAAGCTGAAAATTTTCAAGAAAAGGTGCTACCAATCTCTTGCATATTCTCTACATTTCCGCAGCCGCCTGAAGGCCAACCTGTCCTGCTGCCTTGGGAATATGCCAACGTCTTCTTCCATGAGTTTGGCCATGCGCTTCACATGTTGCATTACAACGCTTCCTACCGTTCACTGGGCAGCCAGCATGTAGCTTGGGACTTCGTGGAACTACCGGCATTGATCAATGAGCGTTGGCTGCGTGACCCTGAGTTGCTGGCCCGCTTTGCCCGTCACCACCTGACCGATGCACCGATGCCCCTTGATCTGCTGGCCCGAATTGAACAAGGCCTCCAGTACGACCGCATCTTTAGCCTCAACCCTGACTTCCTGCTGCCAGCCATCGTCGACTTGCGACTGCACCTGATGGCCGATGGCAGTGGAAATTCAATCGATGTGGTCCAGGTCGAGAAAGACACGGTTGCCGAGTTTGGCATGCCCGATGCATGGGATCAGATCATGCGTGTGACGCACAACTTCCATATCTTTATCGGTGCGTATGCTGCTGGTCTTTATTCGTATCTTTGGGCCGATGTCATGGCGGCCGATGCAGTGCAGACCTTCGAGCAGTCCTCGGGGGGCATCTACGACGAGCAGACTTCAAAGGCCTGGATCGACAAGATTCTGAGCGTCGGCCACAGTGTCCCTGCGCACGACGCCTTTCGCGACTTTGCTGGTCATGACCCCGAACTTGCGCCGCTACACCGACGCTTTGGGCTTTCAACCACGATCCTTATGCACAAGGATGAAGCGATGCCACAAAAACTCTCATGATCTCTGATGTTAAGCCCAAAAGGACGCCATGAAAAACCCCGAGCCCTCTCCAGCTTGCGTGGTTGAACCGCTACCTGATTATCGTGAGTACCCACAGGCAGAGATGGTCGAACGCGCGCGAGCCTTTCATGCTGAACTCTTACGCCGCCGCACTGTTCGCGATTTCGACACCCGCTTGGTGCCGCGCGAGGTGATTGAGGATTGCTTGCTGGCAGCTGGAACTGCACCGTCTGGAGCGAACCAACAACCGTGGTTCTTTAGCGTTATTACAAACCCCGAGCACAAGCGTCGCGTGCGGGAGGCCGCAGAAATTGAAGAGCGTAGCTTTTATGAGGGCAGGGCGCCGCAGGAATGGCTGGACGCACTGGCCCCAAAGCGGGTGGCCCGCACTACCTGCATCGTTTTTGCGCCGAGCAGACCATCACGATCAACACCACGGCGGCGGGGGGCAATGTGCAACTGTTGGCCTAAGCCAGACGGTACGTCTCTAGGTGAATGCTGGTCTCGGTGCTGCTGATGCCGCGAACCAGCCGGATGCGCTCGAGCACTTTTGACAACTCAGCCAGATTGGCCGCGCGCAGCTCGGCCAGCAGGTCCCAGCGGCCATTGGTGTCGTGCAGGGCGGCCACACCGGGCTCGCCCAGCAGGCTGGCGATGACGG
>CAINUX010000212.1 GCA_903853895.1 uncultured beta proteobacterium | reverse complement strand
CCCGTGGCCGAAGGCATTCTGCGCGACATCGGCACGGTGTCATCAAAAATAGGCTGACATCATGGAACAAACCGTCGTCAAGTTTTACCAGACCGGCACCTTCACCGTGGGCAACCGCCTGCTCGAAGCCGACCAACGCAGTGTGCAGGCCAACACCCAGCGCAACAATTCGCTCAACTCCGGTCACCGCGCCTGCCAGGGATGCGGTGAAGCGCTGGGCGCCCGCTATGCCATTGATGCCGCCATGCAGGCCACCAATGGCCAATTGATCGCGGCCAATGCCACAGGCTGCCTGGAAGTATTTTCCACTCCCTACCCCGAAACCTCCTGGCAGATGCCGTGGATCCACTCGCTGTTTGGCAACACCGCAGCGGTGGCCACCGGCATTGCAGCCGCCATGCGCGTCAAGGGTCGCAGTGACGTGCGTGTGGTGGCACAGGGCGGTGACGGTGGTACCACCGACATTGGCTTTGGCTGTCTATCCGGCATGTTCGAGCGCAATGATGATGTGCTTTACATCTGCTACGACAACGAGGCCTACATGAACACGGGTGTGCAGCGCTCCAGCGCGACGCCACCGGCGGCGCGCACGGCAACGACCATGCCGGTCGGCCCGCAACCGGGCAACGTGTTTGGCCAGGGCAAGAACCTGCCCCAGATCGCCATGGCGCACGAGATTCCGTATGTGGCCACGGCTACCGTGGCAGACCTGCGCGACCTGGAATACAAGGTCACCAAGGCCATGACCATGCGTGGCGCGCGCTACATCCACATTTTTGTGCCTTGCCCTTTGGGTTGGGGTGCTGCCTCGCACGACACCATTCGGCTGGCCCGTTTGGCGCATGAATGCGGAATCTTTCCGGTGTTTGAGGCCGAGCGCGGCGAGGTGACGGGTGTCTCAAAGATCCGGCGCCAGGTTCCGATTGAGGACTACCTGAAACCGCAGAAGCGCTTTGTCCACCTGTTCGGTGCAACGCCCGACACAGAGACGATTGGTCGATTGCAAGCCATCGCTGATCGCAATATTCGCCGCTTTGGCTTGTTGGACGCCGATAAAAACGTGGGGGCTCTGTAACATCATGCAAAAACCATTCGCCATCACGCTTGACGTCGGCTCATCACTCGCCAACCACACCGGATCCTGGCGCAACTCGCGCCCGGTCTACTTGGACCGCTTGCCGCCCTGCAACAACCAGTGCCCGGCTGGCGAGAACATTCAGGCCTGGCTGTTCCATGCGGAATCCGGGAACTACGAGCAAGCGTGGCGCACCCTCGTCGAGGACAACCCGTTCCCCGCCATCATGGGCCGCGTTTGCTACCACACCTGCGAAGGTGCGTGCAACCGTGGCAAGCTGGATGCACCGGTAGGCATCAACTCGGTGGAGCACTTCCTGGGTGATCAAGCCATTGCGCAGGGTTGGAAGTTTGCCCCTACAGCGGCGCCGTCGGGCAAGAAGGTGTTGGTCGTGGGAGCCGGGCCATCCGGCTTGTCGGCGGCTTACCATCTAGCCCGTCTCGGACACGCGGTGACCGTGCACGAAGCCGGACCTCTGCCGGGCGGCATGATGCGCTTTGGCATTCCGCAATACCGTCTGCCCCGCCAGGTGCTGGATGCGGAAGTACAGCGAATCGTCGACCTGGGTGTGCGCATTGAATACGGTG
>CAINUX010000211.1 GCA_903853895.1 uncultured beta proteobacterium | reverse complement strand
GCGATGAAGTCGCGCATCACGCTTTCCAACTGGCGCTCCGGCATCTGGCCGTGGGCCACTGCAATGCGGGCCTCGGGCAGCAATTCTTCCAGCTTGGCGCGGCGGTTTTCGATGGTCTCCACTTCGTTGTGCAAGAAGTAAACCTGGCCGCCGCGTTTGAGTTCGCGCAACACGGCCTCACGGATGACGCCATTGCCTTCGGTGCGTACAAAGGTCTTGATGGCCAAACGGCGCTGTGGCGCAGTGGCGATCACGCTCAGGTCGCGCAGGCCTTCCAGCGCCATGCCCATGGTGCGGGGGATGGGGGTGGCGGTCAGCGTCAGCACATCGACCTCGGCGCGCAGGGCCTTCATCTGCTCCTTGTGGCGCACGCCAAAGCGGTGCTCTTCGTCGATGATGAGCAGGCCCAGGTTCTTGAAGTGTGTGTCTTGCGACAGCAGCTTGTGGGTTCCCACCACGATGTCCACCGTGCCATCGGCCAGGCCCTTGAGCGCCAGATTGATCTCCTTGGTGGAGCGAAAGCGGCTCATTTCCGCCACTTTGACTGGCCATTTGGAGAAACGGTCGGAGATGGTCTGGAAATGCTGCTCGGCCAGCAGCGTGGTCGGCGCAAGAATCGCGACCTGCTTCCCGCCGGTGACCGCGATAAACGCGGCCCGCAGGGCGACCTCGGTCTTGCCAAACCCCACATCGCCGCAGACCAGACGGTCCATCGGACGGGGGCTGACCATGTCCTGGATCACGCAGTGTATGGCGGCCTTCTGGTCGGCGGTTTCTTCAAAACCAAAGTCGTTGGCAAAAGTTTCGTAGTCGTTGGCCGAGTAACGGAAGGCATGGCCTTCTCGTGCAGCGCGGCGGGCGTAGATGTTGAGCAGTTCGGCGGCTGAGTCGCGCACCTGCTCGGCGGCGCGGCGTTTGGCTTTTTCCCATTGGCCGCTGCCAAGCTTGTGCAAGGGTGCCTCATCGGCGCTGACACCGGTGTAGCGGCTGATCAGTTGCAGTTGGCTCACTGGCACGTAGAGCGTGGCCTTGTCGGCGTATTCCAGGTGCAGGAATTCCTGCATCTCGGGCTCGCCGTTGGCCAGCTTTTGCCCCAAGTCCAGGTTGATCAACCCCCGGTAACGGCCAATGCCGTGCTGGGAGTGAACCACCGGGTCGCCCACATTCAGTTCGCTCAGGTCTTTGATCAGCGCTTCTACATCGCTGACCTGTTCCTGCTTCTTGCGGCGGCGTGTGGTTGGGGCGCTGGCAAAGAGTTCGGTCTCAGTCACCAGGTCGATGCCGTATTCGAGCCAGCTAAAGCCCACGCTCAACGCTGCGGTGGCAATGCCAAATTTTTCGTCGCTGGTCTGGAAGTCGAGCAGCGAATCAAAGGCCGGCGGGTTGACGCCGCTGGCGCGCAAAAAGTCCAGCAGGCTCTCGCGGCGACCATCGCTCTCGGCCAGCACCAGGATGCGTTGCTGGGTGTTGCGCGCGTGCGCCTTCAGGCGGGCCAGTGGGTCTTCGCTGCCGCGCTCGGCTGCCATGGGGGGCAGGGTGTCAAGTTCCACATACGGTGAGCCAGATGCTTCTGTGCCAGATTGGCCATCAGCCCTCGTGGATGTTGCGTCGGCAGCTCCTGATTTGATAGCGAGCTGGGCGTAGGCATTGGCCCGCGCGTAAAACTGCTCGGTGCCCAGGAACAGCGCCTCGGGCGGCAGGGCCGGGCGTTCGGGGTCGCCTTGCACCAGGCGGTAGCGGTCCTTGGTGTCCTGCCAGAAGCGCTGGAAGGCCGGTTCCAGGTCGCCGTGTAGCACCACGGTGGCGTCCGGCCCCAGGTAATCGAACACGGTGGCCGTCTCTTCAAAGAACAACGGCAGGTAGTACTCGATACCGGCTGTGGCCACACCGGCGCCCATGTCCTTGTAAATGCGGCTCTTGGTCGGGTCGCCGTCCAGCAGCTCGCGCCAGCGGCTGCGAAACCTGGCGCGGGCGTCGTCGTCCATCGGGAACTCGCGCCCGGGGAGCAGGCGCACTTCGGGCACCGGGTACAGGCTGCGCTGGCTGTCGGGGTCAAACGTGCGGATGCTGTCGATCTCGTCGTCAAACAGGTCCACCCGAAACGGCACCAGGCTGCCCATGGGGAACAGGTCGATCAGGCCACCGCGCACCGCATATTCGCCGGGGCTGACCACTTGGGTCACGTGGCTGTAGCCAGCCAGTGTGAGCTGGGCCTTGAGCTTGGCCTCGTTGAGCTTTTGCTTGACCTTGAATTCAAACGTATAGCCGGCCAGAAAGCTGGGTGGCGCCAGGCGGTACAGCGCTGTGGTGGCGGGCACGATCACCACATCGGCGCCGGTGTCCTTGTCGCGCTGGGAGATTCTCCACAGAGTCGCCAGCCGCTCGCTGATCAGGTCCTGGTGCGGCGAGAAGGTGTCGTACGGCAGGGTCTCCCAGTCGGGGAACAACGCGCACCGCAGCGTGGGGGCGAAGAACGTGATCTCGTCCAGCAAGCGCTGTGCGTCGTTGGCGTCTGCGGTGACCACGGTCATGGGTTTGCCAGCCGTCTTTTCGCGTTCGCCGAGGCGGGCCAGCAGCATGGCGTCGGCAGAGCCTGCGGGGCGGGGCAGGGTGAAGCGTTTGCCGACCGTTAGTTTGGGTAGATCCATGAATGGCTTAAACGTTGTGTACGTGACCGGTGGGGGCCACACAACGGGGGGAGTGTGAGGGAAAGGGAGAGGGGAAATAGTGCGGCAAGGAAGCGATTTTAGAATGGGGCACACCACTATGACCACCAAGCCCTCAAATAGCCTCCCCCTCGCGCATCCCAACCCTGCAACTGGCGCCTTGGCGCCTGCGCGGCTGTGGGCCCTGATTCCTTGTGCCGGGACCGGATCGCGTGCGGGCGCTGAGGGCCCCAAGCAGTACCAGCCGGTGGCCGGCAAGCCCATGGTGCTGCACACGCTGGCCGCCTTTGCGGCGGTGCGGCGATTGGCCGGTGTGCTGGTTGTGGTTTCGGAAGGCGATGGGTTTTTTGAGCATCAGAATGCTACGTGTTTGATAGCTTCATGCGGAGGTTCCACGAGGGCTAGCAGCGTTTTTAATGGTTTGTCTGCTCTGTTGGAGCGCGGTGCGGCGCCTGGCGACTGGGTACTGGTGCACGACGCAGCGCGCTGCCTGATTACCCCAGAACAGATCGACGCGCTGATTGACGCCTGCCAAAACGATGCCGTGGGGGGACTGCTGGCGCTCAAGTTACCTGACACGCTGAAGCGCGAGGCGAATGGACGGGTCGCAGAAACGGTGGAGAGGGGCGACAAGTGGCTGGCCCAAACGCCCCAGATGTTTCGCATAGGGGCGTTGCAGCAGGCCTTACAGGCCGCAGGCGCCGCGGTTACGGACGAGTCCAGCGCCATGGAGTTCGTGGGCCAGGCGCCGCTGCTGGTCGAAGGCAGCGCTCAGAATTTCAAGGTGACCTACCGCCAGGACTTTGCGCTGGCGCATGCAGTCCTGTTGGCGCGCTTCAGCGCAAAGGGCTGACATCCTGCCCCAGCATTTCCCGGGACACGAGTGTGATGCCCGAAGGCGTCACATTAAAGCGCTTGCGGTCGGCAACCGGGTCCACCCCGATCTGCGTGCCTTCAGGGATATTGCAGTTCTTGTCGATGATGCATTTCTTGAGGATGCACGAGCGGCCAATCTTCACATTGGGCAAGACGATGGAGTCTTCAATCAACGAGTAGCTGTGTATCACCACGCTGGAGAACAGCATGGAGCGGCGCACGATGGCGCCGCTGATGATGCACCCACCCGACACCATGGAGTCCACCGCCATGCCACGCCGGTCATCGTCGTCAAAGACAAATTTTCCGGGTGGACTTTGGGGCTGCCAGGTCCAGATGGGCCAGTTGTCGTCGTACAGGTTCAGGTGCGGAGTGACCTGTACCAGATCCATATTGGCTTCCCAATAGGCATCCAGGGTGCCCACGTCGCGCCAGTAGGGCTCTTTCCCCGGGTCGCCCACATGGCTTTGCGCAAAGTTTTGGGCGAATGTGCGGTAGCGCTTTACACAATGCGGAATCACGTCCTTGCCGAAGTCGTGGCTGGAGCGAGGGTCATCCGCGTCACGTTGCAGTTGCTCAAACAGGAAGCGCGCGTTGAAGACATAGATGCCCATGCTGGCCAATGCCGTGTCCGGCCGGCCGGGCATTGGTGTGGGCTCTTTGGGCTTTTCTTCAAAACTGGCGATGCGCTGTTCCGCGTCGACGGCCATCACACCAAAGTCACGGGCTTCTGCGATCGGCACTTCTATGCAGGCGACGGTCAGATCGGCTGCGTTCTCCACATGGGCCGCCAGAATGCGGCCATAGTCCATGCGGTAAATGTGGTCGCCCGAGAGCACCAGCACGTACTCGGGGCGTGCGTGGCGAATTTCCCGCAAATTCTGGAAGACCGCGTCTGCCGTTCCCCGGTACCACTGCGATTCATTGAGTTGCTGCTGTGCTGGCATGATTTCGATGAACTCGCCCAGTCGACCGTCGAGAAAGCTCCAGCCCAGTTGCAAGTGTCTGATCAGGCTTTGGGATTTGTACTGTGTGGCCACCCCGATGCGGCGGACTCCGGAGTTGACACAGTTGGACAGCGTGAAGTCAATGATCCGGAACTTTCCGCCGAAGGGTACGGCTGGTTTTGCTCGCCAATTGGTGAGCTGGTGCAGCCGCGAGCCGCGCCCGCCGGCCAGCACGACAGCGAACGTGTTGCGTGTCAGCTGGCTGACGTATCGGGGGTTACCTTCCACGCCTTGGCGGTTTGTAACCTGAAAATCGGTGGAAAACATCACTTCTCCAGCAGTGTGGGCTGGATTCATTGTAGGGAAGCACCGGCTTTTGGTGCACCGAAGAATGGACAACTCTTGAGACAAGTCAATCTGTATCGAGGCAGACGAATCAGGGGCCGTTCGCTGCCCGCTGTAGAAGTCGCATCCTGCATAGGCGCAACGCAGGGATCTGGCATTCGAATACTAGCTGCTGCAGTCTCCCAAAAGTCTTGCGTGATTTGTCAGAAGGAAGCTGTTTGGAAGCGCTGGGTTGCTGTAACTTGATTTGCCACGATAGTGCTTACGCCGATGGTTCCATGCACCATCAACAATGGACAATAGGGGGTATATTTGCTACCAATAATATAGCGGATAAGCTATGTTTTATGAGGGCTAGAGGCCGATACGGTCAGGATGTTTGCTACAGATACCCAAATAGGGTATTTGTATTGCATCGTCACGCGCAGCGCAGCGCCAGAACCGCTGCAAAAAGTCTCTACCATGCTGGCTTGGGTTGTAGCGGTTTATATATTGCAAGGACACACGGGACTATGACAACATTGCGTATCGGTGAAGGCTGGGACATCCATGCACTGGTTGAAGGACGCAAGCTGGTGTTGGGGGGCGTTGAAATTCCCCACAGCAAAGGTTTGCTGGGGCATTCGGATGCGGACGCACTTCTGCACGCCATCACCGATGCCCTGCTGGGCGCAGCAGCCCTGGGCGACATTGGCTCCCATTTCCCCGATACAGACATCTGTTTCAAGGGCGCAGACTCGTCCGTTCTGCTCGCCGAAGCGGCACGCCGTGTACGCGAAAAAGGCTTTGAAATCAACAACGTAGACAGCACGGTTATCGCGCAGGCCCCCAAACTGGCGCCCCATATTGCGGCGATGCGCACCCGGATAGCGCAGGTGCTGGGTGTGGACCTCGACCGGGTCAACGTCAAGGCCAAGACGGCCGAGAAAATGGGACCGGTGGGCGAGGGGCTGGCGATGGAAGCCCGGGCAGTGGTTCTGCTAACCAAGTCCTGACGTACGGAACTTGGGCGTCGCAGTATGGCTCCAACCAGTTCTTAATGGTTTGAGCCGCTCACAGACAAGGAGATGCCATGAAGCTACTTTTTTTAGCATCCATATGTGCTGGCCTGGTTCTGGGCAGTGGAGCCGCACTGGCGGGCACTGTGCAGGTTGTGTTTGTGCAGCCGGATACCTTTACGGACGCGGGCGATGGAGACCGTGAGGCCAATAGCAGCCTGCAAGCCATAGCGGACTACCTGCAGTGGCTGGGGCGGCGTTACTTGCCGCCTGAGCAGTCTCTGGACATCGAAGTATTGGATGTTGACCTGGCCGGCAAGGTGCGCCCCACTTTCCGCTGGGGCATTGTGCGGGTCGTTGGCAAGCCAGTGGACTGGCCGCAGATCAAGCTGCGCTATCGGCTGCATGCAGACGGCAAGACGCTGGGCAGCGGTGAAGCATCCATCGCGGACATGGCCTATTCCATTCACCTGGGAAGCTACACGGGTCTGGATACGTTGTCGTCGGAAAAACATATGCTCAGGAGCTGGTTTCGCGGTCAATTTGCGAAGAAGTGAAACTCTAATTTAGTGCAGCGGCTTTGCGGGGTTTGGGCTGAGAATGCACAGGGCCATCATTCCCGGCACTTGGCCATTCTGAGTCCACCCCAATTCATGTCCGCTAATGCCACCGCACACCCCCATTTGCTGCAACCCCTGAACCTGGGCTTCACCACACTGCGCAACCGCGTGATGATGGGCTCGATGCATACGGGCCTGGAGGACCGCTTCTACAACTACGGCAAGTTGGCGGCGTATTTCCGCGAACGGGCCAAAGGGGGCGTGGGCCTGATCGTCACGGGCGGTATCTCGCCCAACCGCCAGGGCTGGTTGCTGCCCTTTGGGGGCACGCTCAGCTCGATTTTTGATGTGCGCAACCACCGCAAGGTCACCCAGGCGGTGCACGCGGAGGGCGGCAAGATTCTGATGCAGATCTTGCATTCCGGACGCTACGGCTACCAGCCCTTTGTGGTGTCGGCCTCCGCGATCAAGTCCCCCATTTCCATGTTCAAGCCCAGGGCGCTGACCGAGCGCGGTATCCAGTCCACTATCAAGTCCTATGTGCGCTGCGCCAGACTGGCGCAAAAGGCGGGCTACGATGGCGTCGAAATCATGGGCAGCGAAGGCTATTTGCTGAACCAGTTCCTGTGTGCACGGACCAACCAGCGCACCGACGCTTATGGCGGCAGTATTGAGAACCGCATGCGCTTGCCCGTGGAAATTGTGCGCCAGGTGCGTGCGGCCGTCGGTCCGAACTTCATCCTGATGTACCGCCACTCGGTGCTGGATTTGGTGGAGGGCGGCAATAG
>CAINUX010000210.1 GCA_903853895.1 uncultured beta proteobacterium | reverse complement strand
GACGACAACGGCCAGCGAGTTCACAGTGGCGACCAGATTCAGATTGGCGGCAACAACCGCTACCAACAGGTTTGCGCACGCTGCTTCTACCAAGGCGACGCCACAGCCTAAGCGGCTGGGCGCCGGAGCGTTCTGCTCCGTGTCCCCCGGCCTGCGGCCTCCTCCTTTTACCTGCGCAGAACGCTCCGGCGCCCAGCCGCTTAGGCTGTGGCGTCGCCTTGGTAGAAGCAGCGTGCGCAAACCTGTTGGTAGCGGTTGTTGCCGCCAATCTGAATCTGGTCGCCACTGTGAACTCGCTGGCCGTTGTCGTCCAGTCGCACTTGCATGGTGGCCTTGCGGCCGCAGGCGCAGATGGTCTTGATTTCCTCAATATCGTCGGCCAGCGTCAAGAGTTGTGCTGCACCGGGAAAGGCATTGCCAAGGAAATCGGAGCGGATGCCGAAGCAGATGACCGGAAGGCTGGCAGTATTGGCCACGCGATGCAGTTGGATCACTTGCTCAGGGGTCAGGAACTGCGCCTCGTCGATCAACACACACGCTAGTCCTGGTTGTGGGGTCAGTATGTTCCAGAAATTGGAGGTGGCGTCAAAGGTGTCGGCCTGGCGCGTGAGTCCAAGGCGCGATGCAATGGTTCCGACGCCGCTGCGGTCATCAATCGCTGCCGTGAAAAGCAGCACGCGCTGGCCTTGCTCTTCGTAGTTGTAGGCGATCTGCAGCAGCGCCGTGGATTTTCCGGCGTTCATGGCGGAATAGCGGAAGAAAAGTTTGGCCATGGTTGCTATGGATTGAGTAGCGCGATGCGATTATTTCACGAGGGCTACGAGCCGTTTTCATCAATGATGGTAGTCTGCTCAAAGAGCTCCACTGCTGTCTTGGCCACCTGCAGCGTGTCAAAGTAGGCATATGCGCCCACGCCCACCGCGCCCAGAATTGGCACGAAGCGCGACACACTCTTGCTCAGCACCGTCTTGGATACCTGCACCCCGATTTGTTGGGCGATGCTCTGCAACACCTTAATGGATGTCTGCTGCACCACCATCCGCTCACCCACCCGTACGACGACGTCGCGAAACAACTGGGCGGACACATGCTTGAACAGGCAGTACAGCATCTGCTCGCGCCCCAACTTTTTTTGCTGGCCGTACACACCGGCAATGTCGGACACCATTTGGGCCTGGAGTTTCCAGATTCCAATCAGTTCGGGAACGACCGTTAGCCACCCCAAAAAACCGGGAGGCAGCGCCAGGGATCCCGACACCACGCTGGCCGTGCGCGCAGCACTGCGCGCAATCGCGTGTGCTCGCTCGGCCGGCTGTGCCATGGCGGGCTCAGCGGTCTGCGGCACATGCAAAACCAGCTCCAGTACCGCATCGGTGAGGGTGTTGGTGGGGCTAGACAATGTCGACCTGGTGAATGGTGTATTGCCCGGCGCGCCGATCCGAGAAATAGCGCTCCAGCGTCTCCTTGACGGTTCGGAAGGCAATCTCGTCCCAGGGGATCTCGTCCTCGGCAAACAAACGGGCTTCAATGGTTTCAGTACCGGGGTTGAAGCTGTCGCTGAGCAAGCGCGCACGGTAAAACAGGTGAACTTGCCCGACGCGCGGCACGTTGATCAACGTGAGCAATTCCTGCATCTCGAACTGTGCACCAGCCTCTTCATCGGTCTCGCGTGCAGCGCCTGCAGCGGTGGTCTCGCCCAACTCCATGAAACCAGCTGGCAACGTCCATTTGCCCCAGCGCGGCTCGATGTTGCGCTTGCACAGCAGCACCTTGTCGCCCCAGTGGGGCACGGTACCCACCACGTTGAGCGGGTTCTCGTAGTGGACCGTGTTGCAACTCGCACAGACTGCGCGCTCCTTGGTATCGCCGTCGTCGGGCAAGCGGTAGACCACAACGGTACCGCACTGTTTGCAATGTTTGATGGAGTTGCGCAGCATGGGGGGTGTCAGAATACCGGGTCAACCCTTGGTAATGACCGCACAGGCCACACGCGGACCGGAGTTGCCGGTCGGTTGGGTTTTGAAGTCGTCAGGGTCGCGGTGAACGATCAGACCGCGGCCTATCACGTCGGTTGCACCTTCACCGACCGTGATGGTTGTGCTGGTGTAGCTGAATCTGGCCATGCCAGAGGCATCGGCCTTCAAGCTGACCAGGTCACCGGCGTGGTGTTCGCTGTGGTCGTGGGCACCATGGGCTTTTGCCAGCGGGTTGAAGTGTCCGCCAGTGCTCATGCCGTCGCCGCTGGAGCAGTCACCCTTGTCGTGGATATGAAAGCCGTGCTCGGCGTTGGGTGTCAGTCCCCGCACTTCGCCAGCGACCAACACCGCGTTGCCTTGGCGCGAGAAGCGTACATCCCCGGTGACGGCGTTGCCCTTGGTGGCCATCAGTTGCGCGGATGCGGACGGACCGCTGGGTGTTGCCGCACAAGCGCCCAGGAGTAAGGCGACGGCTAGGGGGATGCTGAGCTTGATCATGGCGAACGTCCTCTATGGGTTGGTGCTATGGGAAGAAAGTCTTGCGTAGTATTCCACGAACCCTTGATTAGGGTGATAGCGGGCGCACCGAAAGGCTTTGGGTCGCACGGCCTATTAGTCCCTGCTGATCGTAGAGCGCCGACTCGGCCAGACCGCAGCCATTGGCGCCGAGCCAGGTGCGTGCGTCCAGGCATACCCATTCGCCCAGCGGCGCGCGCAGCAGGTTGATCGTCAGGTCGGAATTGACGAAGCTGAAACGCTGGTAGTCCAGTACGGCGCTGATGCCGTTGCCCGAGTCAGCGGCTACGGCCACGCGCTGGTAGGGGCTGGGCGTCTCGTCGGCCACCAGGGGGTGGTGTAGTCGAAACCAGATCGCGCACGGTCCGTCAAAAATGTGGCCGCGCGCGGCACGGGTTTCAACCAGTTCGGCGTAGCCGACATGGCGTCCGGCGAACGGGAAAGAAACCACCGGTGCGTCTTCAGGATGCAGGGGCACCACAGGCAGCGGGTGTCCCGCCAGGCCTTCGGGCAGCACCAATGCGTTTTCGCGTTGGGCCAACGCGGTAAAGACGCCGACTTCCTTGCCTTGGGCCATCAGCTTGGCGGAAAAGTGCGCTGCATTGCGTCCGGCATAGACCGTAGTGACCTCGATCTCCAGGTCACTGAGGGGCACGGGCCGCAGCAAGTTGGCGGTGAGGCGCGCAATGTGCGTCAGGCCGAATTCGCGGGCAGCCGTCTCAAACGCCCGGCAGACCAAGGCAATGGGGGGACCTGCGTGCTGGTGATCGGGGTTCCAGGGGCCGCGCGTCAGTGGCGACGACTGGTAGCGGCCATCGGCAAGCGTCCGGTAGGCGGAGCGGGCGTGGGAATGCACCGGCCTTACTCCACGCGGACCTGGATGGTCTGCAGGCCGTCAACGCCGCCCACCAGCGTGTCGCCACGTACCACGGCGCCCACGCCTTCGGGGGTTCCGGTAAAGATCAGGTCGCCGCTCTGCAGCGTCCACGCGGCAGACAGTTGCTCAATGGTTTCTGCAATGTTCCAGATCAGCTTGGCAACCGTGCTGCGCTGGCGGTCCTGGCCATTGACCTGCAAATGAATCCCGGCAGTGGCGATGTCCGGCACCTGGGCCGCCGGGGTGATCGCGCCTATCGGGGCCGAATGGTCGAAACCCTTGCCAATGCTCCAGGGGCGGCCCTGCTTTTTCATGTCGTTTTGCAGGTCGCGCCGTGTCATGTCCAGTCCCACGGCGTAGCCATAAATGTGCTTGGCTGCATCGGCGGCGCGGATGTTGGTACCCCCCACACCAATGGCCACGACCAGCTCGATCTCGTGGTGCAAGTTCTTAGTCAGGCTGGGGTAGGGCATGTCGACCGTCTGGCCGGGCTCGGCCACCAGCACGGCGTCGGCGGGTTTCATGAAGAAGAACGGCGCCTCGCGGCCCGTGCCGCCCATTTCCAGTGCATGGTCAACATAGTTGCGACCCACGCAGTAGATACGGTGCACCGGGAAGCGTGGGGTCTGTCCGACAACGGGCACGCTGACGGGGGGTGCGGGGGCGAAGACATAGGACATGGTGTTTTCCATTCAGACGGATTTGGCGACCAGATCAAAGTGCTCCACCACGGGAGGGCTGGCAAAGAACGGCCCCACAATGGCGCGCCATTGGGTGAAGGCATCGGACTGGCGAAAGCCCACCGTGTGGTCTTCCAGCGTGTTCCAAAAAATCTGCAGGATGTAGCGCTCGGTGCTTTCAATTCCGCGGTTGACCTTGTAGCCTTGAAAGCCCTTGGTGCTGCCGATGACGGTGGCCAGACCGCGCTGGATAGCCTCTTCAAAGGCGGCGTTTTGACCGGGGTGGATGCGGATGTCGGCGAGTTCGAGGATCATGGTGGTGGGCTCCGGACGAGTCGTTGATGGGCGTGCAAGGAGTCAATGGTAACGGGCTTGTCGTGGGCTTGGTTTATGCTTGTTCGTATGACCCGCACACCGCTTGAAGCCCTCGATTGGCTGCAGCCCGAATGGCCCGCGCCGCCTAATGTGCGGGCAGTTTGCACTACGCGCCATGGCGGAGTGTCCGCACCACCCTATGGCTGCCTCAATCTGGGCGCCCACGTAGGTGATGACGCAACGCACGTGCAGCGCAATCGCGCCATCCTGCAGCAGACCCTGGCGGCCCGGCCGGTGTTTCTGAACCAGGTCCATGGCAACGCGATACTGGAACTGGTAGCGGACACCCCCGACGGCCTGTCCGCCGACGGCGCCTACACCCGAGTATCCGGCCTGGCCTGCACCGTCATGGTGGCGGACTGCCTGCCCATTTTGTTGTGCGATGCGCTAGGCACCCAGGTGGCGGCGGTGCACGCGGGCTGGCGCGGGCTGGCGGGCATAGATGGCATCGGCGTTCTGGAGCAAGCTATTGAGCAATTTAGGCCAGTAGCCCCCGTGGAATATGAACGTTCAGCTATTGAATTGATAGCGTGGCTGGGTCCTTGCATCGGACCACAGGCCTTCGAGGTGGGCGTCGATGTGCGGGATGCGTTCGTCCGCACTACGCCTCAGGCCACGGAATGCTTTCAGCCGATACCCTGCGGCAAGTGGCTCGCGGACTTGCCGGCCCTTGCACGCCAGCGCCTTCAGCAACTGGGCATCGCGCAGGTGTTTGGCAACGACAGCAGCCCGTCCTGGTGCACCGTGGGCAATCCGCTACGCTTCTTTTCCCACCGGCGGGACCGCGTCAGTGGGCGCCAGGCCGCCTGCATCTGGCGGGTGTGAAGCTTGCAACTCAGCCGCTTCGCGGGCCCGGATGGCGCGCTTGCGCCCGGGCGCTCCCATGAAGTACAGGATCAGCCCCACGGGCAACAGGCCATACAGCACCAGTGTGATGATGGCGCCGAGTAGGGAACCGTTGGAGGCGGTGGCTTCGGCCACGCTCATCATGACGGCCACATACAGCCAAGCAATAGGAACTATGTACATTCGGTATAGGCGTGTCAGGATTTCGTAGGGAGTATGCTGACATACTACGGCCTACTTGCAGACCAACGATTGAAAAGGTGACAGTGTGACGCAAAACGTTCCCGAATTCTGGACCCAGGCCTCCCAGCAGTTTCAGCAGTCCATGACAGAGAACTGGAGCAAGGCGGTGCAGTCGTTCCAGGGTATGGATTTGGGTGCAGTCGGTGGCGCCACGCCGGGCGCAGGCGCCAAGCAGCCCGACATTCGCTTTGCACCCGACAAACTGCAGGCCCTGCAGCAGCAGTATCTGCAGGACGCCGTGGGCATGTTCAGCCATGGTTTTTCAGCCCCGAGCACGGCCGACAAACGCTTTTCAGGCGACGCCTGGGGCAGCAACCCGGTGGCGGCCTATTCGGCTGCGGTTTACCTGCTGAATGCCCGCACTATGATGGGCCTGGCCGATGCCGTAGAGACCGATGCCAAGACCCGCAGCCGCATCCGGTTTGCGGTCGAGCAGTGGATGGCCGCCGCTGCGCCCAGCAACTTTCTGGCCTTCAACGCCGAGGCGCAGAAGAAAGCCATTGAAACCAAGGGTGAAAGCATTGCCAAAGGCATGCAAAACCTGGTGCACGACCTGCGCCAGGGCCATGTGTCCATGACCGACGAGAGCCTGTTTGAGGTTGGCAAAAAC
Source organism: uncultured beta proteobacterium (assembly GCA_903853895.1). Classification (GTDB taxonomy): domain Bacteria; phylum Pseudomonadota; class Gammaproteobacteria; order Burkholderiales; family Burkholderiaceae_C; genus Allorhodoferax. The sequence continues at coordinate 8,121 of CAINUX010000210.1, read as the reverse complement.
GTGGCCACCACCGAAGGCGCCGTTGTCTTTGAGAACGCTTTTTTCCAGTTGATCGAATACAAGCCGCTGACCGCTAAGGTCTATGAAAAGCCCTTCCTGCTGGTGCCGCCTTGCATCAACAAGTTCTACATCCTGGATTTGCAGCCCGAAAACTCGCTGGTCCGCTACGCCGTGGCGCAAGGGCACCGCACCTTTGTCGTGAGCTGGCGCAACCCGGATGTGTCCATGGCCACGGCAACCTGGGACGACTACATTGAGCAGGCGGTCATCAAGGCCATTGCCGTCACGCAGGAGATCTCCGCTTCGCCCACCATCAACGCCCTGGGTTTCTGCGTGGGTGGCACCATGCTGGGCACTGCTCTGGCTGTACTGGCAGCGCGCGGCAAGAAACCGGTGGCCAGCGCCACATTCCTGACCAGCCTGCTGGACTTCACCGACACCGGCATTCTGGACGTCTTCATTGACGAATCATTTGTCCAATACCGCGAAAAGGAAATGGGCAAGGGCGGTCTGATGAAGGGCCAGGACCTCGCCAGCACTTTCAGCTTCCTGCGCCCCAATGACCTGGTGTGGAATTACGTGGTGGGCAACTACCTGAAGGGTGAAACGCCGCCTCCGTTTGACCTGCTGTACTGGAACTCCGACAGCACCAACCTGCCCGGTCCGTATTACGCTTGGTACCTGCGCAACACCTATCTGGAAAACAATCTGGTCAAACCGGGCAAAGTTACGGTTTGCGGCGAGAAGGTTGACATGAACAACGTCGACATGCCGGTCTACATCTACGGCTCGCGGGAAGACCACATCGTGCCAATTGGCGGCGCCTATGCGTCCACCCAAGTGCTGCCCGGCAAAAAGCGCTTTGTGATGGGCGCCTCCGGCCACATTGCCGGCGTGATCAACCCGCCCGAGAAGAAAAAACGCAGCCACTGGATTCGTGCCGATGGCAAGCTGCCCAAGACGCAAACCGCCTGGCTGGACGGTGCGGTCGAGCACCCCGGCAGCTGGTGGACCGATTGGTCGGCCTGGCTCAAGAGCCATGCAGGCAAGCAAATTGCCGCACCCAAGACCTATGGCAAGGGCAAGTACAAGGCCATGCAGCCAGCCCCCGGCAGCTACGTCAAAGCCAAATCCTGATCTCTATTGTTTGTGACCCACTGAAGGAAGAAAAATGGAAGACATCGTTATCGTTTCAGCCGCCCGCACCGCCGTCGGTAAATTTGGCGGCACGCTGGCCAAGACCGCTGCGCCCGAACTGGGCGCTGCCGTCATCAAGGCACTGCTGGCCCGTACCGGCCTCGCTGCGGACCAGATCAATGAGGTGATTTTGGGCCAGGTGCTGGCTGCCGGCTCGGGTCAAAACCCGGCACGCCAGTCCGTCATCAAGAGCGGTCTGGCCAAGGAAACGCCGGGGCTGACCATCAATGCCGTTTGCGGCTCGGGTTTGAAAGCCGTGATGTTGGCAGCACAGGCCGTGGCTTGGGGCGACAGCGAAATCGTGATTGCCGGTGGCCAGGAAAACATGAGTGCCGCACCCCACGTGCTGCTGGGCTCGCGCGACGGCCAACGCATGGGTGATTGGAAAATGACCGACTCCATGATCGTTGACGGCTTGTGGGACGTCTACAACCAATACCACATGGGCATTACCGCTGAAAACGTGGCCAAGGCCTACAGCATTACCCGCGACATGCAGGACGCCTTGGCGCTGGCCAGCCAGCAAAAGGCTGTTGCCGCGCAGGATGCCGGCAAGTTTGTCGACGAGATCGTGCCCTTCAGCATCGCCCAGAAGAAGGGTGATCCGATCGTGTTTGCGGCCGATGAATTCATCAACCGCAAGTCCAACGCCGAAGCCCTGGCCGGGCTGCGCCCTGCGTTTGACAAAACCGGTGGCGTGACCGCCGGCAATGCATCCGGCATCAACGACGGCGCCGCTGCAGTGATGGTGATGACGGCCAAGAAGGCTGCCGCTCTGGGCCTGACGCCGATGGGCCGCATTGCCAGTTTTGCCACCAGTGGCCTGGACCCCGCGCTGATGGGCATGGGCCCGGTGTCTGCGTCCCGCAAGGCGCTGGAGCGCGCTGGCTGGAAGCCGCAGGACTTGGACCTGTTGGAAATTAACGAAGCCTTTGCGGCACAGGCCTGCGCGGTCAACAACGAGATGGGCTGGGATACGTCGAAGGTCAACGTCAATGGCGGTGCCATCGCCATTGGCCACCCCATCGGTGCGTCTGGGTGCCGCATTCTGGTCACGCTGTTGCACGAAATGCAGCGCCGTGATGCAAAGAAGGGCATCGCCAGCCTGTGTATCGGCGGCGGCATGGGCGTGGCCCTGACCATTGAGCGATAGTCAACCTGATTTTGTAGCGTGTCAAACCAAAGAGGAGAAAAAATGAGTCAAAAAGTAGCATATGTGACCGGCGGCATGGGTGGTATCGGTACCGCCATCTGCCAGCGTCTGCACAAAGAAGGTTTCAAGGTCATCGCCGGTTGCGGCCCGACCCGTGACCACGCCAAATGGATTGCCGAGCAGGCTGCACTGGGCTTCACGTTTTTTGCATCTGTGGGCAATGTCGGCAATTGGGACTCCACCGTTGAAGCCTTTGCCAAGAGCAAGGCCGAACACGGCAGCATCGACGTACTGGTCAACAACGCCGGGATCACCAAGGACCGCATGTTCCTGAAAATGACCCGCGAAGACTGGGATGCGGTGATCGAAACCAACCTGAACAGCATGTTCAACGTGACCAAGCAGGTCGTCGGTGACATGGTCGAAAAGGGCTGGGGCCGCATCATCAACATCTCGTCGGTCAATGGAGTCAAGGGCCAGGCCGGTCAGACCAACTACTCGGCCGCCAAGGCCGGCATGCACGGTTTTTCGATGGCGTTAGCGCAGGAAATGGCGACCAAGGGCGTGACGGTTAACACCGTAAGCCCCGGCTACATCGGCACGGACATGGTAAAAGCCATTCGCCAGGAAGTGCTGGACAAAATCATTGCCACGGTGCCCGTCAAACGCCTGGGAGAACCCGGCGAGATTGCGTCCATCATTGCGTGGTTGGCGTCGGATGAAGGTGGCTATGCCACTGGTGCCGAGTTTTCCGTCAACGGTGGCTTGCACATGGGGTAATGCCGCAGGCGCTGCGAAGTGTCGCAATTTGAGAACAACCCGCTTCGGCGGGTATTTTTTTGCAAAAACTAACCTGTTTATGGGAGTGTGCAGGCATGTAATTTGCGTAAGATCTTGACTGAGTAGTCAAAATCCTGCGGTATGCTTGACGTTGATCAAGTCGATGGAAATGGTAGCGTGGGGTCTATGACTCTTAGTAGGAAGGTCCATAGTGAATAGGAACGATCAAGTCGTGATGGTGGACTGCAAGTCGTTGAGGATTGGCATGTTCGTCGAATTGGATGTGGGCTGGATGGCGCACCCATTTCCTACCGGCAGTTTCAAGATTTCTTCGAGCAGGCAGATCGACACGATTCAGGGTCTGGGGCAGGACCAAGTGCGTGTCAATACCGCCAAGAGCGATCCCGACCCGTCGCAGGCGATTGCCGTAGCTGCGCCCGTGCTGGATGCAGTGGCCCGGGAGCGAGCGCAAGAGCGTGCCCAGGCGGCCCAACGCGAGGCAACGGTACGTAAGCAGCGTGCCGAACAACTGGCTTCGCAACAGCGCTCACTTGTTGCGTGCGAGCGCCGATTTGGCGAGGCCGTACGACAGTACCGCAAGACGCTGGAGCTGATTCCGTCGCAGCCCAAGGCCGCCGCGGAGCACTGCCACGGCCTGGTGACAGGTTTTGTTGGTGAGATGCTGATGGAGGGTGAGTCCGCCATCCGCCTTCTGACGGAAGCTGCGGGCGACAAGTCCTCGATGCATCCGGTCAATGTCACGGTCGTCTCGCTGTTGCTGGGCAAGGCCATGGGGCTACAGGAGTCCGAACTGGTGGAGTTGGGTATGGCCGCGTTTCTGCACGATGTGGGCAAGGCGCAATTGCCCGATCGGGTGCGTTGGTTGGAAGAAAATTTCTCGACTGCGGAGTACAAGCTGTACCAGGAACATGTGGCGCAAAGCGTGCAAGTGGGGCGGGCTATGGATCTGCCCAAAGGCGCATTGATGGCCATCGCACAGCACCACGAACTGGCCGACGGCAGCGGTTTCCCGTTGCGGGCCAAGGGTGAGACCATGGTGGTTGGCGCCCGGATTCTCGCGTTGGTTAACCGATACGACAACCTGTGCAACCCCACGCGCCCGGCGGCAGCGATGACGCCACACGAGTCGCTGTCTCTGATTTTCGCCCAGTTGAAGACACGTTTTGATTCGAAAGCTCTGAGTGCGTTCATTCGCATGATGGGTGTGTACCCGCCCGGGTCGGTTGTGCAGTTGATAGACGAGCGCTACGCCATGGTGGTGTCTGTTAACTCGTCGCGCCCGTTGAAGCCCCGAGTGATCGTTCACGAATCGGGTGTGTCCAAGCACGAAGCACTCATACTTGATCTGGAGCACACGCCCCAGATCGGCATCCGTCGTAGTCTGAAACCGGCTGGCCTGCCCAGTGCGGCCATGGATTTCTTAGCCCCACGCCAGCGGGTCAGTTATTTCTATGAACGGCTGGTGGACTCGCAGATGGGCGCACTTGCATGACCCCAACGAGCTGTGGACCCCTATTGGATGCGATGATCGAGGCGGTCTGCCTGGTAGACCCCAAGACCCTGCGTATCTCCGCAGCCAACCAGGTGTTTGCCAGTCTCGTGGGCCTGGCACCGGCTGATTTTTTGAACAAACCGGTGGTCGAAATGACCAGCTCCCCGGAGGACCTGTTTTTTTGGGAAGACGTTGCGGCTGGACTGGCTGACAACATTTTGTCGGAGTCCCTGTTGCGCTGTGCGGATGGCATCGCCATACCGGTGGAGCGCAAGGTCAGCCGGGTGTGGTTCAACCCGCAGGAGCCGGTGTACTTGGTGGGGCTGCGTGACCTGCGCCAGCAGCGCCAGGTTGAAGAGCAACTGGAAACCCGCATGGCGGAGTTGCGGGCCACGCTGGAGTCCACCGGCGACGGTGTCCTGGTCGTCGACGTGGCAGGCGTTGTGCGGCACTACAACCGGCGGTTCGTCGAGCTGTGGAACATTCCCACGGACCTGCTGGAAACCCGCGATGACACGGTATTGTTTGCCCATATGGCAGCCTGTGTGCAGGACGAAGCGGCGTACCAGGATCGTTTGACCGCAATCGCTGGTGATCCCAAGATGGAGTGCACCGATGTTTTGTTGCTGCGCTCGGGGCGCATGCTGGAGCGCGTGACGCTGCCGCAGATCAGCCGCAGTTCGGTGCTGGGGCGGGTGTTTTCGTTTCGCGACCTGACCGAACGCCTGGATGCACAAAAGCGCATCGAGGCCCTGGCCTATACGGATGTGCTGACGGGCCTGCCCAACCGCTTGTTGCTGGGCCAACGCGTGGCCGTGGCACTGCGCGCGGCGCAACGCAATGGGTCGACCTTTGCCGTGTTGTTCGTTGACCTGGATCGCTTCAAAAACATCAATGATTCCCTTGGCCATGCCTTTGGCGACCGGGTGTTGATCGAAGCCGCCGCACGCATCCAGCAAACCTTGCGGGAGGTGGATACGCTATGCCGGGTGGGGGGTGATGAATTCATTGCGTTCCTGCAGGAAGCCGATGCCTTTGGCGCCGAAATTGTGGCCCGTCGCATCCTGGAGAAATTGGGGCAGGCGTTTGTCCTCGATACCGTCAACTTTTCGCTGGGTTGCAGCATCGGCGTGGCCATGTACCCGGAAGACGGTCGCACGCTGGACACGTTGATCCAGTGTGCCGATACGGCCATGTTTCGTGTCAAGGAACGCGGGCGCGGCAATTTCCGCTTTTACCAACCCCAGATGAACGTAGATTTGCTTTCACGGGTCAAGATGGACCATGCCATGCGTCAGGCCATGGAGCAAGGATTGTTCCGCCTGCACTACCAGCCGCAAATTTCGTTGTGTGACGGCCGGTTGCTGGGGGTCGAAGCACTCATCCGCTGGCGCGATGCCGAACTAGGCAATGTGTCGCCCGCTACCTTTATCCCGCTGGCCGAAGAGTCCGGATTCATCATCACCATTGGCAATTGGGTGCTGGTTGAAGCCGTCCGCCAGGCCGTGGTCTGGCAGGCAGCCGGTCGGCCGGTGGTGGTGTCGATCAACGTCTCGGCCCTGCAGTTTCAGCAGGGGGACTTTGTGGAACGGGTTGCCAGCGCCATCGCTGACGCAGGTCTGGACCCATCGCTGCTGGAACTGGAACTGACGGAGTCCATTCTGATCAAGGACATCAATGAAACCCTATCCCGACTGCACGCACTGGCGGCGTTGGGCGTGAGTCTTGCGATTGACGACTTTGGCACGGGCTACTCCAGCCTGGCGTACCTCAAGAAGTTCCCCATTTCCAAACTGAAGATCGACCGGGCCTTTGTCACGGGTCTACCTGCGGATGAAGGGGACCGGGCCATCGTCGGTGCAACCATCGCGATGGCGCAGGCGCTCAAGCTGTCGGTGGTGGCAGAAGGTGTGGAAACCGGTGCGCAGCGCGACTTTTTGCGGGAGTTGCACTGTGAGGCGTTTCAAGGGTTTCTGTGTTCGCCGGGTCTGGCGGCCGAAGACTTTGAGAAGCTGTATGCGACCCTGCCGAAGGGCTAGCCCCCACGCTCCGCCGCTGGGCAACTAGCCGTGCAGGCCCTTCCAGAGCATGTAGCTGGCCAGGCCGTACAGCACCACGGCAAAAATCTTCTTCAATTTGGCCACGGGCAGTCGGTGTGCCATCTTGGCTCCCAGCGGTGCCGTGAGTACACTGCAGCTGGCAATCACCGCCAGTGCAGGTAGCCACACATATCCCAGGGAATGGGGGGGCAGGTTGGGTAAGTCTGTACCGCTGATCACATAGCCCACCGTGTTAGCCAGGGCAATCGGAAAACCAAGTGCCGCGCTGGTGGCCACGGCGTTGAGGATGGCCACGTTGTGTGCCACCATGAACGGCACGCTGATAAACCCGCCACCAGCGCCGACCAGTCCGGACAGGAATCCGATGAGGCTGCCCGCCGCGAGTTGACCTGCCGTGCCCGGCATCTGGCGGCTGGGTTTGGGTTTTTTGTCCAGAAACATCTGGGTGGCCGAAAACCCTACAAATGCCGCAAAAAAGATCGCCAGGGCCGTGCCCTTGAGCAAGGCGAACACGCCGGCACTGGCGATGGCTCCGCCGATGACGATGCCCGGAGCCAGACCCTTGACAATGTCCCAGCGCACTGCGCCGCGCTGATGGTGGGCGCGCACGCTGGAGATGGAGGTGAACATGATGGTCGCCATCGACGTGGCAATTGCCATCTTGACCGCCAGATCGGCACTGACACCCAAGGCCGACAGGATGATGGTCATGAACGGGCCGATCAGCATGCCCCCGCCAATGCCCAGCAGACCCGCCAGAAAGCCGGTGGCCAGGCCCAGAATGGCCAGTTCAACTATCAGAAGGGGATCGAGCATCAGGCGGTGAAAATAGGTGTCTGCAAATGCCACCGGACCGGCATCCTGAACCGGGGTTCAGGTGGGCTAGGTCAGCGCCAGCTTTGGGTTCATCTAACGCGAGATGATCACGCTAGCAGGGCAATGTTCCAGGCCCGGGCTCTAAGAGCATTGGTACAAGGAAATATAAAGCCCGGTGAGCACTGCAGACGGTGTTGATTGTAGGCCCAACGACGCCGGTCCAGACGGACTAAATCAATCTGCCGTCTTCACTGAGTGCCTCGTCCAGACGCTCCAGCAGGGAAATCAGCAAGACGTTGGAATCGGTCGCGTCCGGGGTCACGGCAGCGGGCTGTCCCGTGGTGTCGGTTGGGGCCGGGGCCGCGGGTGTTGCGCTGGTACTGGCCGCTGTGGGCGCTCGGTCGGTGACATCAAACGCCAGATTCAATGCGGCCAGCACGGCAATGCGGTCGCGTGCACGGACCTTGCCCGCATCGCGGATCTTGCACATCGCGGTGTCGACACGTTCCACTGCTTCGAGCAAGCGGGCATCTCCGCCTTCGGGGCAACCCAGCAGATAGGTTTGCCCCATGATTTGAACTTCAAGCTGTTTCATGATGGGT
>CAINUX010000209.1 GCA_903853895.1 uncultured beta proteobacterium | reverse complement strand
TTTCACACGACCATATGAATCAAGGACTTAGCTTCGAAAGGGGCTAAGTCCTTTCTTCTTGGTGGCTTCAGTTGGCCAGATTTAGCCACACCAGGGCTATTGCCTGCAGAACTTGGCGTGTTGTGAGTTTGCCATTGTGTGGATCGGTGAAATGCCACCCCCAAAAAAGAGAAACCCGGCACACAGGTCCGGGTTAGTCCCTGAGTACAGGGGACGCTGTTCGCGCCAGGCAATCGCCTGATGCGAATATACACCGCTGATTTGGAAAGCGCAAAATGACATCCAGCGCCAGGCTGGGTCTGTACCTGCTACCGCGCGGTCACGCCAGGCATGTTGGAGTCAGGCGCCTCAATCCTCTTCAGTTTGCTGGCGAGCGATGCCGATGACAAAGCGCCGAGGTGGGTATCCACCAGGCGGCCGCTGGCGTCGAAGAACAGCGTGGTTGGCAGTGCCGTTGAGCCCAGTTGTTCACCCAATTTCTTGCGGGAGTCCAGAACCACATTGGTAAGAACCAGTTGGCTGGCACTGAGGTATTTGTGCACGGTGATTGGGTTTTCACCCTGGTTCGCAAAGATAAAAGTAACCTCCGGAAGCTGCTGCTGCGCCCCGGCCAGTACCGGCATCTCGCGACGGCAGGGCGGGCACCAGGTCGCCCACAGGTTGACAACCACGGGCCCGCCCTGCGCCAAACTGGCCAGGCTTTCCGGCGTTCCTTGCAGCGTCATGAGTGAAATCTCCTCAAGATCGGATAGCGCTGGACCGGTGCCCATGCGGAGAACCGCGGGCGCGACGATCCACATCAGGGTGCCTGCCAGAATGCCCATCAACAGCGGTTCCCGCAGCGCTGCGCGCCGCCACCCTTGCCACAGTGCGACGAGGATGGCGGCAACTACACCAGCCCAAGGGGTGAAGCCGCCATCGCGGATATCGAGCATGGTCCACGGCGCGCTGCGGTAGTTTTCAAACCACTCCAGGACGAAGGCCAGGCGCGCCGCCAGGCCCGCGGCCAACAGCATATCGGTCAGGGTCGCGCCAATACGGGCCTGCTGGCGTCGCCCGACGAAGTAGCCGACCACCGCTGCGACGGCGGCGCAGACCAGCAGAATCACCCATGAAGTGGCCAGCGCGAACGGCCCGATGGTTATCGCCACTGGGCTACTCGAAAACAACCTGCAGCCGTGAAAGTGGGGCGCCAAAGTCAGCCGTCCACTGCTCACCAGGCAGTACCGGCCAGGCGTCGGTCCAGGTTCCGGTCGTGATTACGTCACCGGGCAGCAGGTCGGGCGCACCTGGGCACGCTCTGAGTTCCTTCAAAAAGTGCTGCAAGGCCATCAAGGGGCCATCCAGGACATTGGCACCAGATCCGCTTTCCAGGATTTTCTCGCCCTGGGTCAAGTTGACCGTGGCCGCAGCAAACACCGCATTGAGTTGCGTGGCGCTGGAGGCAATCTCACCAATGGGTACTTTGCGGCCAATGAGCAAACGGGCATGCAAGCCGCCATCGGCCACGGTATCCGCAGCTTGGAACTTCCAGTCCTGCAGGTGCGACTGGACCACCTCGAAGCCCGGCGCCACCCAGTCCAACGCATCAAACAGGTCTGCCAGCGATGCATTTTTGGGCGGCGTCGCCTTCATGCCAAACACCGCCTCCGGTTCCAGACGCGGTTGACAGGTGCCTTTGAGCGAGACGGTGCCTTGCCCGTCACAAAAGCTGATGGTCGACGCATATACGGTGCCCCAGATCGGCCCAAATACGCCGTAGCGCTGCCAGATGTTGCGGTTGGTGAAGCCAATCTTGAAGCCGCGTGGCGCTTCACCCCGCGCCATGCGAATTTCACGGACGGCGAGCGCATCACGGTAGGCCTGATCCATG
>CAINUX010000208.1 GCA_903853895.1 uncultured beta proteobacterium | reverse complement strand
TAGCCTGCAGATATGGGGCTGTTGCGAGGCAAACCTGGGTTGAAAGCAACAGGGTGCACCACAGAAGTGCTTTTTTCATTGCCGGTTCAAATGAACAGACAAACATCAGATTCACCAGCGAACTTCATGAACGTGGCGGCGCCGCCGTATTCGACCTGCTTGATGAACTCGCTGGTTTCAAACTCAAACAGATCCACCGTCATCTGGCAGGCAACGAACTTGACGTCGGCTTCCAGACAGATGTCACGCAACTCCTGTAGCGAAGCCACGCCCTTGGACTTCATCTTATTCTTCATCATCATGGTGGCCATGGATTCCATGCCGGGCAGCATTTGCACCATCACCGGCATGGGCACGGGCATGGGCATGGCCGGATTGGCCAGCGGGCTGATCTTGATGTCGTCCAGGCTGGTGCGCAGCAACTGCAGACCATAGAAGGTGAAGAAGATCTGCACATCCCATCCCAGCGCCGCGGCGGTGGATGCCAGAATAAACGGCGGATAGGCCATGTCCAGCGTGCCCTTGGTGGCGATCAGCGCCATTTTTTTGGTTGCCATGCGTTGTGCTCCGGAATAGGTTGAAAGGCGGCCGTTCAGGCCTTCTTGAGATAGAACACAAATTTGCTGTTTTCGCTGCCTTGCTCCAGCAGCGCGTTGCCGGTTTGCTCTGCGAAGGCTGCCATGTCGCACACCGAGCCCGGGTCGGTGGAGATCACACGCAACACCTGCCCGGAGGTCATGTCCGCCAATGCCTTTTTGGTTTTTACGATGGGCAAAGGGCAGGCCAGGCCGGATGCGTCAAATTCCTTGCTGAATTCCATGTCATATCTCCGTTGATGGGTTGTTTCCAACCGGTAGTTGTGTGGGGAACGTTACGTGCACGGCTTCATGCCCATGCCATTCTGATTGTGCCGATTCTTGTGGAGTGAGGCTGCTTCGTCTATTACCGCGAAGGGTAATGTTGGGTAGCCCATATGGGTAGTAAGGCTATTTCTGTATTGCGTTTTGGGCAAGTTGCCGTTAGCCTTGAACGCATGCACAAAATGTGGTTTGGTTTGTTGTTGTCTTCGCTGGCGGCCATCGCCTGGGGGCAGACGCCAAAGATTTTTCAGGACGCTGACCTGAAGCTGGGTGAAAAGCTCATTGCCGAGAACAAATGCACTGAATGCCACGCCAGCAAGGTGGTGGGCGACGGCAGTGCGATGTACAAACCCAAAGGCCGCGTCAACGCGCCTGGCGTTTTGCGCGGTATGGTGGAGCAGTGCAATACAGAACTTAATCTGGGGCTCTTTCCTGAAGAAGTGACCGCCATCGCGGCTGTCCTCAATCGGGACTACTACCGCTTCAAATAGCGGTGTGCCTGAGAAAAACGGTGGGGATTGGTAGTAACACCTAGGGATAGAATGCCGCCTTAATATATATTAGTTAGTTCGAATATATATGTGACATTTGTTTCGCCGTTGGAGGAGTCTGTGTGAATCAAGAGAGACCCGTACCGGGAAGCCTGCGCAAGGCTCCCGAGAGTTTTTTGAGCCGGGATGGAATCCGTCAGGTGTTCGCCGAGGCCAAGAATGGACGTCGCGATTTCATTCGCAACGCCTTTGCAGCCGCTGCCACGGGCGTGGCCTTTAGTGGGGCCATGGCCGAGAGCAACCCGGTTCCTACCGAAGGCGGCGACCCCAATATTCTGAATTTGCCAGAGCACAGCAAGGGCCTGGGGCAGGGCGTTGCGCCCGACGGAAGCTATGGCAAGCCGTCCAAATATGAATCGGATGTACAGCGTCGCCAAAGCCCGGGGTTGACACAGACCACACAGGCCTCGGTGTCGTTTGCCCCGCTGCAGTCGTTGTTTGGAATTGTCACGCCCAGTGGCCTGCATTTCGAGCGGCACCACCAGGGTTGGTGGGATATTGATCCCTCCAAACATCGGTTGATGGTCAACGGCATGGTCAAGTCAGCCAAGGTGTTTACCCTGGATGAAATCATGCGGTTGCCTGCGGTGTCGCGTTTCCACTTTATCGAATGTGGAGCCAACACTGCGGTGGAGTGGGGCAATGTGGCTGTGCCCACTGCGCAATACACGCACGGCATGATTTCCTGCAGTGAATTCACCGGTGTGCCGTTGATCACGCTGCTGGAACTGGCCGGTGCTGATCTGAAGAACGGCAAGTTTGTGCTGGCCGAAGGTGCTGACGGGTCTTCCATGACCCGCACCATTCCCATGAGCCTGATCAAGTCTGGTGAAGTGTTTGTGGCCTACGGCCAAAACGGTGAAATGTTGCGCCCGGAGCAAGGTTACCCGCTGCGCCTGATCGTGCCCGGCGTCCAAGGTGTGAGCTGGGTCAAGTACCTGCGTCGCATCGAAGTGGGTGACATGCCCTATGGAACCAAAGACGAGGCCATTCACTACATCGACTTGCAGCCCGACGGGCTGGAGCGCCAATACACCAGCATCCAGGAATGCAAGAGTGTGGTGACCACGCCGTCGGGCGGTCAGGTGCTGCTGGACAAGGGCTTTTACAACATCACAGGGCTGGCCTGGTCGGGTCGGGGCAAGGTGAAGAAGGTAGACGTGTCAGTGGATGGTGGCCGCAACTGGCGCACCGCCCGGCTGGAAACACCCGTGCTGTCCAAGGCGTTGACGCGTTTCAACCTGGACTGGGTGTGGGACGGCAAGCCCACCATTATTCAGAGTCGGGCCATGGATGAGACGGGCTTTGTTCAGCCCACGTACAAGCAGCTTCGTGCCGTGCGGGGAACCCGCTCGATTTACCACAATAACGCCATTCAGTCATGGTTGGTGCAAGAAAATGGCGAGGTGAAAAATGTTCAAGTTGCGTAATGCATTCTTGGCCACCGCGCTGTGGGCCCTGCTGGGTACAGCGGGTGCGCAGGTCGATGCCAAATATCCCGGTGTGGGGCGTGCGGCAACCGCCAAAGAAGTGGCTGCATGGGATATTGATGTGCGGCCTGACTTCAAGGGCTTGCCGGCTGGCTCCGGAACGGTTGCTAAAGGCCAGGACATATGGGAGGCCAAGTGCGCCTCGTGCCATGGCATCTTTGGAGAATCCGGTGAGGTGTTCAGCCCGTTGGTGGGTGGCGTAACGCCTGACGACATCAAAAAGGGGCGGGTAGCGAATCTGTTAAACACGACTTACCCTGGGCGCACAACCTTCATGAAGGTTCCGACGCTATCGACGATTTGGGACTACATCAACCGTGCCATGCCATGGACAGCTCCCAAGTCGCTAGCGACGGACGAGGTCTACTCGGTGGTCGCCTTCCTGTTGAACCTCAATGGCATTGTTCCTGACGACTTCACGCTGTCCGACAAGAATATCCGTGAAGTGCAGGGCCGCATGCCGAATCGCAACGGCATGACGACCAAGCATGCCATGTGGCCTGGCAGCGAATTCGGTGGAGCCAGCAAGCCTGATACCGGCAATGTGGCGTGCATGAAAGACTGCGCGCCAGAGGTGAAGCTGGCCTCGTTCCTGCCGGAATTTGCGCGCAACGCGCACGGCAATCTGGCCGAGCAGAACCGGGCGGTGGGTGCGCAGCACGGTGCGGACACCACCCGCCCTGAAGCCAAGGTGGGCGCACCCGTACCAGTTGCGGTAGCGGCACCTGCAAAGGCTGAGGCTTCGAGCGCTGGCAAGGCTGCTTCAGCGCTGTTGCAAAAAAATGGCTGCACCGCTTGCCATGGCATCACCAACAAGATCGTCGGCCCGGCCTTCGCAGATATTGCCAAGAAGCACCCCGGCAAGGCAGACTATCTGACGGGCAAGATCAAGGCTGGTGGGTCGGGAGTTTGGGGTGCTGTTCCCATGCCGCCTCAGACATTGAGCGATGCAGAGGCCAAGATCATCGCGGCCTGGCTGGCGTCGGGTGCGGGCAAGTAGCAAGCTTTTTTATCGGTATTCACTTTAATTTAGGAGACTCAGATGCAAACTCGTCGCAAGACACTCAAGCAAAGCGCTGTTCTGGCCGGCCTGCTGGCGACTACGGGCCTGTTCCCACAGTACGCGTTTGCCGCGTTCAATAAGACGGCCTTCGAGGCCAAAACCCTCGCCGATGTGCTCAAGGCCATGGGTGCCGGTGCACCGGTTGAGAGCAAAGACGTCACCATCGGTGGCCCGGACATTGCCGAAAACGGCGCCGTTGTGCCTTTGACTGCCAGCACTGCCTTGCCCGGTGTCAAACAGATTTTGATTCTGGTTGAGAAGAATCCTTCTGCCCTGATTGCCGTGTTCAATGTCACGGACAGCGTGGAAGCCAACTTTGCAACACGCGCCAAGATGGGGCAGTCGTCCGATGTGTACGCAGTGGCCATCATGGCTGACGGCAAAGTTCTTTTTGCCAAAAAAGAAGTCAAGGTCACTCTGGGTGGATGCGGCGGTTAATCGTCTCCATCCCTAAACCATTCATATATATATCAGGAGCTAAAAATGGCAGATCCGATGCGCATTCGTGCACAAGTAGCAGGCGACAAGGCCACCGTGCGGGTTTTGATGGCCCACGAGATGGAGTCCGGTCAACGCAAAGACGCGGCAGGCAAACTGGTGCCCGCCTGGCATATTGCTGAGGTGACGGCTACACACAATGGCAAACCAGTGTTGACCGCAGAGTGGGGCCCAGCCGTGTCCAAAAACCCGTTCCTCCAGTTTGTTGTCAAGGGCGCCAAGGCTGGGGACAAGATTGCGGTCACCTGGAAAGACAACAAGGGCGACACCCGCACCGACGAAGCGACTGCCTCCTAAGGGCGCCCACTTTCCAAAACAAGAAGAGGTCAACATGCGGACGACATCACTTATTTCGTTTCTGGCACTGGGTTGTTTGACGACGACAGCCGTTGTTGCGCAAAAAACCGCGGTCCAGAGCATTGAAGAATACCGTGCCATGCTGGCCGATGGAAACCCGTCGGAGTTGTTTGAGGCCAAGGGAGAAGACCTGTGGAAGCAGAAGCGCGGACCCAAGAATGCATCGCTGGAGGCGTGCGACCTGGGCAAGGGCCCTGGCGTCTACAAAGGGGCATTTGTTGAATTGCCTCGCTACTTCGTCGACACCGGGCGGGTGCAGGACATGGAGTCCCGCCTGTTGACCTGCATGCAAAACCTGCAGGGCTTCAATGCCGATGAGATTGCCAAGACTGGGTTTGGCAGAGGCGAGCAGGTCAATGTGACCGCGCTGGCGACCTGGTTGTCTGCAGAGTCCAAGGGCATGAAGTTCAACCTGTCGCAGGCCCATCCGCAGGAGAAAATTTCTTACGAGGTGGGTAAACGCCTGTTCTTTCAGCGCGCCGGACCGCATGATTTTTCCTGCGCTTCCTGCCATGGACAGGACAACACGCGAATTCGTCTGCAAGACCTGCCCAACCTGACCAAGAATCCAGGCGATGGCATTGGCTTTGCTGCCTGGCCTGCGTACCGTGTGTCCAATGGCCAGATGTGGGGCATGCAGCAACGCCTCAACGACTGCTACCGCCAGCAGCGTTTTCCCTACCCCGGTTTTGGCAGCGATGTCACGATTGCGCTGGGCGTGTACCTGGGCGTCAATAGCGCCGGGTCCAAGTCGATTGCACCCGCGCTCAAGCGTTAAGCCCAGGAGATCACTATGAATAAGTACAACTATTTTTCGGTGTTTTCCGCCGTTGGCATCGCGCTCGTTGTGGCGGTTTCACCGGTTCAGGCCCAGAAGACCCCACCGGTGGCTGTGGCGTCGACTGGCAACGCCGATGTGTTTGATTTCTTTTACCGTGAAGCGGTCAAGACGTCGTTTCGAGACCAGGGCATCGTCAAGGCCAGCGTGCTCAATACCGATGAAACGAACCTGGCCTGCAGCGCGGCCGACGTGGCAGGCAAACCATTGGACAAAAAAAGAGCCCAAGAGATTGAGGCCATGAACCTCAAGACGGTCAAGTGGCCCAGCGATGGCAAGTTTGTCGGCGACTGGAAGCAGGGCGAGGCGCTGGCGCAAAGCGGCCGTGGCCTGACTTATAGCGACGACGCCACGACCCCCAATGGTGGCAATTGCTACAACTGCCACCAGCTGGACAAGAAGGAAATCTCCTTTGGCACCATTGGCCCGAGCCTGTACAACTACGGCAAGCTGCGCGGCGTGAGCGATGTCAACAGCCCCGCATCCAAGGCCATCATTGAATACACGTGGGGAAAAATCTGGAACTCCAAGGCCTACAACGCCTGTTCCAACATGCCCCGCGCCGGCCACATGGGCATCATGACCGAAGCCCAGATCCGCCATCTGGTGGCCTTGCTGGTTGATCCCAAGTCAGCCGTCAATCAATAGTCTCCAACCTGTCCCCCTGCGAACCCGGCGAGTCCGGGTTTTCTTTCATGATTGAGTGATCCTTTCAAAATGAACTTATCCAAACGCGAATTCTTCCAGGTGCTGGGTGCAGGCACCATGGCCGGCATGGGCTTAGGTGCTTACGCGGATGCGGACGCCGCCACGGCCTCCAAGGGCCTGTACGACATTCCACGCTTTGGCAACGTGTCGTTCCTGCACATGACCGACTGCCACGCCCAGCTCAAGCCCATCTATTTCCGCGAGCCCAGCATCAACATTGGCATGGGGTCCATGAAAGGCAACCTGCCACACCTGGTGGGCGAACATTTGCTCAAGTTTGCTAAGGTGCGCCCGGGTACGGCCGAGGCCTACGCCTTGGGATATCTGGACTATGAAAAGGCCGCCAAGCGCTATGGCAAGGTGGGTGGTTTTGCCCACATGGCCACGCTGGTCAAGCGTATGAAGGCCAGCCGCCCGGGCGCCTTGCTGCTCGATGGTGGTGACACCTGGCAGGGCTCGGGTACGGCGTTGTGGACCAATGGTCAGGACATGGTGGACGCGTGCAAGCTGCTGGGTGTGGACGTGATGACCGGGCACTGGGAGTTCACGCTGGGCATGGAGCGCGTGAAGGAGATTGTGGACAAAGACTTTGCCGGCAAGGTTGACTTTGTGGCGCAGAACATCAAGACCAATGATTTTGGCGATCCGGTGTTCAAGCCCTATGTCATTCGTGAAATCAATGGTGTTCCCTGCGCCATCATTGGCCAGGCCTTTCCGTACACCCCCATCGCCAACCCGCGCTACATGGTGGCGGACTGGTCGTTTGGTATCCAGGACGACAACCTGCAGAAGATGGTCGATGAAGTGCGCGCCAAAGGTGCCCAGGTCGTGGTGGTCTTGAGCCACAACGGTATGGACGTGGACCTGAAGATGGCCAGCCGCGTGACCGGCATTGACGCCATCATGGGCGGCCACACGCACGACGGCATGCCGGTGGCCACACTGGTGTCGAACAAGGGTGGCAAGACCATCGTCACCAATGCTGGGTCGAACACCAAGTTCCTGGGCGTGCTGGACTTTGAAGTCAAAGACAAGCGGGTCATGGACTTCCGCTACAAGCTACTGCCCGTTTTTGCCAACATGCTGCCGGCTGACCCGGAGATGGAGGCACTCATCACCAAGTTGCGCGCGCCGTATGAATCCAAACTGGCGGAAAAGCTGGGCGTCACCGAAGGCACGCTCTATCGCCGTGGCAACTTCAACGGCACGGGCGACCAGTTGCTGGTCGATGCGCTGATGGATGTGCAAGGCGCCGAAATCGCGTTCTCCCCGGGTTTCCGCTGGGGCACCACGCTGCTGCCTGGCCAGGCCATCACCCGTGAGTGGCTGATGGACATGACAGCCACCAGTTACTCCTATGCCACGGTGACCGAGATGAGTGGCGACACCATCAAGACCATTCTGGAAGACGTGGCCGACAACCTGTTCAACCCCGACCCGTATTACCAGCAGGGCGGTGACATGGTGCGCGTGGGTGGTTTGCAATACAGCTGCACGCCGGGTGCTGCCATGGGCAAGCGCATTGACAATATGCAACTTGGCGGGCGTGCCATTGAAGCTGGCAAGAAGTACAAAGTGGCAGGCTGGGCACCAGTGGCCGAAGAGGCACGCACCCAGGGCAACAAGATGGTGTGGGATGTGGTAGAGACCTGGCTCAAGGCCAGCGGTGGCAAAGTATCTGCTCGCAAGCTCAATACGCCAACCCTGGTGGGCGTCAAGCCCAACCCGGGTTACGAGTCGATCTGAAGTGCACTTCCCGGTCAGTATCACAGGTCGGCTAACAACAGCGCCAATCGTCAGGCAATGGGTCTTCTTGAAGTAGCCGCGTCTCCTTAAGGGCAGGGGGCACGCACATTGCCTGAGATGAAAGGTGGCTCGCGACCTCGCCGAACCAAAAGGGATCTCAGACAAGATGTAGGTTTGGTGCAGGATGTGCCAAGCATTCCGAAACTGGCACATCGCTCGAAGCCGGTATCCGCGGAAGCTGCAAGCGGAATAGGCCGCTAGCCCTCGTGGATTTTGCGTGAGTAGCTACTGTTTTTATAGTGACTTGATTCGTTTGGTGGCAATCAACGGTTTGACTGGTGGTGCCTGCACGGTCGGACGGTTGGCTTCAGTCTGTGCAAGCGGTTGCACTTCGCGCATCGTGGCAAGGCAGCGCCTGGTCAAATCCTGATACGTCTCTGTACCGGTAAGTTTCCATGCGACTTCTTCGGCGCGCAGGTCTCGAATCAACTTCGCAGGAACTCCGGCCACCAAGGTTTGTGCTGCCACCCGCATGCCCGCAGGTACAAACGCGCAGGCAGCAACCATGGCGCGCTCGCCCACCTCTGCCTCGTCCATCACCACGGCGTTCATGCCCACCAGCGCATCGCGGCGCACGGTGCAGCTGTGCAGCACCGCGCCGTGGCCAATATGTCCGTTTTCTTCCACCAGCGTGTCCTGCTGTGGAAAGCCATGCATGACGCAGTTGTCCTGTACATTGGCGCCCGCCAGCAACACGATGCGACCGAAGTCGCCACGCAGGCTGGC
>CAINUX010000207.1 GCA_903853895.1 uncultured beta proteobacterium | reverse complement strand
GCCCAAACCGGAATCGGAAAGTTCAATCCACCTTTGCTCAGGAACAGGGGCCCCAGCACCCAGGGTTCTGTCGCGGGAGGAAGCATTTCGGTAAACAGCAGGTACCACATCAGCAATTGCAGCAGCACCGGGATGTTGCGGAAGAATTCCACATAACTGATGCACAGGCCGCGAATCAGGGCATTGCGCGAGAAGCGACCCACTCCGATCAGCGTTCCCAACACGGTGGTCATCACAATGCCCAACACGGCGACCCGCAGTGTGTTGGTCATACCGATGAAGTAGGCGCGCCAATAGTTCTCGCCCGAGTCAAAGGGAAAAATGCTCTCGCCGATGTCAAAGCCGGCAGCGCTGTTCAGGAAGTCAAAACCGCTTTGAATGCCTCGCGCCCGCATGTTGGTGGCGGTGTTGTTGGCGAGGTACAGCACGGTCAGCACGATGACTGCAACCGCCACGACCTGGTAAACCAGCGCTCGGAAAGCCTGGCTACGCCATGACCAAGTCTTTTTGGGTGGAGGAGATGTTGGAGGGGTCATTTCGGCCTTGCTTCAGTCAACAAACCAAAGAAATCAGGCAGCGACCGCGCGTTGCGGGTCTCTGCTGTCAAGAAAAGACCGGAGTCTGCTGACCCCGGGGAATCGCTGCTTAGCGAATGGGCATTGCGTACTGAATGCCACCCTTGTTCCACAGGTTGTTCAAACCGCGAGGCAGTTGCAGGGCCGACTTGGGACCAACGTTGCGCTCAAAGATTTCGCCATAGTTGCCGGTGGCCTTGATGGCGCGCGCCATCCATTCCTTGTCCAGACCCAGCAGCTTGCCGGTGTCGTCTGTTGTTCCCAGAATGCGACCCACGACTGGATCCTTGCTGTTGGCCTTGAGGTCGTCCACATTGGCCGACGTCACACCGTACTCTTCCGCTTCCAGCAGGCCGAAAATGGTCCACTTGACAATGGCTTCCCACTCGTCATCACCACGACGAACCAGTGGCCCCAGAGGCTCTTTGGAAATCAGCTCGGGAAGGATCAGGTGATCAGCTGGGTTCTTGGCCGACTTGTTGCGCACGGATGCCAGACCGGAAGCATCGGTGGTGTAGGCAATGCAGCGGCCCGAGAAGTAAGCGCCTTCAACCGCGTCCAGCTTTTCAAACACCACGGGCTTGATGTTCAGCGCGTTTGCCTTGGAGTAGTCGGTCAGGTTCTTCTCGGTGGTGGTGCCGGACTGCACGCACACGGTTTGCCCTTTGAGTTGCTTGGCGCTCTTGATCTTGCTCTTGACCGGAACCATGAAACCCTGGCCGTCGTAGTAGGTCACAGCCGTCTGGCTCAGGCCCAGCGATGCGTCACGGGTCAGCGTAAAGGTGGTGTTGCGCGACAGGATATCCACTTCGCCGGACTGCAACGCGGTGAAGCGTGCCTGCGCGACCAGCGGCACATATTTCACTTTTTCGGCGTCGCCCAGCGTGGTGGCGGCCACCGCGCGGCACACGTCGACGTCAATCCCGGTCCATTTGCCATTGGAGTCTGCTGCACTGAAGCCAGCCAAGCCGGTGTGAACGCCGCAGATGACCTGTCCGCGTGCCTTGATGCCGTCCAGGGTTTTGCCCGCGTGTGCAG
>CAINUX010000206.1 GCA_903853895.1 uncultured beta proteobacterium | reverse complement strand
CCTGCGTATGCAAAAAGCCACGCAACAACTCACCAACACAGCCACGATCCGCACTGCGCGCCGTGACATTGCCCGCGCCAAGACTATTCTTGTCGAGAAGCAAGCCGCTGACAAATCCGCCAAATAAGGAGCGATAAATGACGGAAGCTAAAAAATCCCTCAAGCGCACCTTGATTGGCAAGGTGGTCAGCGACAAGCGTGCCAAGACAGTGACCGTGCTGATTGAGCGCCGTGTCAAACACGAGCTCTACGGCAAGATCGTTGGCAAGTCTAGCAAGTACCACGCCCATGACGAAAAAGGCGAGTACAAGATGGGCGACATGATTGAAATCACGGAAAGCCGTCCGATTTCCAAGACCAAGAACTGGGTTGCGACCCGCTTGGTGCAAAAGGCCATCGAAGTCTAAAGGGCTTGCTCTTTAGGCCAACAGGCTATCCAAGAACGGCTCACAATTGTGGGCCGTTTTCATTTGTGCAAAACAGTATCCAGGAGCAAACATGATTCAAGTTGGTGACACTCTTCCAGCAAGCGTATTGATGGAGTTTTCGGAAGTCGAGGGCGAAGGCTGCAGCATTGGTCCCAATCCCGTTGACGTCGCGAAGGCCACTGCCGGCAAGACCATTGCTCTGTTCGCCTTGCCTGGTGCCTTCACGCCCACCTGTTCTGCCAAGCATGTTCCAGGATATGTGGAGAACGCTGCGGCATTCAAAGCGGCTGGCGTCGACGAAATCTGGTGTCTGAGCGTAAACGATGCATTTGTCATGGGTGCCTGGGCGCGTGACCAAAAGACCAATGGCAAAGTGCGAATGCTGGCTGATGGCAGTGCCGCTTTTGCCCAAGCGACCGGTTTGACCCTGGACTTGACCGCCAAAGGCATGGGCCTGCGCAGCAACCGCTACTCCATGCTGGTCAAGGACGGCAAAGTGGCTTCGCTGAATATCGAAGGCCCCGGAAAATTCGAAGTAAGCGACGCAGCCACACTGCTCGCGCAGGCCAAAGGCTGATGTTGAGGGTCTGTGGGCTTTGCCTACAGATCCGCCTTGAGATAGTGGGCCCCCGCGATGGGATTGAAGTAGTACGGTGGAATCTCTTCAAACCCCAGTTCCTGGTATAGAGCACGGGCGGACTCCATATCGTCCAGTGTGTCCAGCAAAATGCACGCATATCCTCCCAGGCGGGCACTGTCCAAAATACGCTCGGCCAGCATGCGTCCGAGCTGCAAACCACGAAAAGCGGGGCGCACAAACAGCCTTTTCATCTCGCAAGCATTGGTGTAGTCCACACTGTCCAGCGGGCGCATCGCGCAGCAGCCCGCGAGTTCGCCGTCCACGGTGGCCAGCAACAGCCCGCCACGCGGAGCACAGTACTCTCCAGGCAGTCCCTGTAACTCGGCAGTGAAATTTTGGAAACACAAATCGACGTTCAGCGCTGTGGCGTATTCCACAAACAAGGTTCGAACGCCATCCATTTCCGTCCCTGACGTGGGGGTGAACAGACGAGCGCTCTGCGGAATTTCGCGTCCGTTGTGCGGTGTTGAGGCTAACCGGCCCATTGCACCAATCCCATGACGAGCGCCGCGCAAGCCGCCCAAATTGCCGCTGCCAACCAGCGCGCTTTGGCGTCATCGCGGGCGCTTTCAAAGGATTCAGCGAGCACCTTGTCGCCACTCAGCATCGGACCCAATAAATTCTCCTTGCGCCTGACCCAGTAGAAAATAATCGCAGCGATGTGCAGTTGCACCAGCACGATAAGAATCACCTTGCCAATCTTGGTGTGGTAGTACGTCGCGTAGCCGACCCAGGAACTGGAAGCCCACTTAGCCAATGGCCCCGATGTCGCAATCTCGTCATCACTAAACAGCCCTGCTGCAACTTGCAGCAGGGTGAACGCCAGCAGTGCTAGAACGGACCACGAGCCCACTGGGTTATGCCCAACGGACTGTCGTGCGACACCTTGACCTTGAACGTAACGTAGCGTTGCCATAGGGCTGACCACAAAAGCGTGAAACCGCGACCAATATCCGCCGATGAACCCCCAGGCCAAGCGAAAAAGTATTAAGGTCAGAACCGTATAGCCCAGCCGAAAATGCCAAACCATGGCCTCACCACCGACCTCGCCGGTGGCTAGCAGCCCTGTAAAGCACAGTGCCAGGCTCCAGTGGAACACCCGTGTCGGCAAATCCCACACTCTGACCTTACTACCCATAGTCCTCCCAAAGAACACTGCACCGTGAACAGTTTGACCCCGACGTAACGCTGGAATCTAGCATCTACCGGTCGATTACTAGCCATTTGGGGTATGGGTAAATACCCTAATCCCCCGCACGAGCAGGAACCCGGCGCGCCGAATAGACTCCACACTGGTCCCTTCCTACTTTAACCAATCTCTTTGAGGCCATCCATGAAGACACTTTCCGCCCTCGTTCTGGCATGTGCAGCAGCTGCATTCGCTGTTCCGGCGTCTGCCCAGTTTGCCAAACCCGAAGACGCCATCAAGTACCGCCAAAGCGCTATGTTCATGATGCAACAAAATTTCGGTCGTGTGGCGGCGATGGCAAGCGGAAGAGTACCCTTTGACCCCAAGGTGGCGACCGACAGTGCGGCAGTTGCTGAATACATCTCCAGGTTGCCATGGGCAGCATACGGGGAAGGAACAGATAAAGGGCGCGACACGCGGGTCAAGCCTGAAGTCTGGTCCGAGAAAGCCAAGTTCAACGAACAAGCCGAAAAACTGCAGGCGGAAATGGGCAAACTTAGTGCCGCTGCCAAGGCAGGGAATCTGGACGCACTCAAGGTGGCTGTCGGCGCAGTAGGCGGAACCTGCAAAACCTGCCACGACGCCTTCCGCAAAGACTAACTTTCAAGAGGACGCTGCATATGGATCGCCGGTACTTCACATTGGGGTCAGTGTCGCTGCTCGCGCTGCTCAGCGCGGCAGCAGCGCAAAGGGCCTACGCCCTGACCCTTGCCGACCTGAGCAATGCGGACGCGACCAAGGGCCTGAAGACGGCGCTTGAAAAGGGGGCCTTGTCGGCGATCGGCATCCTTGGAGCGCCGGACGGATTTCTGGGTAACGACAGTGTGCGCATTGCCTTGCCGGGCGCTCTCAATGATGCCGCCAACCTCATGCGCCGCTTTGGGCAGGGTACGCGCGTGGACGATCTGGTTACCGCTATGAACCGGGGCGCGGAGGCTGCCATGCCCATGGCCAAAGACCTGCTGGTGAGCGCCGTGCAAGGGATGAGCGTGACCGACGCCAAGGGAATCTTGACCGGCGGTGATACCGCTGTCACTGGCTTCTTTGCATCCAAGACCCGACCCGCGCTGGCGGTCAAGTTTTTGCCCGTGGTTACCCAGGCCACCGAAAAGGTAGGGCTTGCCGGGAAATACAACGAAGTGGCCGGCAAGGCCGCCGAGTTGGGGCTGCTGAAAAAGGAAGACGCCAACATCCAGCAGTACGTCACCACCAAGGCTCTGGACGGGCTGTTCTTCATGATTTCCGAAGAGGAAAAGAAGATTCGCCAAAACCCGGTCGGCTACGGCAGTGCGATCCTGACCAAGGTGTTTGGCGCAATTCGGTGACTGGGCGCATGGTGCGACGTTGGGCTGCCGCCGGATTGACGGTGGCGACACTCGCCTGCAGTCCGGTCCTGGATTGGCGAGAGGTGCGCCTGGAAGGTCTGCAGGCCATGCTTCCTTGCAAGCCTGACCATGGGGAACGAACCGTGCAGCTGGGCACGCTCGAAGTCCGTATGCAAATGTCGGGATGCGAGGCGGGCGGGGCGCTGTATGCGATCAGCCATGTTCGGGTGCAGGGCGCCGACCAGGCCATTGCCGCGCAAGCTGCCTGGCGTAGCGCCGCATTGGCCAACATACAGGCCAGTGTGGTGCAGTCGCAAACGATCAAATTGGGCAAGCCCTCCACGGCTATCGTGGTGCCGCCGGGCGAACAATCGCTGCCCACCGACTCTGCTCTGGACCTGCTGAGTGCCCAAGGGACGCAGCCCGACGGCAAACCCGTACAAGCCCGCTTGGTCTGGATTGCCGCGGGCGATCATCTCTACCACGTGGCTGTCTACGGGCCTAAACTGGACAATGAGCGGCTAGAGACACTGTTCATCGACCTTCGATTGCAATAGCGGCCAGTGGATTGGCAAAGAAGCCATAATCAGCAGTCTCACCCACCATGAATACCGGCATTCTCATCATCGCCCATGCCCCGCTGGCCAGCGCCTTGCGTGAGTGTGTGCTGCACGTTTACCCGGAGTCGGCCAACGGTGTCTTGGCGCTGGATGTTCCGCCCAATGAACCCACCGACACCACCCGCCTGGCCGCCCAGGCGCTGCTGGCGCAACTGGGCGCTCCCAACACTTTGGTCCTGACCGACGTATTTGGCGCCACGCCGTGCAATGTGGCCCAGAAAGTGGTCGACGGCGTGCACGCCAAGCTGGTGGCCGGGGTTAACTTACCGATGCTGCTGCGCACCGTTAATTACCGCCATGAACCGCTGGACGTGCTGGTGGCTCGGGCGCTGTCCGGCGGTGCGCAGTGCATCATGCAGGTTGCCGTCACCGCGCCACAAAATCAGAACCGCAAATCGCATGATCAAAACCACCACGACCATCACCAATAAGCTCGGCTTGCATGCACGGGCGTCGGCCAAGCTCACCAAGCTTGCGGGGACCTTCCCGTGCGAAGTGTGGATGGCAAGAGGCGAGCGCCGGGTGAATGCCAAGAGCATCATGGGCGTGATGATGCTGGCCGCCGGCATTGGCACGGAAGTCGTTATCGATACCGAAGGTGACCGCGCCCAGGAAGCCATGGACGCCATTCTGGCCTTGATTGCCGACAAGTTCGGTGAAGGTGAATAGGGCCTTTCTATGACCTTTGCGATCCACGGTCTCAACGTGTCGCGCGGCGTGGCGATTGGCCGCGCCGTACTGGTCGCTTCCAGCCGGGTGGACGTGGCCCACTACTTCATTGACGCCAGCGAAATCGCCTCTGAAATTGACCGGGTACGGGTGGGGCGCAATGCCGTCGTTGAGGAAATCCATCGCTTGCAGGAGAGTGTTACCCAGATGGGCCCCAAGGAGGCGCCGCACGAACTTGGCGCCTTGCTGGACGTACACCTGATGCTGCTGCAGGATGACGATTTGGTGAATGGGGTCAAACACTGGATCACTGAGCGCCTGTACAACGCGGAGTGGGCGCTGACCACCCAGCTGGAGATCATTGCGCGCCAGTTTGATGAGATGGAGGACGAGTACTTGCGGGAACGCAAGGCCGACCTGGAACAGATCGTAGAACGCGTCCTGCGGGCCATGAAGGGCAGCGGGTCGCCCCTGGTGGCACACCAGCACCCTCGCGCTATCCGCAAGCCGTCGCAGCAGGATCTGCTGCTCGACGACACCGTCGATGTGCCGCTGATCCTGATCGCCCATGACCTGTCCCCGGCCGACATGCTGCAGTTCAAGCAGAGCGTGTTTGCCGGGTTTATCACCGACGTCGGCGGCAAAACCTCGCATACGGCAATAGTGGCGCGCAGCATGGACATTCCGGCGGTGGTCGGCGCCCGTGTGGCCAGCCAACTGGTGCGCCAGGACGATTGGGTCATCATCGACGGCGACGCTGGTGTGGTCATCGTCGATCCGTCGCCCATCATCCTCGCCGAATACGGTTTCAAGCAACGTCAGCGCGAACTCGAACGCGGTCGCCTGCAGCGCCTGCTGCACACGCCGTCGGTCACCATGGACGGCGAGAAGGTGGAGCTGCTGGCGAACATCGAGATGCCCGACGACGCGCAGGTCGCGCTGAAGGCCGGTGCCGTCGGTGTGGGCCTGTTTCGCAGCGAATTTCTGTTCATGGGTCGCCAGGGGCGCCTGCCCGGCGAAGAAGAGCAGTACCAGGCCTATAAAAAGGCGGTCGAAGGCATGCGGGGTTTGCCGGTAACCATCCGCACCGTGGACGTTGGCGCGGATAAGCCACTAGACGACTCCTTGCGCGATGATGCGCACCTGAACCCAGCCCTTGGCCTGCGCGCCATCCGATGGAGCCTGGCCGACCCGGCCATGTTCTTGACCCAACTGCGGGCCATATTGCGCGCAGCGGCCCACGGCCAAGTGCACCTGCTGGTGCCCATGCTGGCCCACGCCCGCGAAATCCGCCAGACCCTGGCGCATCTGGACCACGCACGTGCCATGCTGGACAACCGGGGCGTGGCCTATGGCCCGGTCAAGCTCGGCGCCATGATCGAGATACCGGCAGCTGCCTTGAGCCTGCGGCTGTTCTTGAAATACTTTGATTTTCTGTCCATCGGCACCAACGACCTGATCCAGTACACGCTGGCCATCGACCGTGCGGACGAATCAGTGGCACATTTGTATGACCCGCTGCACCCGGCAGTGCTGCGTCTGGTGGCCGACACCATCGCCGAGTGCCATGCCCAGGGCAAGGGCGTGAGTGTGTGTGGCGAAATGGCCGGCGACGTGGGTCTGACCCGCCTGTTGCTGGGTCTGGGTCTGCGCAGCTTCTCCATGCACCCGGCACAAATTCTGGCGGTCAAGCAGGAGATTTTGCGTGCGGATACTAGCAAGCTGGTGGGTTGGGCGCAGCGCGTGCGCGAGGCGGAAGACCCCGCACTGGAAATGACGCTTCCCTGATTGCGCTATAAAAATAGTAGCAATTTACGCTTATTCCACGAGGGCTAGTGGCGAGTTTTTCTTATGACCGTGCCCGGGAACCCAGCACCGCGGCGCCTATGATCATGCCAGCGGCCAGCGCGACCGACGCGCTGGGTGTCTCCTGGCGAACCCACAACAGCGCCAGCGTGGACAGTAGCGGTGTGAGGAAGGACAGCACGCCAATGTGGCGCGCATCGCCCCGCTTCAGGGCCGCATCCCAAAGGTAGAACGCTGCACCCAACGGGCCCAACCCCATCGCACAGACCAGACCCCATTCAGTCCCACTCAAAGTCACGGCAGGCTCCAGCAGCGCATGGCAGGCCAGAGACAGAAGCCCGGAGACAAGCCCGAACAGGCCTATGGCGGCGCTGGGGAAGGGCGGCACCCGCTGCGTCATCAGGGAATAGCTGGCCCAGACAAAGGCGGACGCCAGCGCCGGAAGGTAGCCCCAGGCAAAACCGCCTTGCAATGCCCCGCCGTCACTGCCGCTGCCACTCCCCCCGCTGAGTATCGCCAGCACGGCACCGGCGAAGCCCAACAAGGCCGCGGCAACGTGCAGGGCGCGCAACCGCATGCCCGGCAAAAAAAGTGGCGCCATCAGCACAATCCCCAGCGGCCACAGGTAGTTCACCAGATTGGCCTGCACTGGCGGCGCGTGGCGCAGCGCCATAAATAGCAAGAAGTGGAAGCCAAACAATCCATAGACGCCCAGCAGGAGCGTCGGCAATGGTACCCGTAGGGTGGAGAGTCTGCCCCCCGACAGTGGCAACGCAATCAGGCTGCCCACCAGCAACCCCAGACCGGTCAACAAAAAGGGGGGCACATGCTGCAACAGCACGCCCAACGGTGCCAACGTGCCCCACAAGACAATGGCGCCCAATGCCAGCAGCGTAGCCGATGCACCGGACTTCATGGCAGGGAGGGAGCGCAAATGAGGTCAGCCATGGTCTGATTCTAGACAGCATGTTCTGTCGCGGCGGCATTCGGGTAGCATCGCCGCTCCAGGTTTTGATCTGCACCTTTTTCAACCCCTCACCGAGTGCCCTGCATTGACTGAAGAAACCCCCAAGATCCAGGAGCCGCGCCTGTGGAGCGCCGACGGCTGGACCGCCAAGGTCATCAAGAACGAAGACGACGATGGCTGGGCCGTCGCCATGACCCGGGACGGCGGACGCGAGCCCGCTCTGGTTGGTCCGTGGACCATGGGCCGGGACAAAAAGAACCCCAAACCGCTGGACAACAACGCCTTTAACACGCTGGTCAAAACCGCCAGCGAGTTTGTGCGCCGAAGCGAGCAGCAGCTGCATGCTTCACTGCACCAAAGCATCACAGTCACGGCCCGCGCCGAGCGGATCACGGTGTCACTGGACATCGTACCTGACGAAGACAACCCTTACGCCGTGTTGAGCGCGGTAGACGATGGCGGGCAAGCGCTGGCCGAGGTGCGCGTGGCGCCGTCGTTCACGCTCAACCGCAGCAGCGCGGTGGCGTGGGCCGAGGCCGGGTTTGTGCGACCCAAATAGGGGCGCAGCGTGGGGGCTGCGTCCTTAGTCGGGACGCACGCAACGCTGGGCCGAATCCGGGGGAAAGCGCTGCAGGAAGGCGCATTCCTTCTGGCGCATGAAATGCGTGATGGCCTGTGTTCGCGCGGTGGCATCCGCTACGCCGTAGTCGGGCAGCGCGCAATAGGCCGGAACCGCTTGGCAGGCATTGCGCGCCACGGTAACCGAGCCGGCGGCTGGATTGCCCCCTTGGCCATCGGCAGCTAGGCCGCCCTTCATGACCCGCACGCCGGTGTCCCCCTTGTCGCACTGGTTGGCGTCTGCGTATTTGATGCCATCGGCGGCGGTGCAATTCCAGTAAAAATCTTTGGCCACTGCCGATCCTGCGATGGCCGCGAAAAATAGCGCGCAAACGAGACGTTGGTTGGAACCCATTTTTTCTTCCCGTACGGTGACACAGACTACAAACTATACGGTACGCGTTGGCCGGGCCCCGTCCAGCCGATTGTGTCAGGCCGATAGCGGCTTGAGCAGCTCCGCCAGATCACTTTCGGTAAATAGCGGCTGCTTGCGCCCGGCGGCGCCGCTGTACATGCTGTCGGCCAGCGCGGCCTTGCGCTCTTGCAACGCCAGAATGCGCTCCTCAATCGTGCCCTGCGCCACCAGTTTGTAGACAAACACGGTGTGCGTCTGGCCGATGCGATGGGCGCGGTCAGTGGCCTGGGTTTCCACGGCCGGGTTCCACCACGGGTCGTAGTGGATGACGGTGTCGGCCTGCGGCAGGTTCAGGCCGACACCGCCAGCTTTCAGGCTGATCAGAAAGATGGGAACGGCGCCGCTGGTGAACTGTTCAATCAGCGCATCGCGGTTCTGGCTTTGGCCGGTGAGTTTGACCCAGGGGATGCCGCGCTGTGTCAACTCCGCCTCGATCAAGGTGAGCATGCTGGTGAACTGCGAGAACAGCAAAATGCGCCGGCCCTCGGCGACCATCTCGGGCAGCAGTTCCATCAGCTGCTCCAGCTTGGCCGAGGTCTTGACCTTTTGTGCGGCCGCCAGCTTGAGCAGGCGCGGGTCGCAGCAGACCTGACGCAACTTCAGCAGCGCATCCAGAATCGTGATTTGCGACTTGGCCAGGCCCTTGGTGTTTAAGGCCTCGCGCACGGTCTTCTCCATCCCCAGGCGAATGGTCTCGTAGAGGTCGGCCTGTTTGCCCGACAGCTCCACGCGCTCAATCGTCTCGACCTTGGGCGGCAACTCGCTGGCTACCAGCGCCTTGGTCCGGCGCAGCATGAAGGGCGTGATGCGCGCGCGCAGTTGCTGCAGTCTCTCGGAGTCTCCCAGCTTTTCAATGGG
>CAINUX010000205.1 GCA_903853895.1 uncultured beta proteobacterium | reverse complement strand
GTCTGCAACGAGCAGTGGTCGTTCACCGCCGTGTTGTCGGGGTAGCCCATCATCCAGAATTCCGGAAGCAGCCAGTTACCCAGGTTAACGCCTTTGAGCGCAATGGGACTGCCGTCAGATGTAACCCACTGCGTGCCCTGCGTGCGCAACAGGGAATGGGCGTCGTCCTGCAACTCAAAATTCGCACGCAAGCGGATGTCGGCGGCAGAGGCGCCGACCATCAACTCGAAGTCACCCGGTTCGGCTCCCCACTGCAATTGGGCGTTGTAGAAGGACAGCTTTTCGCGGTCCACCGTGAAGGTGACACGACGCGACTGGCCCGCTTCAAGCCGGACCTTCTGAAAATCCTTCAGCTCAAGAACCGGCCGCACGACGGACGCCACTTTGTCTCGCAGGTACAGTTGCACGACCTCTTCTCCAGCCACATTGCCCGTGTTCTTCAATGTCAGTGAGGCGGTAATCTTTTCGCCCTTACGCATGCGGGTCGTGTCCAGGCGAAGATCGGCATACGTAAAGTCGGTGTAGCTCAGCCCGAATCCGAACGGGTAGCGCGGGCTGCCCTGCAAATCGATATAGCCGCTGACATAGCCGCCCGCCTTGTCATCGGCAGCCGGGCGGCCGGTGTTGAACTTGTTGTAGTAAACGGGAATTTGCCCCTCGGCGCGCGGCAAACTGATCGGCAGCTTGGCGCTCGGGTTGTAGTCGCCCAAAAGCACATCGGCGATAGCGTTGCCTGCTTCACTGCCCAACCACCAGCTGTAAAGAATGGCGGATACGTTGTCCGCTATCCAGTTGAATACCAGTGGACGACCCGCGTTAATCAACACCACAATGGGCTTGCCAGTGGCCTGTAACGCTTGAACCAGTTCCTCCTGCACACCGGGCAGGCGCAGACTGCTGCGGCTCTTGGCCTCGCCGCTCATGTCCCAGCGCTCGCCCACGCTCACCACCACCACGTCCGCTTGCCGGGCAATGCGGATGGCTTCTGCAAAGCCGCTGCGGTCATCGCCCTCGATCTCGCTGCCTTTGGCGTACAGCAGTTTCGTGTCGGGACGCAGATGATTCTTAAGCCCGTCCCATTGGGTCACGATGAACTTGGAGTAGTCAACATCCGGCAGAGTCACCGACCAGAACCCGTGGTTATCCTTGACGGCTTTGACCATGGGGCCGATGAAGGCGATGGTCCTGGTGTCTCTGGAAAGTGGAAGAACTTTCTTGTCGTTTTTTAGCAGAACGATGCTTTTTGCGGCCATCTCACGTGCCGCAAGTCGGTGCGCTGTATGACCCACCAGCGCCTTTTCGCGCTCGGCATTGCTGAAGCGAAACGGGTCATCAAACAGGCCCAGTTCGAACTTTTTGCGCAGCACGCGCCGCACGGCATCATCCAGCACAGTTTGCGTGACCTTTTTGTCGGCCAATAACGCGGGCAAATGGTCACGATAGGCGTTGCTTTCCATGTCCATGTCGCTCCCGGCGTTGATGGCCAAGCGGGCGGCATCGGACTGGTCCCGGGCGTAGCCGTGCGCCACCATTTCGCCGACGGATCCCCAATCGGACACCATAAAGCCCGTGAACCCCCATTGGCCCTTGAGGATGTCACGTTGCAGATAGGTGCTGCCCGTGGCCGGAATGCCGTTCAGGTCATTGAAGGAGTTCATGAAGGTGGCGGCACCCGCATCCAGGGCGGCTTTGAATGGCGGAAGGTAGGTCTCCCACAGCATACGCTCGCTCATGTCGACTGCGTTGTAGTCACGCCCGCCCACCGCGGCACCATAAGCAGCAAAGTGTTTGGCGGTGGCCATGACGGAGTCCGTGTCGCCGAGTTTTTTGCCCTGAAAGCCCTTGACTCGGGCATAGGCAATTTTCGAGGCCAAGTAGGTGTCTTCGCCTGCCCCCTCCATCACACGCCCCCAGCGAGGGTCGCGTGCGATATCGACCATGGGTGCAAAGGTCCAGTGAATGCCGCTGGCCGCAGCCTCGATGGCTGAAATTCGCGCACCCTGCTCAATGGCGGTCAGGTCCCAACTGGCGGCCTCTGCCAGGGGAATGGGGAATGTTGTCTTGTAACCATGGATCACATCCATTCCAAACAGCAGCGGAATCTTCAGGCGTGACTGCATTGCCACTTCCTGGTACTGGCGGGTCGAGTTGGCTCCAATTACATTCAGCAACGAGCCGACGTACCCTTCCCGGATGCTCCTTTCCTGGTCGCCTTTGAAGGTGACAGGACCGGTGGCTTGTGATTCGCCCGAGTACTGTGTGAGTTGCCCCACCTTTTCCTGCACGGTCATGCGCTGCAACAGCGCTTCCACTTTGGCGTCCAGTGCATCAGCGTGTGCTGCGTTGACGGACAGAAGCGTAAATGCCTGAACAAGGCACAACAATGCAGTTAACAGATGGGGTATTTTCATGCAACACTTTTCACTCTGAAAGGCTTTCCGCTGGGACACGCACGCCGGTTTTAGCATCAAACCAATGGGCGTGTTCTTGCGCAAACTCCATGCCAACTATGTCGCCGACTTTCATTGAGACGCTTGGCGCCGTACGGGCGGTGATATTGCCGCTGGCGGCTTTCATCACCACAAACGTATCGGCCCCAGTGGGCTCCACCAGCATCACCTCGCCACGCCATTGGGCGTCGGCATTGAAGCGGATGTGTTCAGGTCGCAGCCCCAACTGTCCCTCGCCCGTCAACGGGCAACCCGTGGATTCGCCGCCGCCTTCAAAGGTAAATAGGCTTCCATTCCGCGTAGATATTGCGCTGCCAGCTATGAAATTCATAGTGGGTGACCCGATGAAGCCGGCCACATAGGTGTTGGCGGGGCGGCTGTAAATGTCGTCCGGCGTGCCGATCTGCTGCAGGATGCCGTCTTTCATGACCGCAATGCGACTGCCCAGCGTCATGGCCTCGATCTGGTCGTGCGTGACATACACGCTGGTGATGCCTGACAGAAGGTGCAGTCGCTTGATCTCG
>CAINUX010000204.1 GCA_903853895.1 uncultured beta proteobacterium | reverse complement strand
GGCCAAGGTTGCCATCCTGTCGGTCACCGAGGGCGAGGACAAGCCGCTCAAATACCCCGACATGTTTGCCGCCGCGCAGCTGATGATCCTCAACAAGATCGACCTGCTGCCGCACCTGAACTTTGACGTGGCCCGCTGCAAGGACTACGCGCGCCGGGTCAACCCTGGCATCACCATTCTGGAACTGTCCGCCACCACCGGCGAAGGCATGCAGGCCTGGCTGGACTGGCTGCTCGACGAGCCAGCGCACCATCACCACCACCACGCACCGGATGCCCGGAAATCCCGCATTGCACAACTGGAAACCGAACTGGCGCAACTCAAGGCGGAGCAAGCCTGATCCATGGCCCGCATCCTGGCCTGCGGCGCGTTCCTCAAGAATGCCGCCTGTCTGCTGGATACCGCCACCCCCGACGCGGTGCTGTGGTCCGCGCAGCACGGCGACCTGTCCGACCCCGCGGCCTGCGAGGCGCTGGAGCAATCCGTGCGCACGCTGCTGGCGCAGGCGGGCGGCCCCATCGATGCCGTGGCCCATGATCTGCATCCGGATTTCTTCAGCACCCACTTGGCCCTGCGCCTGGCGGACGAACACGGGGTCAGCGCCATTGCCGTGCAGCACCACCACGCGCATATCGCGGCGGTGCTGGCCGAGCACGGAGCACTTCATAACAGCGCGCGCCCGGTGATCGGCATCGCGCTAGATGGCGTGGGCCTGGGCACGGATGGTGTGGCCTGGGGTGGCGAAGTGCTGCTGGTGGATGGCGCACAGTGCACGCGCGTCGGCCACTTGAGCCCCTTGGCCTTGCCCGGCGGCGACGTGGCCGCCCGCCAGCCCTGGCGCATGGCGGCGGCGGCGCTGCACGCGTGTGGCATGGCGGAGCAGATCGTGCCGCGCTTCGCGCCGACCGTGGGTGAACAAGCCGCACGCACCATCCACACCATGCTGCAGCGTGCCCTGAACTGCCCGCAGACCACGGCGGCCGGGCGCTGGTTTGATGCGGTGGCCGGCTTGCTGGGTTTGAGCGTGCAGCAGGAATTTGAGGCGCAAGCGGCAATAGCGCTGGAGGAGGCAGCGGCGCGCTACCTGCAGTCCCACACCCTGGTAGTGCGCGCCAGCGACTGGACAGTGACCCCAGACGGCCAGATCGATGTACGCCCCCTGCTAGCCTCGACGCTGATCGCTACCGACTGCCACGACCCCGCCGCAGTGGACGAAGCCGCCGCGCGCTTTCACCTGACCCTGGCCGATGCCCTGTGCGCCCACGCCATCGCCCAAGCGCACCTGCGCCAAGTACACGACGTGGCCTTGGGCGGTGGTTGTTTCTTCAACCGCATCCTCACGCAGCGCATTGTTTCGCAACTGGAGTCTGCGGGTTTGAACGTGCTGCAAACCAAGAGCCTGTCGTGCGGCGACGCCGGGCTGGCGCTAGGTCAGGCCTGGGTTGCGGCACTCAGCGTGACATCGGGAGCGAGTGATTCATCAAAAGCTGCCGCAGCCCCCGTGGAATTTGCGTAGACAGCTACTAAATAAGTAGCACAATTGTGACAATCTGGAATTGCCCCAGAATTCCATTGACTGCGAAAGCAGTCAGGGAAGTCATTTGCCATCCATCGCATTTTTTTTGTTGGGCTTGGAAGTTCCAAAGTGGCCAATTGGCCAAATCAGTTTAGCCTCCACACAACAATGATCACTCAAACGTCAGCGTCAAGCCCTCATCCCTCATCCGCAGGCTTGGCCTTCGTCGCCGCCTGTGGTGCGGGCGTCCTCTGGGGCACTGGCGCATTGGTCGTGAATGTGCTCGTCGAGAAGCATGGCTTCACACCCGCGAACATCTCGTTCTGGCGTTTCGTTGTTGGTGCCGCCGTACTCATGGCCGTCTTTGGGCGGAGCATCTCATTCGTCCGACTGCGCCCAGTGCTCCTG
>CAINUX010000203.1 GCA_903853895.1 uncultured beta proteobacterium | reverse complement strand
GCCGGGCTACCACCTGGTACGCGCTGACCGCGCCGGCATCACCATGGTCAACATCGGCGTTGGCCCGGCCAATGCCAAGAACATCACCGACCACATCGCCGTACTGCGCCCCCACGCCTGGATCATGCTGGGCCACTGCGCCGGTCTACGCAACAGCCAGCAGCTGGGCGACTACGTTTTGGCCCATGGCTATGTGCGCGAGGACCATGTGCTGGACGAAGAGCTGCCGCTGTGGGTACCAATTCCGGCGCTGGCCGAGGTCCAGGTGGCACTGGAACAGGCCGTGGCCGATGTCACGCAGATCAAGGGCCCGGCCCTGAAGAGCATCATGCGCACCGGCACCGTGGCCAGCACCGACAACCGCAACTGGGAGCTGCTGCCCGACAACCAGCCCCAGCGCCGCTTCAGCCAGAGCCGCGCCATCGCCCTGGACATGGAGAGCGCCACCATCGCCGCCAACGGTTTTCGCTTCCGCGTGCCGTATGGAACCCTGCTGTGCGTCAGCGACAAGCCACTGCATGGCGAGATCAAGCTGCCCGGCATGGCCAACCATTTCTACCGTGAACGGGTTGACCAGCACCTGCGCATCGGCATGCGCGCCGTGGAGCTGCTGCGCGCCCAGGGCTCCGAACAGCTGCACAGCCGCAAGCTGCGCAGCTTCTCCGAAGTGGCGTTCCAGTAGCCATGTCCAGCGCACTGGTCCGGGTCGAGCACCTGAGCAAGCGCTATGGCGACGCCACCGTCGTCGACGACCTGTCGTTCGAGATCGGACCTGGGGAATGCCTGGGTGTCATTGGCCCCAACGGCGCCGGCAAGACCACTACCATCCGCATGTGCCTGGGCCTGAGCGCCCCCGACAGCGGCAGCATCCACGCCCTGGGGCTGGAGATGCCCAGAGACGCGTTGGCCATCAAGGCCCAGTTGGGCGTAGTCAGCCAGATGGATACCTTGGACCCCGACTTCACGTGCGCAGAGAACCTGTTGGTCTACGGCCGCTATTTCGGGATGAAGGATGCGCAGATTCGCGCACGCATTCCGGCACTGCTGGAATTTGCGTCGCTGACCAGCAAAGCCGATGCCAAACCGGGCGAACTGTCCGGCGGCATGAAGCGGCGCCTGTCGCTGGCCCGGGCCCTGGTCAATGACCCCAAACTGCTGATGCTGGATGAGCCCACCACCGGGTTGGACCCGCAGGCCCGCCACCTGATGTGGGAGCGCCTGCAACTGCTGCTAGGCCAGGGCAAGTCCATCCTGCTGACCACCCATTTCATGGACGAGGCCGAGCGCCTGTGCAACCGCCTGCTGGTGCTGGACCACGGCAAGAAGATCGCTGAAGGGCGGCCGCGCGACCTGATCGCCCAGCACCTGGAGCCCGATGTGGTGGAGGTGTTTGGCGTGGGTGCGCTGGCCGTCGCCGAGGGCCCCCTGCGCTCGCTGGCCTCGCGCGTGGAAGTGAGCGGCGAAACCGTGTTCTTTTACACAGGCAACGCCGCAGCCCTGCTGCAGGCCCTGCACGCCCACCCGCAGTTGCGCACCCTGCACCGCCCGGCCAATCTTGAGGATTTGTTCCTCAAACTCACCGGCCGCCAGATCCGGGAGGATGCTTAGTCACTATGAAAACAATAGCTATTAACGCAACCTCCACGAGGGCTAGCGGCACAATTTCCTCTGTATGGCGGGCACCACAGCTGTCGCTGCGCTTCTGGCCGGTGTTCCTGCGCAACCTGCTGGTGTGGCGCAAGCTGGCCATTCCCAGCCTGGTCGGCAACATCGCCGAACCGTTGATGTGGCTGGTGGCCTTTGGCTACGGCATGGGTGCGCTGGTCGGCCAGATCACCGTGCCAGGCCCCGCCGGCCCGGTACAGGTGCCCTACATCCTGTTTCTGGCCAGCGGCTCGATCTGCATGAGCGCCATGCAGGCCGCATCGTTTGAGGCGCTGTACTCGGCCTTCTCACGCATGCATGTACAAAAAACATGGGACGGCATCATGAATGCGCCGGTCGGCCTGGACGACATCGTGCTGGCCGAGATGCTGTGGGCGGCCTTCAAGTCGCTGTTCACGGTGACCGCCATCCTGGGCGTGATGCTGGCCCTGGGCATCAGCCACAGCCCGAAACTGCTGCTGGCCTGGCCGATTCTGCTGGGCGTGGGCATTACCTTCAGCTGTATTGCGCTGATTTTCAATGCGCTGGCCAAAGGCTACGATTTTTTCACCTACTACTTCACGCTGTTCCTGACACCCATGATGTTCTTGAGCGGCGTGTTCTTTCCGCTCGACCAACTGCCCCACGCCGTGCGCGTGGTGGCCGACTGGCTGCCCCTGAGCAACGCCGTGCTGCTGGTGCGCCCGCTGTTCATGGACCAGTGGCCCAGTGATGTGGCGCGCCACACATCGGTGCTGGTGGCGTACACGGTGGTATCTTTTTGGGTGGCGCTGGCACTGACACGCAAACGCTTTCGGCAGTAGCGAAAACACGCAGCCCCGGCTGGCGAGTGTTGGTGCAGAATGAACACTCCATTTAATAAAAATTTGCGTCCCGTGACTCTGTTTGTCCACTGGGTGTTGACCGCAGCGACGTCCCTGGCCCTGGCGGGCATCGGTGCACAGTTGGGCGCGCCCGCGGTCGCCATAGCTGTGCTGGCGGTTCTGGGGGCCGCAGGGGCTTACTGGCTGGGTTACGTGGGACTGGTGTGCCCCATGCGGTCGCTGCAAACCCAGCTCCAGGCACAGAAAGATCAGAGTCGGTTGGTGCAAACCTTCATGGACAACGCGCCCATGGTGATTGCTGCCAAAGGGAAAGACGGTCGTTACCTGAGCGCCAACGCTGAATTTGAGCGCACCCACGGCATTAGCTCCCTGGCCCTAGCCGGAAAACTGGACCTCGACTTCATGGCAGCCGAGACGGCAGAAACCGTGCGCGCCAACGACCGGCGGGTTTTGGAAACAGGCGAAACACTGCGCTACCAAGTCCCCATCCAGAGCAGCAGTGGGTTGCGCCAGATGGAAGCGGTCAAGTTCCCGCTGGTTGACGCCCAACGCCAGATTGTCGGGGTAGGTCTGGTAGCCACCGATATTACCGAACGTGAAGCCACCAGCGAGAAGTTCGTGCGGGTTTTCCACGCCAGCCCCAACTGGATCGTCATCACCCGACTATCGGATGGCGTCG
Organism: uncultured beta proteobacterium; assembly: GCA_903853895.1. Taxonomy (GTDB): domain Bacteria; phylum Pseudomonadota; class Gammaproteobacteria; order Burkholderiales; family Burkholderiaceae_C; genus Allorhodoferax. Next base: position 104,837 of record CAINUX010000203.1, on the reverse strand, counting down.
TAATTGATGCCAACGAGGGCTTTGAGCAGATTGGCGGTCACTCGCGGGCGGACGCCATTGGGCACCCCATTGGCAACCTGGATATCTGGGTTCACCCTGAGCAACGTGCCGCGATTGTTGAGACCCTGTTGCGTGAGGGCAGCGTGCTCGACGGCAGGGCGCAGATTCGCCGCAAGGATGGGGAGATCCGGGACTTTGTTGCCAACGCGGTGCTGATTGACCTGGAAGGGAAGACCAATTCCCACGCGGTCTGGATTGCGCGCGACGTGACCGACGAGCTGGCGCTGCATGAAAAGTTCGTGGTGGCCTTTCGCCTGACGCCCGACTTCATGTCGATTTCCAGAGCGTCGGACGGCCGCTATGTCGAGGTCAATGAGGCGTTTGAGCGCTTTACCGGCTACAGCCGCGAGGAGGTCATTGGTCGCACGTCTGTGGAAATCGGCCTGTGGCACAACGCCGATCAGCGCCAGGCTCTGATGCATACCATTGCACGCGACAAGGAGGCACGAGATTTTGCGGTGAGTCTGTGCGACCGCCACGGCACGGTCCGCGATTGTCTGGGTTATGCAGCAGTGTTCGAGTCGCGCGGTGAGCGCTACATGATCGCCGTGGTGCGCGATATAACGGATGCGGCGCTGGCGGAAAGGGCCTTGCGGGAGAGTGAGGCTCGTTTCTCCAACCTGTTTGAAATGTCGCCCCTGCCAACATCCTACAGTTTTGATTCGGACGACTACACCACGTACTACCGCAACGCAGCCTTTTACGCAACATTTGGATATGACAAGGCGACCACCGCCGCGCTGTCTACTTCTGAGTTGGGACTTTGGGTCCATCCGCATGACGCCGTGACCGCGCGTGAATTGCGGCAGGAGTCAACATCGATTGACAACTGGGTGGTGCAGGTGCGCCATGCCGATGGCCGGCATCTGTGGGTCTCCATTTACGCCAGGGTTATCCAGGAACCGCATCGCAAGATGCTGGTCACCACCTTGTTTGACATCACCGAACAGCTGCGCACCCAGCAAAAGGTAGAAGAGCTCAATGCCAGTCTGGAAGAGCGCGTCAACCAGCGCACCGAGCAGCTGCAAGCCGCCAATGCCGATTTGTCGCAGGCCATGCGCACCATTGAGCTGGCCCGCGACAGCCTAGTACAGTCGGAAAAGCTGGCGTCATTGGGGGCCCTGGTAGCAGGTGTCGCACATGAGCTCAACACGCCCATCGGCAATGGCCTGACGGTGGCCAGCGCCTTGGACGAACGCACGCGGGCATTTGCCTTGGCCGTCAAACAGCCCATGCAGCGCTCCGCCCTTGAACTTTTCATCCAGGAAACGCAGATGGCAGCCGACCTGCTGGTGCGCAGCTTGAGCCGCTCGGCAACCCTGGTTTCGAGCTTCAAACAGATTGCCGTGGACCAGACCAGTGCGCAGCGCCGGAGCTTTGATTTGGCGGGTCTGGTGGATGAAGTGGTGCTGACCATCAGCCCGGCTACTCGGCGCGCACACTGCGCGGTGCACACCGACGTCGTTCGCGGTTTGATGATGGACAGCTTCCCGGGACCACTGGTGCAGGTGCTCACCAACTTGATTGACAACGCCGCCGTGCATGGCTTTACCCCTGGCCACGCTGGTCGTATCGATATCCTGGGCCTGGCGGGAATTGCCGGTCATGTGCAAATCACGGTGCATGACAACGGGCGCGGTATTGCACCCGAACATGTAAAGCGCATCTTTGACCCCTTTTTCACCACCCGCTTGGGCCAGGGTGGTTCGGGTCTGGGCCTGCACATCGTCCACAACATTGTGACCAGCGTGCTGGGCGGCCAGATCGAGGTCCACACCGTGATGGGTGAAGGTACCCGGTTTGTGCTGCGCCTTCCGGTGACGGCGCCGTTTGTTACGTCTACTGTTCCTGAGCGTCCTTGATCAGGTCGGCTGCCTTCTCGGCGATCATGATGGTCGGGGCATTGGTATTGCCGCTGATGATTTGCGGCATGATGGAGGCGTCCACCACGCGCAGTCCCTGCACCCCATAGACCCTAAGCTTGTGGTCGACGACGTCCATCAAGCCCTTGCCCATGCGACAACTGCCCACTGGGTCATACAGTGAGTCGGCGTTATCCCGCAAGAACTGCTCGATGTGAAAATCACTGGTGGCCTGCGCGGAAGTCTTGGTTTCACGCCCGCCCAACTGGGTCAGCGCCGGTTGCTGCAACAGGTCGCGCAGGATTCTGAAGCCGCGCGCCAGGCGCTCCATGTCATCTCGCACGCCCAAGAAGTTCGGATCAATCAACGGCGGCTCAAACGGGTCCTTGCTGCGCAGCGCCACGAGGCCGCGGCTGGCCGGACGCAGCAGGCTGACCAGCCCCGAAAAGCCATGGCCCAGCGCGGTGCTGCGACCATGGTCCATCATTTTGCCGACAACGAAGTGCAACTGCAGATCAGGCGCGCGTTCCGACGGCTGGCTTTTGATAAAGCCACCGGTCTCGGCGAAGTTGGTCGTGAGCATGCCTGTGCGGTGTTTCTGCCACTCCAACAGGCCCCGCGCGACGTGCAGGGTGCCACTCAGCGACAGACCAATGCTGGCGGTAAGGCGTGGCGCGTTGATGACCTGGACGATGCCGACGTGGTCGTGCAGGTTTTGCCCGACGCCCGGAGAATCGTGCACGGTGGCAATGCCTTTGCGTACCAGTTGTTTGTGCGGGCCAATGCCGGACAGCATCAGGATTTGCGGTGATTGGAGCGCACCGGCGCACAACAGCACCTCGCGCGCGCAGCGTAGCTGCAGGGTCTCGCCATCGCGCACAAACTCGACACCCACCGCGCGTTTGTGCTCAACCAGGATGCGCGTGGCGTGGGCTCTGGTGAACACGCGGATGTTGGGACGCCGATGGATCGGCGCCAGATAGGCCTTGGCGGCGCTGCAGCGTTCGCCGTTGCGCTGCGTGACCTGGTAGGGGCCCACGCCCTCTTGGGAGTGGCCGTTGAAGTCCGGGTTGAGCGCATACCCCGCCTGTTGGGCAGCCTCCAGAAAGACGGCCCCCAGCCGGCTGGGGCTGGCCAGGTCCATGACATGCAGCGGGCCTTCCACGCCATGGAAGTCGTCTTCCCCACGCGCGTTGTCTTCAGCTCGTCTGAAATAGGGGAGCACGTCGTCGTAGGACCAGCCCGGATTGCCCATTGCGGCCCAGTTGTCGTAGTCGGCACGCTGACCCCGGATGTAGACCATGGCGTTGATCGCGCTAGAACCGCCCAGCACCTTGCCGCGCGGCTGGTATCCGCAGCGGCCATTGAGACCGGGTTGCTCCGTGGTCTCGAACTTCCAGTTGGCATCGCCCTTCTTCATCAGCACCGCCTGCCCGGCCGGACAGTGCATCAGCACGCCCTTGTCTGGAGGGCCGGCTTCCAGCAGTGCCACGTTAATACCGGGGTTTTCGGTCAGGCGAGCAGCCAGCACGCAGCCGGCAGACCCGCCGCCCACGATGATGTAGTCAAACTGCCCCTCAGCCATGCGGTTGGTCTCTTTGGAAAGTTGTACTGCCCTGCCCCGAAGTACCCGCATAGTACAGATATTCAATTCAATTGCACACAATTGAATTGCGTGATATACTTCAGCCCATGCGACACACACCGGCCAACTCCCTCTCCAATCCAGCACAGTTGCTGGACAACCAGTTGTGCTACGCCCTGTATTCCGCGTCGCTGGCCATGACCAAGCTTTACAAACCCTTGCTGGATGCACTGGGCCTGACCTACCCGCAGTATCTGGTCATGCTGGTGCTATGGGAGTCTGATGGGCCCACCGTGTCAGCAGTGGGGGAACGCCTGAGTCTGGATTCGGGCACGCTGACCCCCTTGCTCAAACGGCTGGAGGCCGCCGGTTGGCTGACCCGCCAGCGCTCCAGCGCCGACGAGCGCCGGGTGCATGTGTGGCTCAGCCCGGCTGGCAAACAACTGCAGACGCAGGCTGCCCACATACCGGGCTGCGTCGTGACCCAAAGCGGACTGCCGCTGGGTGAACTGGTCGCGCTGAACCAGCAGATCAAGAAGCTTCGCAACACCATGCATGCGCCCACAAACCCATCTACACCCTGAACCCGAAAGGACCACCACCATGCATCCATCCCCAGTCACCCCAACGCGGTCCGCCAGCAACGGACTGCGAACCGTTGCCCGCACGCTGGGCTTGCAGCTGCGGCTCGTTGCGACCGCCATCACCGTGAGCCTGGGCCTGGTTGCCGTCGGCCAGGTGGCAGACGCCGCCACCGCCATGGTCAAGGTCGATGACAACAGCTTCAAGTGCATGCGCCAGATGGCCCAGGTGCGCCACTTCTATGTCGACAACCTGCTGGGCGATGTGATGTCCACCGTCACCGCGGCCAACGCACCCAAGGGCGCGATCTACCCGGTGGGCTCAGTCGTACAACTGGTGCCCACCGAGGCCATGGTCAAGCGTGAGGCCGGCTTCAGCCCTGCCACCGGCGACTGGGAATTCTTTGAGCTGTCAGTCAATGACAGCGGAACCAAAATCGGCAAGCGCGGCTTTGCCGAGGTCAACAACCGCTTCGGCAAGAACTGTTTCACGTGCCACGTACCGGCCCGTGAGCCCTGGGACTTTGTCTGTGAGACCGACCACGGCTGCGAGCCCATTCCCATCGACCACAAGATGACCGGCGCCCTGCAACGCTCCGACCCACGCTGCGGCCCCGCCGTTCCCGAAGCCGGCGACACCATGGCTTTGCTGAAGCTGCGCGCCCTTGTCACCATCGGCGCCACCGTAAGCTGGTTCAAGAGCCTGCTCTAAACCGCCCCCCCGCTGTTCGCCCATCCATTCAACCCGTTTACCACCCGCTCCAACCCGGGGCACCATACCTGAAAGCACCACCACCATGGCCACCAAAGTCGAAAAAGTCATTTACCAAGCCCACGCCAAATCTACCGGCGGACGCGACGGCACTACCCGCACGTCGGACGGTCTGCTGGACCTGAAACTCGCGGTCCCCAAGGAAATGGGCGGTGCGGGCGGCGGCGTCAACCCCGAGCAGCTGTTTGCAGCAGGCTACAGCGCCTGCTTCATCGGCGCCATGAAGTTTGTCGCCGGCATGCAAAAGATTGCCCTGCCCGCCGACACCAGCATTGACGCCACGGTGGGCATCGGCCAGATCCCCCAGGGGTTTGGCATCGAAGTCCAGCTCGTGGTCAGCATCCCCGGCATGGAGCGCGCTGCAGCCGAAGCCCTGGTCGCCAAGGCCCACGCCGTGTGCCCCTACTCCAACGCAACCCGCGGCAACATTGAAGTGACGATTTCGGTCGCCTGACCGAAGGGCCGCAGCAGCGGCCTGTCGCTTCATTCCCCGCTTTCTGCAATCTGTCCCTTTTCGCTAGCCCGGGCATGGAACGCCCGGTATTCTGACCCCCATGCACCGCAATCACCCCGGTTGCGCAACCCATTAACCGCATCAGGTGTCAGCCAACATGTTCAAAGCCCTCGGTAATTTCATCCACAAAACCCCCTGGTGGGGAATGATCGTCGGCGGCATTGCCTCGCTGGCCGTGCTGGTGCTGTTTGCGCTTCCAGTGCACGTGATTCGCCTGGTCGACAGCGGCGCCACGCCCGCCGAGAACCGTGCCATCAACCGTGAAATCGGGCTGACGGTGGGCAACCGTGCGCTTGATCTGGCCGCTGGCGTGCTGGCTGCGATGAAGGACCGCAGCACCGACCCGGATCGCCGGCGCGAATTTGAGAGCGCGCTGGCCGAAGTTACCCGCGCCCGCGACGAACTCATCCGCGCGCAAACCGCGGGCTACGACACCGTGATTGACTCTGCACGGGAGGCGGCGGACGCGGCCCTGGAGACCGCCACCCAAGCGGCCGAAGCCGCGCTGGAAGCAGCCGTCGAAGCGCGCGAAGCGGTAGAAGAGGCCCGTACTGACACGATGGAGCGCCTGCGCGGCAAGGGTGTGGACGCAGCCGCCACTTTGAAATCGATGGAGCAACTCGTAACGTCTGCCCGCGAGAACGAAAAATCAGCGCACGAAGCCCTCAATGCACTGCGCGCCGCGCAGAACGTCGGCCATGAATCGCGGGCCAGCCTGCCGGGCGTCCCCGGCGTTCCCGGTGTTCCTGGCGTGCCCGGTGTCCCCAGCAAGGCGGCCACCCCCGCGATTCCCGCCATCCCGGCACTACCGCCCATTCCCGCGATTCCTCCAAAACCCGCCACCAGCGCCAGCGGGTCGGCTAAAGATGTATCCATCGGTGTGCACTGGCCGGGTCAGCGCGCGGATGACCGCACCGCGCTGGTCTTGAGCCCCGAAGTCCGGGGCGATATCCGCGCCCAGGTCGGCAGCGATGTCTGGCGCGTAGCGGTCGGATCGGCGCTGATCCTTGCGTTCATCCCGCTGTTTGTAGTGCTGCTGATTGCCAAATTTTTCATCGGCCGATCACGCAGCGCACTGGCGTTGGCAGACCGCAAGACGCGGGAAGCCGAATTGAGCGATGTCAGTCGCCAGGTGACCGAAGCACGCCTGCAGGCCCTACAGGCCCAGGTGGAACCCCACTTTCTGTACAACACGCTGGCCAATGTGCAGGCCCTGAATGAGGTGGACCCGCCCGCTGCCAACCAGATGGTGGGCCACCTGATCCAGTACCTGCGGGCTTCCTTGCCGAAGATGCGCGAAAGCACATCCACGGTCGGTCAAGAGTTGGAGCTGGTGCGCGCCTACCTCAATATTTTGCAAATGCGCATGGGTTCGCGTCTGGAGTTTGGCATTCAGGCACCCGACGATGTACTGGCCTGCGCCTTCCCGCCCATGATGCTGCCGTCCCTGGTCGAAAACGCCATCAAGCACGGCCTGGAGCCGCAGCGCGAAGGTGGCCGCATCGATGTGGTGGTGGAGCGCCTGCTGGAAAGCCATGGCGAAACGCTGCGCGTATTGGTGCGCGACACCGGCAGGGGTCTGTCTGACACGCCCATGCAAACCGGCAGTGGTGTGGGCTTAAGCAACCTGCGCGAGCGCCTGGCAGCGCTCTACGGCACACGCGGTCGTTTTACCCTCACGTCCAACGAACCCCAGGGAGTGGTGGCCAGCATCGAGGTGCCGTTGCAATCGTCTGCCGCCTACCTGTCGGCCATACACGGGTCTGTAGAGACGACTGCTCAGAACACAGTCGAAAGCGCAGCGCCGCCCAAGGGCTGGCGCCGCGTCTGGTACGCAACCAGCAAAACGCACGGCGTGTGGGTCCGTTTGCTGGCCCGCATGTTCATGGTGCTGATGCTGGTGCTGGCAGGCCTGCTGCTGGCGGGCTTCGTTGCCCTGGTCACCGGCTGGCTGCCCGTGCAGATGGGCGACCTGCAGCTTGATGGCATCGAGAGCCTGGCCGTCGGCTCCGTGGGCCTGCTGATCGGGTTTGGCGCGGCCGCATTGGCGGTGGCCATTGTGGTGGGGGTGCTGTACGGTTTAGGCTTTCTGCTGGTAGCCGTCATGGTCGTTACTGTGGCAGCCATATTGATAGGGCTGCTGCCCGCGATATCGCCCTTCATCCTGATGGGGCTGCTGGTCTGGTGGCTGGTGACAAAACGCAACCGCCCGTAGCACAATCACTCTATGCACCCTACCGCCATCATTGCTGAAGACGAACCGATTTTGCGGGCCCAGCTCAAAGCCAAGCTGGCCCGGATGTGGCCCGACCTGCGCATCGTCGCCGACGTGGGCGACGGTGAAGCTGCCCTGGAAGCGATCGAAGGGCACCACCCCGACCTGGCGTTTCTGGACATCCAGATGCCGGAGATGACGGGTGTGGAAGTGGCCAGATGCCTGGCAGCCAATCCGGCAGTTCGAACCCATCTGGTGTTTGTGACCGCCTTCGACCAGTACGCGGTGGAGGCGTTCGAGGCCAACGCAGTGGACTATGTCCTCAAACCGTACACGGATGAGCGGCTGCAGGCTACGGTGGACCGGCTCAAGGGACGGTTGGCCATGGTGCCACCGCCATCGCAGGATCTGGACGCGCTGGTCGCGCAGATATCGGCCCACTTGCGCCCGGCCACAGAGGCACTGCAATGGATCAAGGCCAGCGTTGGCAACCAGTTGCGCCTGATCGCCATCGATGACGTGCTGTTTTTTCAATCCGACGAGAAATACACACTGGTCGCCACCCGCGATCTGGACACCCTGATACGCACGCCCATCAAGGAAATTTTGACCGGACTCGATGCCAACAAGTTCTGGCAAATCCACCGCTCCACCATCGTCAATGCGAAGGCGATTGAAAACGTAACGCGGGATTTTCGCGGTCAGGCGTCCGTCAAGATCAAGGGCCGGCCCGAGAACCTGACCGTGAGCCGACCGTTCTCGCACCTGTTCAAAGCGGCCTAGCCGCAGCGCCGGGGCTAGAGGCGCATCGCGTCGGGCACCTTCGGGATGCCGCTTCCCAAACGCTGAGCGGCACCAGACAGGGATTTGTCCAGCGCATCATTCATCGCGACCGACAGTGCGCTGCCCGATTTCGACGACAGGAACTTTACGTATTGCTCCAGTGCCTTGTCGCTGGCCGTCTGGTAGGTCAAAGCAAACAGGGTCAACATGACGCCCATGGATTGCGCGAGCATTTGCGGCCTTTGTGCTTCAAGCATCCGGCGCAATTCATGGGCCGGTGGTGTGGATGCGCTGGGGGCCACGTTGGCCACGCCCTGCAACACGCCCAACGTGGTATTGATCTGCATGGCGACCATGCCCTCGGCTGCGCGCGTCGCCTGCACAGCCTGTGTCAGCAGGGCATGCCGCTTGGCCGATGCACTGCCCAACGCTTTATTGCCGTCGTTCATCACGCGCTGCATGTCGTCGAAGTTGGCCGAAAAGGTCTCTTCCAGACGGGTCATCAGTTGTCCCGTCGGGCTGTTGAACCACTTGAGTGCGTCCGCGCTCTGTGCCACCGTCACATGCTGCGACACCTCACGCAGAAAGGCATCGCGCAGGCGGGGGGCCGCAAAGGCATCTTCTGCCAGTTCCTCCAGCCGCTTCACGTCGTCGGGGGTCATCGTGCCGGTCGCAGCCGACTGGGCTATCCCCGCCTTCACCTGTACCACTACGTCGCCCAACTGCGCCCAGACGCCCGACTTGCGCATGAGTGCCTCAGCGGTGGCTACGGGCACCTCAGCCGCAGCCAGACCATGCAGGCCCACCATGGCAAGGCAGGCCAGCGCGTAACGAAGTGGTGTGTTCATGCTGCTCCAATGGGTAGTGGTTTGACCAGTCTGCCTGATTCAGTGAAACAGCCGCAACCCCGAAAGGGGTCGTTCGATATAGCGCTCAAAAGCCAGCGCCAGTACCACGCAGGCGCTCCAGGCCACCAGGGTAACCAGGCCGGCGCTGCCCGCAAAAGTCCATTGCAAGTGGGCCCAGGCGACATTGGCCAACAGGATCACGCAGAAATGCGTCAGGAACAGCGCGTAGGAACAACGCCCCAGCACCCGGACGGCCCTTGACATGGATACGGGGAGCGCATGCGCGGTCCCATCCTGGGCAGTGCGCCAGCGCGCAACCCCCAGCCACAGGGCAACCGCCAGCGCCAGCAGGATGCGCAACCGAAAGTCCCACAGCAATGCGAGCGCGCCCGCTCCAGCCAGCGCCACCAGCCGCGGTCCAGCGTGGCGTGAATGCCCCGCCCACCACGCAAATGCGCCCATGCCATAGGCGCCAAAAAAGTATGGCGCCCAGTTGTCGCCATCGGCTTGCAGATTGAAAACCAGCAGCGATGTCAACGTCAACACTGCAACCAGCCACTGCGCCTGGCGCCTGCCAAGCCACAGCAGGAAAGCCATCAGGACGTACAGCTGAAAATCGATGGCCACATACCAGATGCCAATGGAAAGCGGCTCAACACCCAGCACACCGTGCAAGAGCCCGGCATGGGCCAGCAACTGCAGCAACCCCGGGGCCGCCGGAATGAACTCGGACGGTAGCCCGCTGCGCGCCACGGCACTGCACACCAAGACCAACAACATGGCCACAGAAAATGGCAATACCAGACGCAGATAGCGCTGCCCGATCCGCCGGATCAGATGCGAGAGCTGCAAGTGTCCATGTGGCGCTAGAGAGCTGGCCGCGAAGTAGCCGCCGATCACCAGAAACACCTGCACCGCCATGCGTGCGTATTCGAAGAAGAAGTCCGTCAGCCGCGGCGCAGCGACGTCCAGCGCAACCGCCAATGGCCCATACACCGTGAAGTGGTGCAGCACAATGAGATGCGACGCGACAACCTTGGCCGCGTCGATGTGCAGTTGGCGCCGTGGCATTGTCTTTAGGACTGGGGCAGGACCAGATCTGTCGTGCCGGGGCACACCCAGCGCGCAAACTCACGCGTCGTGTCATTACAGCCCCCGGCATCGGTATAGACACCGCGTGCCTCGCGATAGCGACCCATCACCGCAACAATGCGCGCTATTTCGGCGGGGTCATGCAAGGTCTGCTGCACCAGCTGCGCGACGCGGGCCTCGTCGATGCATTCTTCCCCCTGCTCGTCGCGGTACACGGCATTGCGCCAGTGGTAGATCTCCAGGTACTTGGCCACCATGGTGTAGGGCCGATCGCGTTGCCAGAAGTTGTTGAACAAACCACCCCCCAGATACATCACCCACGACCCCTCAAACCCGGACGCGTCGGCAGATGCCTCATCCGGGTTGCGAAACCAGGTACGGTCGCCAGGCACAAAGTAGTGCGGCGGCAGGGGGGCATCCATGGACCCCTGCTCATGCAGAAAGACGTCATGGAACAGGCCTGACTTGATAGGGTTCGCACCCCACATGGACTGCAATTGCACGTACAAGGCAGGATTGCAACGCTCCAACTCCTGCGCGATGCCCAGCAGAATGAGATATTCCGAGGCGCGGTAGCAGGAGAAGGAATACAGTTCGCCCGACACCTCGGGCTGGGTTGCCTTGACGAGTGCCGTTATCAGCGAAGCCCCAGGCCGCAGTACGAAGCCGCGGTCTTCATCGTACTGCCAGCAGTCCTGCGGGCGCTCGGCCTGCATGGTGTGAAAGGCCAGCATCGTCTTGCGCGCTGCCTGCACAATGTTGATGCGAATATGGACAGCACTCACCAGTTCGTCCACGCTGGGAAACTCGAAGGCCACCGGCCCCATCAGCATGGCGACCACAATCTCGCGGGCCAGATCCTGTCGGCTGCCCGTCGTGTCAAGCTTCAGGGTGGCGGCCAACCCCAGCGTATCCAGGCCAGGCGCCCAATGCTGCACTTGGTCGGGGTGGAGTTTCAGGGACAGAAAATTCGCCTGCGACCCGTGCAGGTGCTTTGCGACAACCATCGGCTCCAAATCCGCCAGACCCAGCCGCTCCAACACGTTGAGGCAGGCCTGGCGCGGGTCGGGATGACCAGGTCCATGAATATGGCACCCCAGACAATCGACATGCACCTGCCGTAGCAAACGACTCCCCATGGTCCCAATCCTCCGTGTCGTGAGCGGAGGCATTCCCTGCCGCGCGCAATGATGATTGTTGAGTGTAGCTTCAGCCTTGGCGGGTCTGTGTCGGTCTTGGCGCAGCGGCGCTGGTCAGCAGCTTGAACATATTGATGTTAGTTGGCACATAACCCAGCTTTTGGTACAACGCCTGTGCCCCCGCGTTGTGGCCAAACACGTGCAGGGCTATGCCCGACAGACCGTGCTTGCGGACTTCGACTTCCAGCTCGGCGAAGGCGCGGCTGGCGTGCCCCTTGCGCTGGTGCTCTGGTCGGATGTAGACGTCATACACATAGGCGATCCTTTGGCCGGCACGCTGCTGTGCCGCAAACCAGAGCATGCCGATGTCCGCCAGCAAGGCTCCATCGCGCACCGTGTAGAAAAAATTGTCCGGCGTGGCCAGCCCTTGTGGCAACAATTCGACGTAGCCCGTGCGCGAAAGCTCCAGCGATTCGTGCTCTGCCCATTGACCGGCTTGCACCTTGTCCCGGGCAAAATCAGGAATCGCAAACGCCAGATAGTCAGCGAATGCAGGTTCGGTCATGGGGGACAATTGGGTCATGGGGAAACGCTCTTTCGGCTACGGATGAAGCTTACAACTTCTGCCGCTGCGGCAGTTGGCCGCGTCTGCAACAAAAAGTGGGGGCCGTTGATCGATATAACCGTTGCAGAAGGAAGTTGTGCCTGAACCTCAGCCGCCGCATCCTTCGGTACGACGTAATCCTGTTCGGCTTGCAGGTACATGACCGGGATCTTTGCCGACGCCAGGTCCCGCGTCACATCAACCTCCTGAACCGCACGCATGCGCGCTTTCAGCGTTGCGTCGGACACCTGCACCAATGCATGGGCCAGTGCCGCGCGCAGGCTTGCCGTCGAGTAGCGACCCATCATCACTGCAGCCATGACTCCGACCGGCACGCGCTTCACAGGCGCCATGTCCATCAACCAACGCGGGCCCGACAGGCTGGGTCGCGGGTTCTTCAAGAACGTGCAACACAGGATGACGCCAATCAGGCCCGGTGGCGGGGCCGCCGCAAGGCGCACCGCCACTGGGCCGGAAAACGATTCGCCCAAAACGACATAGCGGCCTTTCTTTGGCAATCGCTTGCGGACAAAGGCCTCCAGCTCGGCATATCCCATCGCAACATCACCCGGGTACCGGATCACCTTCACCTGGCAGGCTGAGCCCAGGGCATGGACAAATGGTACGAACAATTCCCCAGTCCCGTCCATGCCGGGCATGAGGACCAATCTTCTAACCATGGAGGGCGGGATACAGCATTGTCAAAACACCCTTTACGGCGGCCCGTTGGTTACAGAGGGAACGCGTTAACAGAATCGGTACCTAGCCCTCACAAAATAAGGCTATCCAGCTATTATTTCAATAGCACCCGATGCTATGGTGCATTTCGTTGTTCGGGGTATATTGTGCCTTTGATCATCACGACCCCCGCCCATGCTTGACGAACTCAAACCCTTCCTTTTGCACTGGTGCATCACCGCCGTCTCGCTGTGGGTCGCCAGTGGTGTTTTTCGGGGGTTGCGGTTCGCCGATACCTTCTCGTTGATCGTGTCCGCGCTGCTACTGGGTTTTGCCAACGCGCTGGTCAAACCCCTGCTCATCGTTCTGACACTACCGCTGACGCTCATCACCTTTGGTCTTTTCTTGCTGGTGATCAATGCCCTGATGATCCAGTTGGTGGCCGCTTTGGTCAAAGGCTTTTCGGTGTCGGGGTTCTGGACGGCGTTCTTCGCCAGCATTTTTGTCTCGCTGCTCAGTTTCCTGATTGGCGCCTTCGTACTCAGCGGCGACACCGCGCACCCGATACAGATGCCGCACAGCGGAGTCTGGCTGTAGCCGGCCTGTCGCAGCAGCGCCCTTGGTGAGTTGATGGCCCTGCCGAATTGCATTAAGGTAGAGGCATGAACACCTCCGACACGACTGAACTCCTGGTCCGCAAGGCCCAGCTGACCACCACCACCGTGCGCACGTCACCCATGGGCACACTTGCCGATGGTCACGTGCGCGTGGGCATTGAACGCTTTGCGTTGACCTCCAACAACATCACCTACGCGGCCATGGGCGATGCCATGCAGTATTGGCAGTTTTACCCGGTGGCAGATTCGGGTGACGGTATCGCCTGGGGCCGCATTCCGGTCTGGGGTTTTGGCACCGTGCGCGAGTCACGCCACCCGGATGTGGCCGTGGGCGAACACCTGTATGGCTACTTTCCAATGTCCAGTGCCGTCGATCTGACACCTGCGAAAGTGTCAGCCGGCTCGTTCTTTGACGCCGCGCCACACCGGGCCCAGTTGCACATGGTCTACAACCAGTACATGCGCTGTGCGGCCGACCCGTTCTACGCGGCCGACACCGAGGACATCCAGGCCCTGCTGCGCCCGCTGTTCATCACTTCGTGGCTGATAGACGACTTTCTGGCCGACAACGATTTCTTTGGCGCCACCGCCGATGCAACCCGGCCCGCCCTACTGTTGCTGTCCAGCGCGTCCAGCAAGACCGCCTACGGCACGGCCTTTCAGCTGGCCCAGCGCAAAGGCATCGAAGTGGTCGGTCTTACATCGCCCGGCAACGTGGCTTTTTGCGAAAGCCTGGGCTGCTACCACCGGGTGTTGACGTATGACCAGTTGGACCAGATTGCGCCTGACGCACCGAGCATCTACGTGGACTTTGCCGGCAATGCGCCACTGCGCAAGGCGCTGCATACCCATTGCACCGGTCTGCGGTACAGCAGCTCCATAGGCGCCACCCATGTGTCGGATATGGGCGGCGCAAAAGATGTGCCCGGCCCCAAGGCCACACTATTTTTCGCACCCGCACAAATCAAGAAGCGCAGCAGCGAATGGGGCCCACAGGGCCTGGGTCAACGGCTGGTGCAGTCCTGGCAGGCGTTTACGGCGGCGGTGTCGCGACCCGAACGCCCCTGGTTGCATGTCGAGCACCATGTGGGCGCGGCGGCTGTGCAGGCCGCGTACCAGCAGGTGCTGGGCGGCAAAGGCGACCCGCGACTGGGCCACATACTTTCCCTGTAAATGCAAACTTGGCGTCAGTCAACTGAGGCATGATTGCGCATGCGTCACTGCAAAATGGTGGCGCCCTAAACAGGAGACTCTGTGCGCTTTGCCCTACTGTCTGACATCCACGCCAACCTGCAGGCGCTCGACGCCTGCCTGGCGCATGCCCGGGCGCAGCAGGCGCAGCGTTTTGTATTTTTGGGCGACATGGTCGGCTACGGCGCGGACCCGGGTGCCGTGGTAGACCGCATCATGCTGCTCACCGAGGAAGGTGCCATGGCCATACAGGGCAACCACGATGCCATGGCCGTCAATCCCCCCGCCGAAGTCAAAACCATAGGCGACAGCAGCGCCGCGTGGACGGGTCAGCAGCTGAGTGCCTCCCAGAAGGACTGGATCACCAACCTGCCGCTGACCCTGCACGACGACAGCGTGCTGTTTGTACACGCCAGTGCCAACGAGCCTCACCTGTGGCGCTATGTCTACGACCAGCGGGCCGCCAAAGCCAGCATGGACGCAGCGGTCCAGTGGCCCGGCGTGCGTTATGTTTTCGGGGGCCACGTCCATTTTCAGACCCTGTACTACCGCGGCGCCGGTGATGGACTGATGCCCTTCACGCCGCAGCCCGGCGTGGCCGTGCCCGTGCCCAAGCACCGCCAATGGCTGTGCACGGTAGGGTCGGTCGGCCAGCCGCGCGATGGCAATTTCCACGCGATGTACTGCATTTTTGACACCGACCGCGCGCAGCTGACCTTTCACCGCGTGCCCTACGACCACTACGCGGCGGCCAACGCGATTCGGCGCATTGGTCTGCCCGAATTTTTTGCCGCGCGTCTGGAGGATGGACGATGAAACTGCTGGAGCCCGGGGCCGAGCTGGACGGCTTCACGATTGAAGAGTGCATCCACTCCGGCGGCATGGCCCACATCTACCGCGTGCACTACGCCGACGGCCAGCGCGACCCGGGCTTTGCCATGGCGATGAAGATTCCGCGCATGACGGCGGGCGACGGCGCGGAAAACATTGTCAGTTTCGAGATCGAGTGCCAGATCATGCAGGTGCTGCAGGGCCGCCATGTGCCGCGCTTTGTGGCCGCTGGCGACCTTTCCCGCGTGCCCTATCTGGTCATGGAGTACGTCACGGGCGAGACCCTGGAGCACTGGCTGGACTCTGAAACACCTCCCAGCGTCGAGCAGATCGCCTGGCTAGGCTCAGCGATGGCCCGTGCCTTGCATGCCCTGCACCAACAGAACACGGTGCATCTGGATCTCAAGCCCGCCAATGTGCTGTTCCGCGGGGACGGCACGGCTGTGCTGCTGGACTTTGGCCTGTCGTGCCACGCGCACTACCCCGATCTGCTGGCTGAGCAGTTGCGCAAGGCCGTAGGCTCCCCTGCCTGGATTGCGCCCGAGCAAGTGGTGGGTGTGCGCGGCGACCCACGCAGCGACATTTTTGCGGTCGGCGTCATGCTCTACCAGCTGTGCACCGGACGGCTGCCTTTTGGTGCCCCTCAAACCGATGGCGGCTTGCGGCAACGGCTGTGGGTGGACCCGGTACCTCCACGCAAGCTCAAGCCCGAATTGCCTCCTTGGCTGCAAGAAGTGGTCATGCGTTGCCTGGAGCCCGAAGCCGCGCACCGCTACCCATCGGCGGCGCACCTGGCCTTTGATCTGGTACATCCGGAGCAGATCACCATCACCCACCGCGGAACCAATGTCACGGGCACCCGGTTTGGCACGCACTTCAAGAGATGGATCAAGGCGGCGGGCATGCAGTACAAGCCCAGTCCCATCGCAGCACAACAAATCGACGAAGTGCCCATCGTGATGGTGGCCGTGCCCCACAAGGACGTGACCGATGCAACGCTGTATTCCTTGCGCCAGGCTGTGGCCCGCTCGCTGGGCACCCGCATCGGGGCACGCCTGGCCTGTGTTACGGTCATTTCGTCCGGGCAGACCAGCAGCACCGATGAAGACAAAAGCGAAACCAACGTCCACCGCCGCTACCTGACGACGTTGCGCCAGTGGGCCCAGCCGCTGGACCACCCCGGCCACCAGACCTCGTTCCACGTGCTCGAATCGGGCGACGTGGCCCAGGCCATTCTGGACTATGCCCGGGGCAACCACGTCAGCGTCATCGTGATGGGAGCGGCCACGCACGGGCTGAAAACGCAGCGTTTCGTCGCCACCGTACCCATCAAGGTGGCGATGGACGCGCCCTGTACCATCATCCTGGTCAAGCAATCCCTGCCCTTTGAACTGTTGGGTGACAGCAGCTCAAAAGACACGTCTACCGCAGGAGGGTTCTCCGATTCGGGCTCGGACGACGCCGCACTCTATGGCGACGATTTGGGGCCACTGGGCTAAGCGCTCGCCGACATCCCAAACCTTGCGACAATGCCCTCATTCTTTTTGAAATGAGGGGTTCACCATGAAGGGCAATGTCGCTGCCATCGCACTGATCGTGTTCGGCACGTTTTTTCTGCTGACCAATCTTGGGCTCATCAATGTCAGTCTGGCCGATCTGTTCAAGACCTGGTGGCCGGCGATCCTGATCGCCGTAGGCGTGGCCATGTTTTTCACGCCCAACCAAAACAACCGCCACAAGGACTGAGTGCGCCATCCCTTTGAAACACTGACGCCGGACGTCGTACTCGACGCGCTCGATAGCGTGGGCCTGCGCGGCGACGGTCGGTTGACCGCCCTGTCGTCGTATGAGAACCGCGTCTACCAGGTGCAACTCGAAGACGGCACGGCCGTCGTTGCCAAGTTCTACCGCCCCGAGCGCTGGAGCGATGCCCAGATTCAGGAAGAGCACGACTTTGCCGCAGAGCTGATGGCCGCTGAAATACCTGCCGTCGGGCCACTCAAGCTGCAGGGTCCCTTCGCCGGTGGACCACAGACGCTGCACCACTTTGGCGGCTTTGCCTTCAGCGCCAGCCCCCGACGCGGCGGGCGCCCTCCCGAGCTCGACGATGGCGAGGTACTGGAGTGGATCGGCCGCTTCCTGGCGCGCATCCACACCGTGGGCGCCAAAAAGCCGTTTGCCAGCCGCCCGCGTCTGGACGTACAGAGCTTTGGTGTGGAGTCCATGCAATGGCTGCTGGAGCACGACAAGGTGCCGTTGGATGTGCAATCCGCCTGGACCAAGGTTTGCACAAACGCTATTGATTTAGTAGCTACTCATGCAGTATTGACGAGGTCTAGTGGCCAAAAAGACCTCGATGATTCGGGCGTGGCGGTTTTGCGCCTGCACGGCGACTGCCACCCCGGCAACATCCTGTGGACCCCGGCCGACGCAGCCCCCGCCGCCGGCCCCGGTCCGCATTTTGTCGACCTGGACGACGCCCGCACCGGCCCCGCCGTGCAAGACCTGTGGATGCTGCTCAGCGGCGACCGCAGCCAGCGCACGCGTCAACTGGGCGCACTGGTGGACGGCTACGAGCAGTTCCGGGATTTCAACCGTGCCGAGCTGGCGCTGATCGAGCCACTGCGCACGCTGCGCCTGATCCACTACAGCGCCTGGCTGGCCCGGCGCTGGGATGATCCCACTTTCCCCGTCAACTTCCCGTGGTTTGGCTCCAGCGACTACTGGCAGGGCCAGGTGCAGATGCTCGAAGAACAGATGGAAGCCATGCAGGAAGATCCGTTGGTGGTTTGAAGCGGGTTTACGCGGTCAAAGTACCCGCTGGACGATGCCGAAGAGCAGCCGCCAAACCCGCGAGCGTCAAGCCTGCCAGTGCCAGGGAGCCCGGCTCGGACACCGCGCCAATCAGGCTGATCGTGAATACCTCAATACCGGTGATTGAAATATTCTCGTCGGTGTATATGCTGCCGTCGATGATGGACGTCCGCTTTGTTGTCGCGTTGTCATCCGCATAGGACCAAAGAACCGAGTGACCCGAACTGAGCGCCTCATTCACCCAAATATCGAGACCGCTTCCAAATGATGGGCCGAAGCTAGTATCGTTGTAAGTTTGGTTTAGACCGGCGTCCCACCCTGCCCATGCCCCACCTGACAATGGTGTCATCCGCTGACCAAATAGCTGGTCCGTGCCAGGTGGAACAGGAATCCGGTTCACTCCGTCACATTGGGGGTGACATTCCAGCCACTTGAAGAACGCCAGGACTGTGGGTCATATCCGCCGTACACCGCCGACTTGCCGGTGCTGTTTTCGGTTCCGTACATCACAACGAAGGTAAGCCCCTTGCCATCCGCTGCAGCATGAAAATAGACAGCATCGTCGCCCGCTTGCTTGGTGAAAGTGTTGGTCAGCGTAATCGCCCCTTCACCCAGCCAAGATTCCAATTGGTCCGCGTCACCCGAAGCCAGCAGGGCCGAGCCTCCCACCATCACGGCGGCTTGTGCCGGGGCAGCCAGCAACAGACCCGCAGCGATGCTGCTGGTGGCCAGAAGAGTTTTGAGGGAGGCTTTGGTTTGCATTGGATGTATCACGCTAGAAATTTGAAAAGTGAGAGACATGCACAAAAATCGAGCCAGAGGAAGATTCTCTTTCTCAACAAGTTAGCACAATGCAATGCAAGATTTTTGACAGTTTCGTCTGAGTATTCCCGCAGGTCATTGCCTGTCACCATCAACCGACTGGACCGCAATGCATCCTTGCCCTTGGCGGCGGGAGACGTTGTCACGTCATGCGTTATTTGTGTCAAAATCCCCCAATCAGGGGTAACGATCCCTACAGAGGGGATTTAATGAGTGCAGCAGATTTTCTGTTCACGCCAAGCATGCAAAGGGTGCTGGGCGTGGCGTTTGCCGACCCAGAGCACAGCTTTACGCTTAACGAGCTGCTGGCGCACGCGGGGGGCGGCAACGGGGGCGGACAGCGGCAGATTGAGCGCTTGTTGGCTGCAGGGGTATTGCAGGAAGGCCCACGACGCGCGCGGCAACGCTGCATCAAGGTCAACACCACGTTCTTTCTTTACCCAGAACTGCGCGCCATTGTTTTGAAATCGTTTGGGCTCGCAGAGCCTTTGCGTGCGGTGCTGGCGCCTTTCCAAGCCCAAATCGACGAGGCATTTGTTTTTGGATCGGTGGCAAGAGGGACCGACACGCACGCCAGTGACATCGACCTGATCGTAGTAGGCAATGCACCGCTGATGGAGGTAAGCACCTCCCTGCTGGAGGCGGAAAAGTCCCTCGGGCGAGCGGTACATTTGAACCTATACGGTGCAGCGGAGTGGGCCAAGCTACGGCAAACCGACCCGGTTCTGGCTCAGATTTCTGAAGCCTCACAAATAAGGATTCTTCCCCATGCAGCGTCCCACTGAATACCAAAACCTTATCAAGACCGGTGCCTTGGAAGAGGTGGCGCAAACACCAGGCGCGTTGGCGCTGTACCTCACCAATGCGCAGGACTACTTGACAGGGGCGAATCAAATCGACGCCAACTTGTCGATGCAACGGTTCACGTCGGCATACGAAGGCTACTTTCAGTTGGTGCAAGCGGTGCAGGAGTTCTACTGCGTGCGTGCCAAAGCAGCTGGGCGCAACTTGGTGATCCAGCGCGTAGGCAGTGACCTGAAGATGACACCACCCGAGATGGCACTCATCATCAAGGCGCACACCCGCAGAAACGAGACAACTTACCACTCGCCATTTCCGCCAGTGTCAAAAGCCGAAGCGGATGCACTGGTTGGTATCTTGAAGAAGTACATACCTGAAGTCTACAAACTCAGCGGAACACCAATGATCGCGCAGTGAACAGTAAAATACCCCTAAGGCCCGCTGCTCCGGCGGGCTTTGCCTTTTGTCATCCGGAGCCATGTAGAGGACTACCATGTACAAAAACCTCGTATCCCCACACCGTGGGGTGCATAGGCATGCGGGGCGCACCCCATGAGCTACCAGGTCAAAGAGATTTTCTATACCCTGCAGGGTGAAGGCTCCAACGCGGGCCGCCCGGCGGTGTTTTGCCGCTTTGCCGGCTGCAACCTGTGGTCAGGGCGTGAGCAAGACCGGTCCAGCGCCGTCTGCCAGTTTTGCGACACCGACTTTGTCGGAACCAATGGCACGTTGGGCGGCAAGTTTGACACCGCACAGGCTTTGGCCGAACGCATCGCAGCCCAGTGGCCTGGCACCGATACAGCCCACCGCTTTGTCGTGATGACCGGTGGTGAGCCATTGTTGCAGGTGGATGTCGCCCTGATTGACGCCTTGCATGCGCAGGGCTTTCACATCGCCGTAGAAACCAATGGAACCATCGCGGCACCGCCGGGCATCGACTGGATCTGCGTCAGCCCCAAGGCCGGTTCCACCTGGGTGCAACGCCAGGGCCATGAGCTCAAGCTGGTGTGGCCGCAGCCCGGTATCACCCTGGCCGAGTGTGAGGCGGTTAACTTTAGCCACCGTTACCTGCAACCCATGGACAACCCGCAACGCGACGCTAACACCCAAGCCTGCATTGCGCAGTGCTTGCAGCGCCCGGCATGGCGCCTGTCCCTGCAAACCCACAAGATCTCAGGCATCCGATGAGCCCCCCAACCGCCCAAAAACCCACCCGCTGCGAAATCAGCCAGAAGTTCTACTTCGACGCCGCCCATACCCTGCGCCGCGATATCGAGGCCGAAGGCAGCCGCCGCATCCATGGCCACACCTACAACGCAGAGGTCACATTGACAGGCAACGTCGATCCGGCGACCGGAATGGTTATCGACTTGGGGCTGGTACGCCAGGCCGTTGAGCAGTTGCGCCCGCAACTGGACCACCATTTGCTCGACGAAGTGCCGGGCCTGGGACCCGCTACGCTGGAAAACCTGGCTGCGTTCATCTGGCGTGCAATGACCGATGCCGTGCCCGGCCTGGTGCAGGTGCGCGTATGGCGAGACGGCGTTGGCGACAGCTGTACCCTTCGTTAAGACGACAAACACCCCCATGCCAAGCTCCGCTCGCGCCGCCCCCTACCTGCCAACACTGAACCTGATTGGCGCCGGGCGGGTGGCGCAAACCCTGGCCAGCCTCTGGCATGCCCAGGGCAGTTTTGCGGTGCAGGACGTATTGACCACTGCCCTGCACAGCGCGCAGTCGGCGTGCAGTGTGATCGGTGCTGGGCAAGCCGTGGCGCAAATGAACGCCCTGCGCAGTGCCGACATCTGGCTGTTGGGCGTGCCAGACGCACAACTGGCGGACTGCGCGCAGTCCTTGGCACAGACCGCTGCAAGTTCCCGCCTAGGCGCAGACGGAGCGACTACACCCATCGTTTTCCACTGCAGTGGCGCCCAAAGCACTGCGTCACTTGCGCCGCTGGCGGCATTGGGTTGGCGTGTGGCCAGCGCACATTGCATCCTCAGTTTCGCGTCGGTGCCCAGCGCCATTGCGCAATTCCCGGGGACGCCGTGCGCGCTGGAGGGCGATGCAACGGCCTGCGCCACACTGCGCGTCGCCTTCCACACCATCGGTGCGCGCTGCTTTGACGTAGCCAGCAGTGACAAATTGCTCTACCACGCAGCAGCTGTGTTCGCGACCAACTTTCTACCCGTGTTGCAAGCCACCGCGGAGGATTTGTGGCAGTCCACCGGCGTACCCGCCGACGTGATCGTGCACTTGCGTTCTGCCCTGTTGCGCAACGCGGTGGCCAACATCACCGCGCTGGGCCCACAGGCTGCGTTGACAGGCCCCGCCGCGCGGGGCGACACGTACGCTATCGCACGCCAGGGTGCGGCGGTGGCCGCCTGGGATGCGCCGACCGGTGCGGCGTATGAGGCCTTGAGTGCGCTGGCACTGCGTCTTGCGCAGCACAGGCCAGACGCACGCTAGTCGCCCTCAAGCTATTTCTTGGGCGATTTGGCCGGGGTTTCCGAAGCCTTGGCATCCGGCGCGGGTGGCAAGCCCAGATGCTTGACGATGGCCTGCTCCAGTGCCTTGACTTTCGGCTCCACGACCGACTTGGTCTGCACTATCAGTTTTTCGCCCAGAGCCTTTTGAAACTCACCGCCCATCTGCGTGAATTTGCGGTTGACCGGCGATTCGATGATGGCGATCAGTTGCTTGAGTTCGTCTTCGGTGAACTTTTCCTCCAGCAGGGCGCCAATGGTGGATGGCGCCAGCTTCACCGCCTGCTGGCGAACCTGTGGCCCTACCTCGTCCACATATTTCTTGAGGTCTTCCTGAACCAGCTTCGCAGCGGCCTCTCGTTTTTCAGGCGCCACTCGGGTCTGTAGCGCCAGGCCTGCCTGCTGGTGCAACTGCATGGCGGGTCGTTCGACCAGGGCTTGTGCAGTCTGTTCTATGGCCGGCTGCTGCAAAATCAGAATCTTGGCAACCAGGTCTTTTTTGGCAGTGGAGGATTGCGCATAGACCACGGTTGATGCCAGCAGCAATGCAGTTAAGGTAAATTTTTTCATTTCAAACTTTGGGATGCACACAATGAGATCGCTAATGTACTCCCGGGATTGCGACAATCAAGGCTTGCCGAACCATTCCGCTGCACACACGCCATGCAAACCGATTCACTCCTGACCCTCAAGCTTCCAGAGGGCTACACATTCGCCGACCTGAAGATTCGCCGCTGCGACTTGGATGCCATTGACCTCGACATGGACCTCGTCAAGCGGGTCTGCAACATCAACGGACTTGATTTCACGAAAGTTCTGCAAGATCCGGGGCCCGTGGTGACGAGCATCCTGGCGGTTTGGTACAAGAGTCACCTGGCAGCAGGCGGTCAGCCCGACCCGCTGATGGAGGAACTCAAATCGCAGGACGCGCGATCACACTAGGCGCATGGGTGCCAAGATTGCGCCGATTGCTCTCGGGCGCCGAACGTCGGTGGTAGCCCCTGATCCCGCCCAGGTCGCGTGCCGCCCGCCGACGCTGGTAGCGCCGGTCTTCCGCGCTCTGCCGGATCGCGAAGCTCGCGCCCGACGCTCCACTTGCGCCCGCCAGCATCAGCCGGGTCATGGTCCCGATCACCTTGGTCCACGCGTGTCTGACCGGCTCGGAAAATTCATCGCCCAAAAGGTGCGCTAGGGTCTGCAGCAGGGCCACTGAAAAGTAGGGATAGTGGTGCGTCTGAATGCCGCAACAGGCGTTAATCCGCCCGACCTGCAAGAGGAGGGATGCATGGCTATCGAGTCTGTGCATTCCCCGGATCAACTGGCCAAAGGTCTGCATCAACATGGCGTCGCGTTCATCCAGGTGGCCAATGTAATCGGCCGTCAACCACGGCCTGTTTCCCAGCAAGGTGTGGCAAAAATACTCCGCAGCTACGGGGCCTGCAGCCTCAACCTTGCACCACGACTCCTGCACCAATTTGACAGCATTCTGGTTCATTGTTTTACGCACTCCACTGACGGGCCGCTCGGTATGCCGCCCAATTCTGTTTGGCAAAAGTATAAAGTGCTGCGACCACAACCAAAACTAGGACGTACTGCACCGGCCAGTTCTCCTCGAAATCCTGAGGTTCAGTCAGCAGGGTGTAAACGGTAGCCACCAGAAGTGCTGCGACCAGGCGCAAGCTCCACGCAGTAGGCAACAGATGCTTGCTGCCCATGCGTGCCAGCAGGCGTGTGCCCAGCATGCCAGCCAGCAGCCCCAGGCTCATGCCCACTGCCACATCACCCGGCCAGTGCGCGCCCACAGCAATACGCGACAAACCGGTACCCGCAGCCAGCACAAACAGCCACAGATGTTTGGCACGCCCTTTCTGGGGCAATGCGAAATAGATCGCTGACGCAACGGTAAACGCGGTCAATGTGTGACCCGACGGCATGGAAACGTTATGCAGCAGTTCACCCACCACGCGCATCTGGGCGTTATCCACGACGGCGGCCGGTCGCGGGCTTTCGATCAGCCCTTTGCCCACACGGGCAAACACGATGGCAAAGGGTGCAGCGCACAACCAGGCCCACAGCAGCCGGGGCGCGCGCACCAGCAGCGGCGCGGTCACCCCCAGAATGCCCCAGGCATTGCCCAGCAGTGAAAGCCCCGTCCACACCGGCGCCGCGACCGGCGCAAAAAAAGTATTGATCACTACAAAACTGGCCGGCTCAAAGGTGTGCAGCCACAGCGGCGCGCTCAACGCGAACAGCACGAAGGGCAGCAGCCACCAGCGCAACGGAATAGCAGGAACCTGCATCAGGAAGCACCTCGGAGACGGGGTCGCGGCTGCCCCGACCAGTTGTGGCAAGCGTAGAACCGGAAGGTGGCGATGGTGGTACCCAGCCGCCGCACGTCCTGCGTCTCCAGCAAGGTGCAGTCGGTAAAACCGTTGTCGCCTATTGGCGCCATGTAGGCCAGCTGGGACCAATCGACAAATAGCGTGTTACCCCCCGCTGGCAGATCACCCGCCCACAGGTCGAACTGGTCGAACCGATCCTCCAGGACATACACCGGCAGGGGACTGGCATACCAGCCCAGTCGGCTGGCCAGGGTCCAGTTTTGTACACCCACACTCTGCAGTCCGTGCTGCTCGGCCAGGACGCGGGCGCGGCTACCTGCCGCGTCCCAACCGTGTAAATCTGCAAAGGGGTTGGATGGATTAGCGCTATTGCCTTGGCCGGTGGCACCGGTGAACAACGGCACACCGCCGGTCAGCATCAGGCCCAGCGCAGCAGCACTCACCAGGCCCTGCACCACCACCAGCCCCCAGATCACCCAGCGATGCCCGTTCTGCATAGCGTGTGCGAGCCCCACCCCGGCAAACGGAGCCAGCGCCGCCCAGGCGGGTGCCGTCCAGTGCGGCAGGCTGGTGCCGCCACCCGAGAGCGCGGCCAGCACCACGAACGGCACAACAAAGAACAGCAGCAAGGCGCGCGGGGACGCTCCCTGAGCCCGGGGCACGCCCGCCAAACCCCATAGAAGCAGCGGTCCATAGACCAGCAGCTGCACCACCAGGAACCGTAGCAGATGCGCTACTTGCCAGCCGCCGCCCGCCCCATGCTGAGCCTGGTAGACAAAAGAGATCCATTGGTTGCGTTCATTCCAGTAGGCGACAGGCATGACCAGCAACAAGCCTATCGCTACGGACATCCACAACCAGACATTGCGCAGGACCGCGACGCCATGTGCCAGCATCAGACACAGCGCGACCGCCGCAGCAGCCAGTATGGCGGTGTATTTGCTCAGGCCCGCCAGGCCCAACACCGCACCCAGAGCTACCCATGGCAAGGGCCGGCGCACAATGTTGCCATCCATCAGGTCCCACGTTAGCCCCAACAGGGCGACACTGAAAAACATCAACAAAGTGTCGGGTAGCAGGCCAATTCCGAGCACATGCAACAGGGGTGCCAAGGCCAGCGCAGCCACCGCCCAAAGACCGGCCTGCCCGGTTGGCACCATTGGCTGAGTACTGGCGTTCAGACGCTCTGCCAGTCGGTAGGCGAGTAGCGCAGTCGCCAGCCAAACTAGTTCGGGCACCAGCCGCATGGCCCACGTGGGCGCATTCAGCGCCACCAACGGCCACTGGGCCCACCCCACCAGCGGTGGATGGTCAAAATAGCTCCAGTCCAGATGCACGGCGTACAGCGCGTAGTGCGCTTCATCCACCGACAACCCTAGCAGCGCACCCATGCCGAAATGCAGGGAGCACACCAGGAACAATAAGAGCCAGGTGTTTCTTGGGGCGTGGAACAGTGAGGGGGCGGAGCGCAAGGGCAACAGGGGATGAGTCAAAACCCCCTCAGTCTAAACTGAGGGGTCCAGCCCACAACCCGCCATGTCCGAAATATTGCCCCGCCCTGCCCCCAGAGTCGACCCCCGCATGTGTTCGCTGTGCGGTCAAAGCAACCAGTGCGCCAACGAAATGCAGCGCGAAACAGGGGTGGCCCAAGACCCGTGCTGGTGTACCACGGTCGTGTTTGCACCGACGCTGCTTGAGCGCATTCCAACCGACGCCCGACGGCTGGCCTGCGTATGTGCCCGCTGTGCTGCGGCGGCACTCCCTGATCCCTCTGCTCCCTGAATCAATCCCTTTCCATTGACCTCCCAAAGGACTCCCATGCCTACCTACCATATTGAAATGCTCGAAGGCCGCACCATTGCACAGAAGAAGAAACTGGCCGAAGAAATCACCCGCGTCACCGTCGAAGTGTTGGGCGGTTCACCGGAGTCCGTTGACATCCTGATCACCGATGTGAAACGCGAAAACTGGGCCACGGGCGGAAAACTCTGGAGCGAGCCGCGCGACTGAACGCCCCATGCGCTAGTACCTGCGTACTTCACAAACTTTTACAGAACCCGACCCGCGCACGGTCAACCCCATGGGGTGGCAGCGGCGTTGTAGTCCGATGGAGTCGTTCCATGCATCCAACACACCGGAGATTCTCATGAAGACAAAGACACTCGTTGCCGCATTGGCTTTGACCATGGCAGGATTGGCAATGGCACAACCCGCAACCCCCAATCTGGACAAACGCGAAGCCAATCAACAGCAACGAATTGACCAGGGCGTAGCCTCCGGTCAGCTCACCGCCAAGGAAACCAACCGCCTGCAAAAGCGCGAAGCCAAACTGGCAGCCGATGAAGCTGCAGCCAAGGCCGACGGCACGGTTACCCGCGCTGAGCGCCGCAAGCTGCAACGCGAAGCGCACCGTGACAGCAAGGCCATCCGCCAGCAGAAACACGACGCACAAACCGCAGTGCCAGCTGGAAAATAAGTCCGGCGCCAACCCACGCGCGCCCGACTACTCACCCATCTGCTGCAACAGGTACAAGCGCTGGTAGATGCCCTGATCCAGAGCCATCAGGGCATCATGCGTACCCTGCTCGTGGATGCGGCCATGGTTGAGCACCACGATGCAATCGGCAGCACGTATCGTGGACAGGCGGTGGGCAATTGCCACCACCGTCACGCGCCCATGCAACTCCGACAACGCCACTTGCACGATCTGCTCGGTCTCGGAATCGATGTGGGCTGTGGCTTCGTCCAGAAACAGGATGCGCGGCTGCCCAGCCAGCGCGCGTGCAATCGCGATCAGCTGCTTTTGCCCCACCGACAGGCGCGCGCCGCCTTCTCCCAGCAGGGTGTCGTAACCCTGCTCCAGTTGCACGATGAAATCGTGGCAGTGGGCAGCACGCGCCGCCGTCTCCACCGCGTGCTGGGTCAGATCCCGCCCCATGGCGATGTTGTCGCGCACGGTGCTAGCCAGTAGAAACGGATCTTGCGGTACCAGGCCCACATCGGCACGGAATTGTGCGTCGCTAAAGCTTGCCAAGGGAACACCATCTAGCGCAATGCTGCCAGCCTGTGGCTGGTAGAAGCGCAGCAACAAACTCAGCAACGTGGACTTGCCACTTCCGGTGTGACCGACCAAACCAAAGAATCCGCCTGCAGGAATGTCCAGCGACAGATCGTGCAACACCACGGTCGCTGGATCGTAGCCAAAACGCAGATTCTCCATCCGGATGGACCCTTCGCGGATGCAGGCATCACTGACGACGGGTGTTGGCCGTTGCTCCTGCAACAGCGCGTCCACCCGGGCCGCTGCCACCACGGCTTGCTGCAGCTGTCCAAACTGGAGGGTAATCTGGATCAGCGGGTCCACCACACGCCCGATGTAGCTGACAAAGGCATACAAGACGCCGATCTCCACCGCACCCAGGCTGCGCTGGCCAAAGCTGTAGATCACCACAGCCAGCAGCACCACATTGATGAAGTCCAGCATGGGGCGCAGCAGCCAGGCGTTGACGCGCATCTCGGCCATGCGGGCCGCCAGGTGTTGCCGATTTGTCTTGTCAAAGCGGTCACGAAAGCGCTGCTGCGCGTTGCTGGCTTGCAGCACGGCCATGCCGGCAATGGACTCCGACATCTGGGCGTTGATGTCGCTACGCTTCTGGCGCGCACGGGCCACGGCGGGTGCGCTCCAGCGTTGGTAAAACCAGACAATGACCACCACTGCCGGGATCAGCGTCAGCACGATCAGCATCAGGCGCCAGTCAAGCCAGGCCATGGCGCCTAGTGCGCCCAGTACCACGATGCTGCTGTCCAGCATGACAAATAGCACTTGCACGTAGAGGCTCTTCACCTGCTCGGTGTCGTTGGTCACGCGACTGACCAGTTGCCCGGTGATGGCCTTGTCAAAGAACGCCATGGGCAGGCGCAACACATGGCCGTAGACTTCTTCACGCAAACGCCGCACCGAGCGCATGGCCACACCCGACAAACGGGTCAGCTGGGCATAGCGAATCACACTGGCCACACTGCCTGCCACGACGATGCCCGCGAGCAAGACACCCATCATTTGCAAGTCAAGACGCTGGGGCAACAGGTATTGGTCTATGTAGTACTTGCCCAATAGAGGGCCAGCCGCCTCCATCACAGCCGCCGCCAGCAACCAGGCGGTGCCCAGCAACAGATGGCGTCGCTCGGGTGCGGCCGCGTGCAATAGCAGGGCCACCGCCCGTCGGGTATTGCGCGGTGTTACCGGGTTTGCTCGGCTGGATTGCGGATCGTGATCAGGCGGCATCCAGGCTAGCCTCCAGTTGTTGGTAGCGCCACTGTGCGGCGTACCAGCCATCGCATGCGAGCAGGCTGGCATGGTTGCCCTGCTCGCTGACTTTACCGTCCTTGAGCACCAGAATGTGGTCAGCATCCATGACCGCACTGAGTCGGTGGCTGACGATCACTGCGGTGCGCCCGGTGCGCGCGCTGCGCAGGTGCTGCAGGATGTCGGTTTCGGTCTGTGTGTCCACTGCCGACAACGCGTCGTCCAGCAACAAAAGCGGTGCATCGGTTAGCAGTGCACGGGCGATGGCCACGCGCTGGCGCTGGCCACCCGACAGCGCAATGCCTTTTTCACCGACGGGCGTGTCGTAGCCCAGCGGCATGCGCACAATATCGTCGTGGATAGAGGCCAGCCGCGCGGCCTGTTCAATCTCGGCACGACTGGCATCGTGCTTGGCCAGCCCGATGTTCTCGGCAATGGAGGCGGAAAAGAGAAACGGCTCCTGTGGCACCCAACTGATGGCGCTGTTCAGCGCGTCGAGCCGGTAGTCCGACAGCAACTTCCCGCCCCACGCCACATTGCCAGAATGCACCCCATACTGGCGCAGGATAAGCCGCAGCACACTGGACTTGCCTGAACCGGTGGCACCCACGAGACCCAAAGTCTGACCGGTTGGCACGCTCAGGCTCAAGCCCGACAAAGCCCGCGCCTGATGACCGGGGTAGGAAAAACTCACGCTGTCAAACACCAATGAACCATTGACCACGGCATCGAACGTGCCGTGGTCATCAATGGACAACGGCGCATCCAGTGTGGGCTGCAGGCGCCCCCAGGCCGCGCGCCCGCGCTCCATCAAAGCCAACACCCAGCCCGCGGCAAACATGGGCCAGATCAGCTGCCCCAAATACATGCTGAAGGCCGTCAGCGCGCCAATGGTCAGCTCTGCGTGCCACACCAGGTAGCCACCCAGCCCCAGCGTCAATACGGTTGCACTGACCAGGGCAATGCCGACGGCGGGCTCAAAGGCCGCTTCCCAACGCTGGGCGCGCAGACTGGCACTCGCTGCGGCTTCGGCCAGTTCAGCAAATCGGGCGGCACTGCGTTCCTCCAGGCCCAACGCCCGCAAAGTGCGCACACCGGTCAGCGTTTCCTGCACATGGTCATTGAGTTTGCCAAAGGCATCCAGTGAGTCCTTGGAGGCCTTGTGGATGTGGTTGGAAATACGCCAGAACGCCAACGCCATCAAGGGGAAAGGCAACAGCGCCGCCCCCGCCAGCCGGCCGTCCACGCCCAGGCTCATCATCGCCACCACCATGATCAGGGTCAGGGTCCCGTCAAAGCCCGCGAGCATGGCTTCGCCTGACGCCATTTCCACTGAGTCAATGTCGTTGGTAGCCATGGCCATCAAGTCACCGGTGCGCTTCTGCTGGAAAAAGTGTGGCCCTTGCAGACACAAGCGGGCATACAAGCGCTGGCGCAGTTCTGCGCCCAAGCGGTAGCTGGCCGCAAACAATTGCAGGCGCCATGCCACGCGCAGAAAATAGATGGCGACACCCGCCAGGATCAGCCACGCCAGTTCACCCTGTAGCGCGCCCGGACTTAACGTGCCGGCCACAAGCCCGTCCACCACCCGCCCCACCTGGCGTGGTATGTAAACCGTGAGCGCACTCACCGCGGCCAGCATCAGGGCTGACAACAGATAGGGGCGCCAGTTCTGGCGGACATATTGGCCAATCAGGCCGGTCAAGGTCATTAAAACTTTCAGTATGCAAAACGAAGGCTAGCTATGCGGGCAGCGCATTGCACTTATTGTCACCTAGCAAAGCACACGCGATCCAGAAACGACACATCTCGAAACAGTGACATCGCACAATCTACCGCTACTGCGTACGGGTAAAATTTGATGCATCTACTTGACTGGTTTTAACATGCTGACCAAACGCCGCCCACTCCGCAATCGTCAATTGATTGTGTGCCTGTCCTTGGTTTTTCTCGCAGGCCCAGTTGCGGCCGAAGTCGGCCCGGTCGCAACCGACCAGCGCGTCATGGAGATCGTGGACTCCCGATGTGTGCTGTGCCATGGCCGCGAAGGGGAAAGCGCCAGTGCGATCTACCCGCGATTGGCTGCGCAGCACCCGGATTACCTGCTCAAACAGTTGAAGGATTTCCGCGACGGTCGACGTAAAAGCGACACCATGAGCGACATGGTCAAGGGCATGAAGGACGAAGAATTCAGAGGCTTGGCGGCCTGGTTCAGCACCCGCAAACCGGGCTTCCGACAATCTGCGGACGCTGATCTCGCGGGCGTCGGCAAATACATCTTTACCAAGGGCAACTCGTTCTCCGGGGTGCCCGCGTGCGTGTCGTGCCACGGTACCAACGGACACGGCACGCAACAATTGCCTCGGTTGGCAGGCCAGCACCCCGCGTATCTGGAGGGGCAGCTCAAGGAATTTGGTGACCGCGAACGCACGAACGATAACGCCGTCATGCACAGTGTTGCGTCCAAACTGACCGCCCTCGAGATCCGCTCGGTATCGGTTTACATCGGCAGTCTGCAATAGACCGATGGAAGGTTCGCTGCACCGATCCCGATGGATTAGGGGGCTCTACTTTGCTGCAGGTGTTGCTGCATTGGTAATGGGGCTCATGGGTATCGTGTTGCCCGTGTTACCGACGACCCCGTTTGTGCTACTGGCCGCCGCGTGCTTTGCCAGAAGTTCGGACCGCTTCTACAACGCGCTGCTGAACCACCGTCTCACAGGCCAGCTCATCGCTGACTGGCGAACGCATGGCGCCATGCAACGCAAGACCAAGCACTGGGCCGCGTTCATGATGGTCCTGTCATTCGGGACCTCGATACTCATCATGCACTCGTTCTGGCATCGCATCATGTTGTTGGCCATGGCGACAATCCTCGGGGTTTTTATCTGGCGTATTCCTGTGCGGCCCGAGCCCACGACCGACCCAACGGTGGCGCCCGCCTCGCCTGAGACCTGACGCCGTTCGCCGTGTAAACTGTTTGCATGTGCCAACTCCTTGGAATGAACAGCCGGCTGCCGGCCAGTCTGACGCTGAGTTTTACCGGGTTTTCGCAACGCGGTGGCTGCACCGACCACCATTCTGACGGCTGGGGCATCGCCTTCTTTGAAAGTGACGGGCAAAAGCCCGGCAAGGCTGCGCGCTATTTCGTCGACAAGGAAAGCGCCGCCACATCCCCGATTGCGCAAATGCTGCGCACCTACCCGATCAAGAGCCACAACGTCGTCGCCCACGTGCGCAAGGCCACAGTGGGCCAGGTCAGTCTGGAAAACTGCCATCCCTTTGTGCGCGAGCTGTGGGGCCGCTACTGGGTATTTGCCCACAACGGCGATTTGAAAGACTTTCATCCGATGCTGCACGGGGCTTTCAAACCGGTCGGCGACACCGACAGCGAACTGGCTTTTTGCTGGCTATTGCAGGAGCTCAACAAATCACACTCCGGCGTGCCCAGTGTCGAAGAGCTCACGCACACGCTGCGCGAACTGGTGCCCCGGATTGCCAAGCACGGCACCTTCAATTTCCTGCTGAGCAACGGACAGGCCCTGTGGGCACATGCCAGCACCAAGTTGCACTATGTGGTGCGTCAACACCCTTTCACCCAGGTCCAGCTGAAGGACGAAGACGTGAATGTAGACCTGGCCGAACTCAATGGACCCGAGGATCGTCTGGCCATCGTAGTGACCGAACCGCTGACAACCAACGAAGACTGGGTCGCCATGGAACCGGGTGAATTCAAGGTCTTTGTAGATGGTGCACCGCTCACCGACTGACCGGGAGTTTGGGCACACCAGCCCCAGATCGGGGCAGCGTTGATTCTCTTTGCATTGTTCACGCAATTGGACTAAATTCGCGCAGTCAGTATGGTGTAACTCACGTCACTCGTTCGAGGCCATTCCATGAAACACTTTTTACCCAGCGTTCCCTGCCGGACCCGCCATGCATCCAAAGGGTGTTTCAAGTGGGTCCCGCTCCTTGGCGCGTCCATGATTGCATGCGCGCCGCAGGAGGTTGTGCGAGCCCCAGTCCCAGCAGCGCCGGCCACCGTGGCGGTAGCACAGCCTGCTCCTGTCGCACCGCCGGTCGTTGTTGCACTGCCCTATGGGGATGCAGTCAAACTGGCCGCACGCGATTTGTTCACGAAAGCCAAATTGCCCGATGGCCAATCCTTCAGTCTGGTCATTGATCCCCTGGTCGATGGAACGACGGGGATGCAGTCCGTCGCCACGGTTGCACTGGAACAGCAGGTCACAGAAATTGTTTCCAACAACTATCCCCGGTACCAGGTCAAGCCCTTTAATGCCGCCAACCTGGCCGCGGCGCCGCTGGTATTCATAGGAACGTTTACCCCTATCAACCTGCAAGGCAAGGCCTCGGGCGAACGTGACGCTTATCGCGTTTGCTTTGCACTCGCCGATCTCAAGACTGGCAAGATTGTCAGCAAGGGGTTTGCCAGGTCACAAACTGACGGCATCGATCCGACACCCTTGCCCTACTTTCGCGATGCACCCCTTTGGGTCAATGACAAAATCGTGGAAGGCTATATCAAGACTTGCCAGGGCACCAGCGCGGGAGACCCTATCAATACAGCCTACCTGGACAAGGTGAGCGTCGTTGCCGGCATCGACGAGGCCACCAAAGCGTACAACAGCAAGAAGTACAAGGATTCTCTGGCTCTCTTTACCGCCCTGTTGCGAAACCCGGCAGGTGACCAGGCCAGGGTGCACACGGGGATCTACCTCTCCAACGTCAAATTGGGGCGTCGCGATGCAGCCATGCAGGTGTTCTCGAAAATGGCATCACAGGGTATGAGCGCGAAACGCCTGGCGGTCAAATTTGGTTTCCAAAGCGGTGGTTCGGCACTGGCCAAAGATGAAAATCCTTACGACCGGTGGATCAAGGAACTGGCCAGTGTGTCATCGAAATTGGCGAAAACCTCCGAGACCTGCTTTGAGGTTGGCGGCCATACCGGCCGTGGAGGCTCGGAGCCACTCAACGAACGCCTGGCGCTTCAGCGCGCCGAATACGTCAAGCAGCGTCTGCTCGCAGAACGCAAGGATCTGGCAAACGTGATATCAACGAAGGGCTATGGTTCCAGCGAGGCACTGGTTGCCACCGGAAAAGGCGATCCCTTTGACTCCCTGGATCGGCGCATCGAATTCAAATCGGCGCAATGTCCGACGACGAGTTGAGTCAGGGCCACAGTGAAGACGTATTTCAGCCGCGTGTGTGCCTTTGCACTTGCCACATGCGTCTGGAATTCCTTTGCGGGTCCAGACCAGCCAGCGGAAGTCCCTATATTGCGGACCAGTATTGGTTCGCACAGCGCGCCCATTCGTGCAATCGATGTTGACAGCAAAGGGCGGTATGCCGTAACGGCTGCGGAAGACAAGACGGCCAGCATCTGGGATCTTGAAAGTGGCAAGCTATTGCAAGTCCTGAGACCCCCGGTGGGCCCAGGTAACGACGGAAAGCTCTTTGCTGCGGCAATGACTCCGGACGGTGCCATGGTGGCGGTGGGCGGGTGGTCCGCGGACAACGACGTCTACCTGTTTGATCGATCCAGTGGCGCACTTTGGCATCGCATCACCGGATTGCCAGATGTTGTCACTCAACTCACGTTCTCCCCTGACGGAAGGACTCTCGCCGTAGGGCTGTGGGGTGTAAATGGCGTTCGCCTGTTCAGCAGCGATTCTGGCTGGCACAGCAGCCGCGAGACCGGCAGCGACAACCGCTACGAGGGTGCAGTCACCGGGGCCAAGTTCTCTTGGGACGGTGCCCGACTCGCCGTGGCAAGTACCGACGGGTTGATCCGTGCTTACGACGCAACGCAACGGCCCCTCAGACTTGCAGGCAGCACCCGCCCCAACCAAGGGCGGCAGCCGTTTGGCGTAGCCTGGTCACCGGACAATCGACTCCTGGCCGTGGGGTTTTCGGACTCAACCTCGGTTGCCGTATTGAACGCAGACACCTTGCAACTGGCCTACGCTCCCAGCACTACAGGTATTTCGGGCGGCAGTCTGAACGCTGTTTCCTGGACACGAGATGGTGAGGACTTGCTCGCTGCGGGAACCTGGCGAGGTGCAGATCGCTTGAACGTCCTTCGGCGCTGGCGACAGGGCGGCAAGGGTGCTGCAAACGACGAAAGTGTTGCCAGCAACAGTGTGGTCGGTGTCCACACCTTAGCCGACGGCCGCGTGGTCTACGCGTCTGCTGAACCTTCGTGGGGTTGGCTAAAAAGCACTACCAGTGGATATACCAATCAATCGTTTGGCAGTGCCCTGGCGGACTTCCGCAATGCACGCAGCGCTTTTCGTTTATCCCGAGACGGGGCAAGCGTTGCATTTCCTTTAAACAGCAGTCAAGGAACGGGTGATGTTGCCGCATTCGACGTCGTGCAGTTGCAGTGGACTGCACCCCAACCGCAATGGAAACCACCGGGCGCCGGGAAGCCTCCCCTAGTCATAGGCGATTGGTTCGAAAACACAAACCCCACATTGAACCAACGTCGCCTAAGCCTGAATGAGTCCGAAATTTCCATGACCGCAGCGGTTGCATCGAACAACTCAGGTTTTGCGATCGGAACCAGCCAGCACGTCCGGTACTACAACGCGAGTGGAACAGAACTCTGGCGAGTGGCTGCGCCAGGCACGACCTGGCAAGTCAATGTTTCCGAGAACGGCCGATGGGTCGTCGCGGCCTTCAGTGACGGCACCATCCATTGGTACGCAGCAAAAGATGGAGCTGAACATCTGACTTTGTTTGCGCACACCGACCGTCGCAGATGGGTACTGTGGACACCATCCGGCTTCTTCGCAGCAGGCCCGGGATCAGAGGACTTGATAGGCTGGCATCTGAACCGGGGGAAGGACCTGGCGGCAGATTTCTTCCCGGCCTCACGATTTCGGGGGCAATACTATCGGCCCGATGTGGTTGCCAGGGTGTTAGGGGCAGCAGACATTCAAGAGGCGGTTCGGCTGGCCGATTTGGATGCCAACCGTACACCACGATCTGAGATTGCAGCCGTCGCACTTCCGCCGATTGTGGAGATAGTGTCCCCGCTTGGAGACGTGTCGACCGCCAAAGCGGAATTGACTCTTCGCATTGCCATCCGCACGCCCAGCGATGCACCCGTGCTATCGGTACGTGTTCGGGTCAACGGCCTGTTGCAGCCTGAAACACGCCTGGCGAAAAGCTCGGATGGACCCGGCGCCTCCGGGCGTGAGATCTCAGTCAAGGTACCCGCAGACGACTCGGAGATACAGGTATTTGCCGAGAATCGCAACGGTATATCGACCCCAGCGGTCGTGCCGGTGAAGTGGTCTGGTGCAAGACCCCGCGACACATCACCCGCAAACCCGACCAAAACCGACAGCTCCCTGGCGCCCAAGCTCTATGTGCTGGCAGTTGGCATGTCCAAGTACCGCAATGCCTCATACAACCTGGACTTCGCCGCTAAGGATGCGGGTGACTTCAGCAAGGCGATGTCCCTGCAAAAGGGGAGCCTGTACCGCGACGTGGAAGTCAAGATACTCACCGACGGGAAAGCCACAAAGGACGGCGTTCTGGACGGGCTGGAATGGCTTAAGCGTGAAGTAACGTCCCGCGATGTCGGCATACTTTTTCTGGCCGGACACGGCCTGAATGACAACGCTGGCAACTACTACTTCCTACCCCACGACGGCAACCCGGAACAGTT
Organism: uncultured beta proteobacterium; assembly: GCA_903853895.1. Lineage (GTDB taxonomy): Bacteria > Pseudomonadota > Gammaproteobacteria > Burkholderiales > Burkholderiaceae_C > Allorhodoferax. The sequence continues at coordinate 68,198 of CAINUX010000203.1, read as the reverse complement.
GCTGCGCACCGGGGTTGCGCAAAACGACATCAAACTGGCGTTGAACAGCATTGCAGGAAAAGCCTTGTTTTTCATTGACAGCTGCCACTCGGGCAACGCCCTGGGCACGGCAAAGACCCGTGGCGTGGTTGATGTCAATGCTGTCGTCAATGAACTGGCATCCGCCGAAAATGGCGTCATTGTTTTTGCAGCGTCAACCGGCCGACAGTTTTCAAGAGAGGCACCTGAGTGGGGCAATGGCGCGTTTACCAAGGCGGTCGTGGAAGGACTGACCGGCAAGGCAGACTTCCGGAAAACCGGAGTCATATCCCACAAGGCGCTGGACTTCTACGTGGCGGAGCGAGTAAAAGAACTGACCAAGGGACAGCAGTCACCAGTCAGCATCACACCGTCGGGAATCAGCGACTTCCCTATTGCACTGGTGAAGCGCTAAAACTGGCAATGGAACCTCACCCGAGAAAACACTGGATCAACGCAGCGGGTTTCGCCCTGCCCTGGCTGCTTGCTCTGGCGTGCTTCTTAACCCCGTCATTCCAACTGCTGGAAAGCCAATGGCGCGATCAGCAGTTCCGCTTCCTGTCCATCGAGCAACCCATCCTGGATAGCGAACCTGTCGCCATTGTCGGCATTGATGACGAGGACATGCTCCAGTTCGGCGTCCCCACCGCCTTGATGCACAGGGAGTTGGGTGCATTTATGGAAGCCATGGCCATGGCACGCCCCAGGGTGGTGGGCCTGGACATGCTGCTCCCCGCCGTTTCGTTTGACAAGCTGCTGCCAGGGCTGGATGCGACTCTGGCGCGAGGCATCCTGAAACTGCGACCTATTGCCCCGCTGGTACTGGGACTGAGCGCCGACAGCGACGGCAACCCCAGACCGGTGCACCCGTTGTTCAGAACACTGGTGGGCGCGGCCGGCTTCGGGTATATCTTCGTCGTCACCGACGCCGATGGGGTGATTCGCGTGTTCGACGAAAAAATCGGTGACGGGGAGAATCCGGTTCCGACGCTGTCGGGACAGATGGCGCGTGCCATTGGTGTGCCAACGTCACCGGGCCTCATCAACTATGCCATCCGTCCGGCCTTCCAATACCTGCCTCTGCGCACGGTGCTTGCGTGGCAGCGCGAAGGACAGGTGGATCTGCTGCGCGCCGCTTTCGCCAACAAAGCCGTCTTCCTGGGTAGCGTCATGTCGTTCGACGACCACCAGCGCACACCTCTGGCCTTGGGCAGCTGGAACACCCCACACGGAACCTCACACGGTGTCCTCGTTCACGCACAACAACTGCGCAGCATGATGGGCAATGCCATGGTCCAACCGCTGGCGCTCCCGTACCAGTTGGCAGTCATGGTGTTGTTGGCCCTGGGGTGGTGGCTTAGACCAGGCGCCTGGACCTGGGCTGGCATGGTCGTGCTGGCCATTGCCATTCAGGTCAGTTCCTTGGTCTTGCTGCGCTCGGGTTGGGCAGTTGCTTCACTGTCCCTCTGCGTCGCGTGGGCCGGGGGGGTTGGCGCCAAGGCTGCGGTCAATGCCTGGCTATTGATACGCGAGCGCAAAAGGCTGCGCGACACCTTTGGCGGATTTGTCAGCCCCGACGTGATGACCGAGATTCTGGCCGGCAATCTCGACCCGAAGATGGACGGCGTCCGATCGGAAATCTGTGTGCTGTTCGCCGATATTCGAGGGTTCACCACATTGAGCGAATCCATGCCTCCGGAACAGGTCACCGCGTTGCTCAACCGCTACTTTGACCGCATGGTGGGCACCATTCACAGCCATGGCGGAACGCTGGACAAATTCATCGGGGATGGCCTCATGGCCGTGTTTGGCGCGCCCGTTGCGTCCAACACCGCCTGTGACGACGCTCTGGCCTGTGCGCAGTCCATGATCCGGGAGTTGGGGCGCTTCAACGCCGAGCAGCTTTCCATGGACGCGCCCGCCATCGACATTGGCGTCGGCTTGCATTACGGACCTGCCGTGATGGGCTATGTCGGCTCTCGTGACCGATATGAATATTCCGCGATTGGCGACACGGTCAATGCGGCATCGCGCATCGAGGGGCTGACCAAGGACTCCGGATTTCCTGTCCTGCTCTCCAGCAATGTGTACCATCACGTCCAAGACACCCGGGCCCTGGTTTCCATGGGCACGATGTCGATCCGGGGTCATTCTGCAATCGCAGTATTTGCCTGGAAACCCGAACCGGGGAACAGCCCATGAGCCTGCTGAGAGCCACCACCCTTGCCATACTGGTCACCAGCCTCTTTCAGCCATCCACCGGCCGGGCCGACGTCCTGATTACGGACGTGACCGGCAAGCCCGGTCTTGTCAGCAAACCACCGCTGGCGATACTGAACGAAATGGCCAATGGCAGCCTGGTCGACGCGCCCGCAGGCTTCCAATTTTCCGCGATCGACCTGGTCACAGGCAAGGAGTACCTTGCCAGCGGCCCCGGCCAGTTTCGCATCACCAGCGGCGGTGTGCTGTCCGTGACCACAGGCACGGTCAAGATGCGCAGTGTTGCAGAGGGTTCGCTGCCCGATGTCAGGATTGCCACCGGCAAGCTTTCCCGGGCTTCCATGACCATGCGCGGCGGGTCCGTTTTGCTGGGCAAGCTCCCTATGTATCCGTCCAATACGGCCATACCGGATACCACGCCGACCTTGCGGTGGGAGCACATGGCGGGAGCCAGTAGCTACCGGGTGACTGTCAGCGATGACACCAACAAAACCATCTGGCAACGCAACACCACGGAAGCACAATTGGCGCTCACGCCCGATTCCGGCCTGCGCCTGGGCAACCGGTACACGTGGAAAGTTGAGCCGCTCAACCAGACGGGCGAGCCGGTTGCAAACGCCACCAGCACGGGCTTTTCAGTGGTAGCTGCGGATGCTGCCCGGATTCTGGACTTGATCAAGCCAGCGCCCGACGCGTCGTTTTCGGCCTGGGTCCTCTACGCCGCCCAGTTACAACAGGCCGGCGCCACCGACGATGCACAAACCATCTGGCAAGCGTTAGCAAGAGAACGACCCGCCGATTCCAATCTGAAAAAACTGGCGAAATGAATGGTCGTCAGCGCGCTGCAGCCTCCAGCGCATCGACGAACATAGCCGCCACGTCGAAGCCGGTCTGGTCGCTGATTTCCTGAAAGCAGGTCGGGCTGGTCACGTTGATTTCGGTCAGGCTGCCGCCAATCACATCCAGCCCAACCAGCAACAGTCCGCGCGCCGCAAGGATGGGACCCAGACTTTCGGCAATGCTCCGGTCGGAATCGCTCAGCGGCAGCGCCACGCCCTTGCCACCCACAGCCAGGTTGCCACGGACCTCGTTGCCCTGCGGAATGCGAGCCAGGCAAAACGGGACCGCCTTGCCACCGATGACCAGCACCCGCTTGTCGCCCTGGGCAATGGCCGGCAGGAATTTCTGCACCATCACGGTCTCGGCGCCGTCCTTGTTCAGGGTTTCAATGATGCCGCCCAGGTTCAGGCCGTCCGCCTTCACACGGAAGATCCCCATGCCGCCCATGCCGTCCAGCGGCTTCAGGATGATGTCCTGGTGCTCGGCATGGAAGCGTTTGATGGCTTCTGCGTCGCGCGTCACCAGCGTGGGACCAATGAACTGCGGAAACTCCAGAATCGCAAGCTTTTCCGGGTGGTCTCGCAACGCGCGTGGCTTGTTGAAGACCTTGGCGCCTTCGCGCTCGGCCTGCTCCAGCAAATGCGTGGCATAGAAAAATTCGCTGTCAAAGGGGGGGTCCTTGCGCATCACCACGGCACCAAAGTCCTTGATGGCACGCACCGATAGAGCGGTTTCGGCAAACCAGTTGTCGGGCGCACCCGTCAAGGTGATGCTGCGCACCTGCGCCTGGACCACGCCGCCGCGCTCCCAAACGAGATGTTGCGGCTCACAGGCGTGAATGGTGTGGCCCCGGCGCTGGGCTTCTCGCATCATCGCGAAGGTGGTGTCCTTGTATATCTTGAAGGACGCAAGCGGGTCACTGACAAAGAGAATTTCCATAGGGTCTACCAGACTAGTTGAAAAACCGGGGTGGGGGAACTCTACAACGAGCCCGCCTTCCCATCATGTGTGAGGCTAATCCCGCGCACGCAGCAAGGTGGCGCGCCCGCCATGCTGCACCAGCAGCGCAATCGCCCCGGCTACCACACCCCAGAAGGCGGAGCCCACGCCTGCCACCACAACACCGCTGAGCGTCACCAGGAAAGTGATGATGGCGGCCTCCCGGTGCGGTTCATGTTGCAAGGCCGACGACAAGGCGCCGCCAATAGTGCCCAGCAGGGCGAGCCCGGCAATGGCGGCCACCAGCTCCTTGGGGAAGGCCGTCAGCACACCCGTGATGGCCGCGCCAAACAGGCCAATCACCACATACAGCGCACCGCACGATACGGCCGCTGTGTAGCGCCGCGCCGGGTTGCTGTGGGCCTCGGGGCCCATGCAGATGGCCGCGGTGATGGCACTCAGGTTCAGCGCAAATGCACCAAACGGCGCCAGCAGTAACGTGGCCACGCCAGTCAGCGTGATGGTTTTGGAGATGGGAATGCCCGCGTCACCGCCCTTGGCGCGCTGGTCGCCAAAGCCGGTGGACTGGATCGCCGCCACGCCCGGCAGATTCTGCGAGGCCATGGTCACGATGAACAGCGGCAGTGCCAAACTGACCAGGGCGGTCATCGTAAAGCTGGGGGCCACCAACACCGGGGTCGTTAAGCCAAAAGCAATATCAGCCCTCGTAAAACCTGATGATGTAGCTACAAAAACAATAGCGACCAGAAGCGTCGTTGGCACGGCATAGCGGGGCCACAGCCGTTTGCCCAGCAGGTAGGCCAGCAACATGACCAGTACCAGGGGCAGCGCCGTCTGAGCGGCGGCAAACCCGGCCAGTCCAAAGCGTGCCAACACGCCGGCCAGCAAGGCCGAGGCGAGTGCCAGCGGGATACGGTTCATAACCCGCTCAAACCAGCCGGTCACTCCTGACAACGTGATCAGCACCGCGCAGACCATGAAGGCGCCCACGGCCTCTTCGATGGAGAACCCGCCAGTGGCCCCGGCGGTGGCCAGCACAGCGGCGCCCGGCGTACTCCATGCCACCATGACCGGCTTTTTCCACCACAGCGACAGCACCAGCGTGCACAGGCCCATGCCCAGACCCAGCGCCCACATCCAGGACGCGATCATCTCCGGCGTGGCGTGAAGCGCCTGCGCGGCCTGAAAAACAATGGCCACCGAACTGGTGAAGCCCACCAGCACCGCGACAAAACCTGCAGTGAAGGCGGAGAGGCTGATGTCTTTGAAAAACTGCATGCGGACCATTGTGGCTCAAGAACGGGGGTTCACCAGCGCATTGAGCACCATGTCTTCCCAGCGCCCCGCGATCTGCAGGTAGGCGCGGGCATAGCCCTCGCGCTCGAAGCCCAGGGACCGTAATAGTCGCTCGCTGCGCACATTGGACGGCATGTGGTTGGCCATGATACGGTGCAAGCCCAAGGTACCAAACACATAGTCCATCCCGGCCTGCAGCACTTCGCGCATCAGGCCCTGGCCCTGGCAGTCCTGGTCCACCGAATAGCCAAGATGGCAAGCCTGAAAGGGTCCTCGAACGATATTGGTGAAGTTGCAGGCCGCCACCATGGTGAGCGACTGCCGTTCGATAGCAATGAACTGCATGGCGATGCCATCGGCATAGCCCTGCACGGACCGCGCGGCTGCGCGCTGGCAGGTGTCTAGCGGCGTGCCGTCTTGGGCGTTGGGCTCCCAGGGTGCCAAATGCGCTGCGTTGCGCTGCCGGTAGGCCAGCAGCAGGTGCGCATGCTCCGGCTGCAACAGCATCATCAGACAGCGCGCGGTTTCCAGTGTGGGCGGCGCAGTCACGTGATGGATGGCGGGTTCAGATTTCGATCTTAGAACCGAGTTCCACCACCGCATTGTTGGGCAGGTTCAAGAAGTCAGCCGCGCCGCTGGCGTTGTGGTGCATTTGCGCAAACAGCTTTTCGCGCCACTGCGCCATGCCTTTGCCAATGGTAGGCACCACCGTGTCGCGGGACAGGAAGTAACTGGTGGTCATGGCATTCATCTCGCAACCCCGACCCTTGATTTGCTCCAGGGCCTTGGGCACATCAGGGTCGTTCTTGAAACCGTAGTGAATCACAACCTGCCAGCAGTCATGCCCCAGGGAGTCAATTTCCAGGCGTTTGCTTAGACCAATCCAGGGCACTTCATGGTTGCGCACCGTAACAAACAGATTGTTGTTATGCAACACCTTGTTGTGCTTGAGGTTGTGCAACATCGCATTGGGTACCGTGCCAATCTCTGCAGTCAGGAATACGGCGGTGCCCTCCACCCGAGTAGGGGGACTGACAAATACCGCTTCCAGAAAGCTGGGCAAGTCGATGGCATCGGCGCGCAGCTTTTCGTTGAGCAGCCTTCGACCATCTTTCCACGTCAACATCAACGTGAAAATGGCGCCACCAATGACCAGGGGGAACCAACCGCCCTCAAACAGCTTGAGCAGGTTGGATGCCCAAAAGGCAAAGTCCACCACGAAGAAGAATCCGGTAGCGCCGATACACAAAGCCAGCGGATAGTTCCAGCTATAGCGAAGGACGTAGAACGTGAGAACCGTGGTAATGAGCATGTCGGTACACACTGCGATGCCGTACGCTGCAGCCAGATTGCTGGAAGACCGGAACAACACTACGGCCAGCACAATCAGGACGAAGAGGCCCCAATTGACAAACGGCAGATAAATTTGGCCCGTGTCCTTCACGCTCGTGTGTTGAATTTGCAAACGGGGCAAATAACCCAACTGGATGACCTGTTTGGTCACTGAAAACGCGCCAGTGATCAATGCTTGGGACGCAATCACCGTCGCCATGGTGGCCAGCGCAACCAATGGCATTAGCGCCCAGTCCGGGGCCATCATATAAAAGGGGTTCTTGACTGCGGCCGGGTTATCAAGCAACAGGGCACCTTGGCCGAAGTAATTCAGTGTGAGCGCTGGCATCACAACGGCAAACCATGCCAAACGGATCGGCTTTTTACCAAAGTGCCCCATGTCCGCGTACAGCGCCTCGCCGCCCGTCACGCACAACACCACCGCGCCCAGGATGATGAAGGTGGTACCCGGCTGGTTCCACATAAAGGTCAGGGCATAGATCGGATTGATGGCCAGCAAAATGCTCGGCCGATCGGCAATGTGGACCGCGCCGAGAATGGCTATGCAGGCGAACCAGACCAAAGTGATGGGGCCAAAGAACTTGCCAATGCCACTGGTGCCACTCTTTTGCACCATGAACAGGCACAGCAAAATGACCAGCGTGATCGGAATCACAAAGCGGTGCAGTGCGGGCGAAATGATCTCCATGCCCTCCACCGCGGACAGCACGGAAATGGCCGGCGTAATGACGCCATCCCCATAGAACAGGCAGGTACCAAAGATGCCCACCAGCAGCAGCACACGCCGCAATTGCGGTCGGTCCTTGACCGACTGGGACGCCAGTGCCAGCATGGCCACCAAACCGCCCTCGCCGTGGTTGTCCGCCCGCAGCACCAGCGTCACGTACTTGAGGGAGACGATGACCGTCAGCGTCCAGAAAAAGATGGAGAGGATGCCATAGACGTTATCGGGAGTGAAGGGGACGTGGCCGGAGCCAAAAACTTCCTTGACTGCATACAGGACACTGGTCCCGATATCACCATAAACAACGCCAATGGCGCCCAGCGTAAGCGCCGGGAGAGACGATTTGGATGCTGCTGACACAAATTGACCCGGCTGCAAATTGCGCGGGTTCCATTCCGTTTGGGATCGCTATTTTGCGCCAGTGGCCCCCGCTTGCAAGCGCCTTTTGACGGATATCACGGGAAATTGCGGACATGTTGCAGCGCAACAACTGGATGCAAAAAAAAGGGGCCAGCACACCCGTGCTGGCCCCTTTTTTTGTGTCAATGCCTTAGAAGGCGGCCTTGAACTGCACCCCGAAGGTGCGCGGATCGTTGATAAAGCCTGTCAAATTATTGAAGTCAATACCGCCAGTCACGCGGACCTGGTTGGTGATATTGCGTCCAAAGATGGCGGCTTCGTACTTGCCATTGCCCCAGTTGTAGCCCGCGCGCAGACCGCCTTCGAGCAGGTCCTTGCCGGTGAACTCGGCCGAGCGGTACAGGAAGAAGTTGGTTTCGCTGCGGTAAGCCCAATCGGTGTAGATGAAGTACTCACCACCATTTGCGGCGGGAATGCCATAGCGTGCCGTCACGTTGGCAATCCACTTCGGCGCGTTGGGCAGCGGGTTGCCGTCAATCAGCGCCTGTCCCGCAGCGTTCTTAGCATTCAGCACGGTGCACTGGGCACACACACCGACGGCCAAACCGGCATCGTTGATCTTGGTGTTGTTGTAGCTGCCGCCAAACGTCACCAGAAAGTTCGGGGTGACATAGGCATCGAAGTTGACCTCAACACCATCTCCCGAAGCGTTCTTGGCGTTCAACAGGCGCACCGCATTATTGGTGCCACCCACGGCCGTCAGTTGCTGGTCTTTGACGTCGTAGTGGAACACGCTGATCGACGTGCGGGCACGCTTGTTCAGCAGGTCGGCCTTGTAGCCCGCCTCATAGGAGATGGTGGTCTCCGGGTCCGCCTGGTTCAGGGGGCCAAAGGGTCCTGCGGGCTGAATACTCGCACCACGGAAACCGGTGGCAATGCGGCCAAAGAGGTTGCTGTCCTTGTCCAACTTGTAAGTCGCACCGATGTCCCAGTTGACCATGCTGTTGTCCGAGGTGGAGCCCAGGCCCTTGCTGGTGTTGGTGGGGTTAGGGTCGCCCGCTGGCAGAGGCTGGGTAGCCAGATCCTTCTTGTCCTGGGTGTAACGCAAACCGCCGCGCAGCTTCAGCACATCGCTCACCGCGTAGGTCACGCCGCCAAACAGGGCATAGGTATCGTTGGTCTGGTCGGACTTGAGCACCGCACCCGACTGGGCGTTGTTGCCCAGGGTGTTGTAGGTGTAGCTGTCGAAGCCCAGCTTTTCCTTGAACAGGTAGGCACCAGCTTGCCAGGTCAACGGGCCCCTGCTCTTGGACTCCACACGGACTTCCTGCGAAACCTGCTGGTGATCGCGCACGCCGGCGGCACTCTCTGACGGGAACGGAATCAGGCCGGGTCCGCCACCCGAGGGCAGGAAGGCCGCACCGTAGCCCCCGTCAATGTCGCCGCGGCTGAACGCGCTGACGGTCTCGTAGCCGGTGATGGAGTAGACATTGACATCCGCCAGCGACCACTTCAGCTTCAGGCTGGCCCCGGTATTGGTCAGAGTCTGGTTGTTCAGGCCATCGGTCTGAATCCGGCTCGGATCAAAGCCCTCCACCAGGTCGTTGCTACCTTTCTGGATGATGTTGGCGCGAAACAGCCGTGCGCTGCCTTTGAGATCGCGGCCGTGCACCCCAATCAGGGCACTGAAGGCGCCGCCGTCATCGTAGGCCGCCTGCACGCGCAGGGCGCTGTCATCGTAGCCTTCGAGATTCTTGGTCGCGCTCTTGTCATTCGTTACCCAGTTGTCGCGGTGCTGCACCTGCGCCGAAATGCGGGCGTTCCAGGCGCCGGACAGGGGCAGATTGAAAGCGGATTCCAGGGCCGACGTGCCGTACGTGCCGTAGGACGCATTGAAATAGCCGTCGGTTGTCTTGGAGGGCTTCACCGAGTCAATCTTGACCACGCCGGCGGGCGTGTTGCGGCCAAACAGCGTGCCCTGTGGACCGGCCAGCACCTCGATGCGGTTCACATCAAAAACCGGGAAGCCTTTGAGAATCGGGTTTTCCTGCACGATGTCGTCATAGATCAGCGACACCGGTTGCGACGCATTGGAGCGGAAATCGGTATTGCCGTAGCCACGGATGTAAAAGCGCGGAAAGGCGCGACCAAACGACGATTCGATGTTCAGGCTGGGTACGCGACCGGACAGCATGCGGATGTCCTGCCCGCCGGTGTTCAGGGCGTCGAGCTTCTCGCCCGACAGCGTGGAAATGGAGCTGGGCACATCCTTGATGTTCTCTGTGCGGCGCTCGGCGGTGACGGTGACGGCCTGCAGGGTTCCGGCCTGGACCGCGGGTTCAGTTGGGGCAACCGTTTGCGCCGTGGAATAGGCCATGGGCCACAGCAGCGACATACCGAGCAGCAAACGGGTGGGTTTGAATAGTGGTTTCATGTTGATCCATTGTTTTGAAGGATTGACGAACGTCAAGGGCGCGCAGCAAGTATCACGCCAATGCGGGTCAATCCTGTTCAAACGGTCAACATTCCCACCGGGCTGTCGCGGCCATGCCACGCACGTGGCAACGGCGCAACGCCCCGCAACACCTCAGTCGTAATGCTCGGCGTCGGGATCCGTGGCTTCCAGCTCGTAGCTGGCAGCCAGCATGGCCAGGCGCCCGATCACCCCATACATATAGAAGCGGTTGGGGGCACTGGCACCCGGCTTGATACCGGGCTGGGGTAAGTGCGTACTCTCGGCGAACGCCAATGGAACAAAGCTGGAGCCCGGCGCATTCAGGTTCTCGTCGACCTTGCGCTGGGCGTGCACCCGGTAGAAGCCGCCCACCACATAGCGGTCCATCATATAGACGACGGGCTCGGCCACGGCATCGTTGACGCGCTCGCAGGTCAGCACCCCTTCCTGGATCAGCACGTCAAACAGGGGACTGCCACCCACGGAAGGGGCCGCGCCATCGCGCACCACTTGAAGGCGCGCCGACTCCAGATCCTTGGCGTCGCGCACCGTCAACACGCCCATGCGCGGGTCGCTGTTGTCGGCCTTGACCACGACAAAGGGCTTTTCCTTGATGCCGTATTCCTTGTGCTTCTTGCGGATTTTGGACAGCAGCGCGTCGACCCGCACGGTCAGGTCCTGCACACCCGCCTCGGTTGAGAAATCCACCTGGGCGCATTTGTCAAACATGGGGTTGATCAGCCAATGGTCCACTCCGATGAGCTTGCCGAACCGCTTGGAGACTTCCTCAAAACACTTGGAATGCACGCTCTTGCGGCGCGTAGCCCAACCCGCCTGCAAGGGCGGCAACAGGTATTGCTCATGCAGGTCTTCCAGAATGCCGGGCACGCCGGCGCTCAGGTCGTTGTTGAGCAGAATCGTGCAGGGGTCAAAGTCCTTGACGCCAATACGCCCCTTGGTGCGCACTACCGGCTCCAGCGTGATGGATTCCCCGTCGGGCAGGGCTATGGCGACGCTTTTCTTGACGTCCGGGCTGATGGAGCCAATGCGCACATTCAGGCCGGCCATGTGGAACACGCGGCGCAACTGCGCCAGATTGCTCAGGTAAGAGGTGCTTTGTGTCTGGTTCTCGGGAACGATCAACAGATTGCGTGCCTCAGGGCAGATTTTTTCAATCGATGCCATGGCCGCCTGCACGGCCAGGGGCAGCATGGCCGGCGTCAGAATATTCCAGCTGTCGGGAAATAGATTGGTGTCCACCGGCGCCAGTTTGTAGCCGGCATTGCGCACGTCCACCGAGCTGTAGAAGGGAGGTGTGTGCTCCATCCACTCCAGCCGGAACCAGCGCTCGATGGCAGGCATGGAATCCAGTATTCGCTGCTCCAGTTCATTGATGGGGCCAGTCAGGGCAGTAACAAGATGGGGAACCATGTGGCCTACTTGAAGGAAGTGAAAGGGCAATGCTAAGACGTGGGGGTCGAATGGCCGGATACAAGGCCACCCGGCAATTTTGATGCCCCTGGCGTCACAGGCGCACTTCTCCGTCGCCCAACACCACGTATTTCAGCGAGGTCAGGCCCTCGATGCCCACCGGGCCGCGGGCGTGAAACTTGTCGGTGCTGATGCCAATCTCTGCACCCAGTCCGTACTCAAAGCCATCGGCAAAGCGGGTGCTGGTGTTGACCATGACACTGGCCGAATCCACCTCACGCAGGAAGCGCTGGGCGTGCATATGGTCGCGGGTGAGGATGGCGTCTGTGTGGTGGCTGCTGTACTGGTTGATATGCGCGATCGCCGCGTCCAGCCCCTCCACCACCTTGATGCTGATGATGGGCGCCAGGTATTCTTCATACCAGTCACTCTCCTGCGCAGCCACCAGTATGGCAGCGGGTGGTGCGCTGGCAGTTACTCCTGAATTGATAGCAATATCACCTGATTCCACGAGGGCTATAGGCTCATTTCGCTTAAGGATTTCCAGCGCCGCGGTATCACAACGCATCTCCACGCCCTTGGCCGCGTAGACGGCACCGACTAACGGCAAAAACGCTTCTGCCACGCCGCGCGCTACCAGCAGGCTCTCGGCCGCGTTGCAGGGGCTGTATTTGCTGGTCTTGGCGTTATCGGCCACGGCAACGGCCATGGCCAGGTCACAGGGGTCGTCCACGTAAACATGACAATTGCCGTCCAGGTGCTTGATGACCGGCACCTTGGCGTCGCGGCTGATGCGTTCGATCAAGCCCTTGCCGCCGCGCGGAATGATCACGTCCACATACTGCGGCATGGTGATGAGCTGACCGACGACCGCGCGGTCCGTGGTTTGCACCAATTGCATCGCATCCTCAGGAAGCCCACTCTCGGTCAGGGCCTGCTGCACCAGCTTGGCCAGAGCCTTGTTGGATTCAATCGCCTCCGAACCACCCCGCAGAATGCAGGCATTGCCGCTCTTGATGGACAGGCTGGCCGCCTCAATCGTCACGTTGGGGCGGCTCTCGAAAATCATGCCAAACACACCGATGGGAACGCGCATCTGCCCCACACGAATGCCGCTAGGCTGCTGCTTCATGCCGATGATCTCGCCAATCACATCGGCCATGGCCGCCAGTTGCTCACAGCCCTGGGCACAGGTCTCCAGCACCTTGGGGGTGAGCTTGAGCCGGTCCACCATCGGCGCGGCCAGCCCGGCGGCCGTGGCACGGTCAATGTCCCTGGCGTTGTCGATCTGCAGCGCCTGTGTGTTCTCGCGCAACAGCGCGGCCAGACGGCGAAGTGCTCTGTTTTTTGTAGCAGTTTGCGCAGCAGCCATGAGGGCTGATGCCACTTTTGCCTTGGAACCCAGGGCTTGGGAGTACTCGGTGATGTTGAACTCGTTCATGGATGTGGAATGCGGGCTCTGATGAGATCGAGCCATTCAATAAGTTGTAGCGCCTTTTGTTGCGCATCGTTCAGTGCAAGTACCAGTCGTAGCGGGTCTTCGGGGTACTCATGGGTTAAGGCATTGCGGACGCCCCGTTGTAGCGCCCAGGCCTGCAATTTCGTAAAACGGAGTACAAATTGATCGACCAACCGCAATAGGGAAACGTCAGGCTGAAGCATCTGCTCAGCACGAAGCGGCCAGGGAATTTCTCTCATAGCATCTGCCATCACGTTTGCGTGCCGTTCGCACTGTACAAGCGCTACCGCTAGAGGCAAGCTCATAACCAGACTCCTTGCTCTTGCGCGACGTGGTAAATGGGCAGATCCAGCCGACCGGTATTGACGACGATATCAATCTTTCGCTCACCCAAGGCGAGATACAGATCGGCAGCCAGACTCATTTCGCTTGCAAAAGCATCTTCGGGAGAAAGTGGTGCCACGATATACAGATCGATATCCCCGCCCCGTTTACTGTCATCCACCCTCGACCCGAACAACCGAGGGCGCACCCCAAAATAGCGCAGACTGGCGTCTCGAATCACTTGTTGCTCTCTGGGGGTCAATCGCATACTGGCATTTTGGCAGATATCCCGCAGAGCGGGCCTCTCGCATCTGCCACCAGGCACGTCACTCCTTGCGATTGATCACCACCAGCCACAAAGCGCGCAGTTTTGCGCGCCAGGGCGTGCGCTCGTCCGACATGGCTTCGAGAAAGTCGGACAGCCGCTTGGACCGTGCAATGGCAAAAAGGATCATTGCAACAAAGAAGCCAGTTGCGGCCACCCCGTGAATCAACCGCTCCAATGGCGGCGCCTCGCCAAACGCAATGATGTTCATGCCAAAGTAGCCAGTGGTTACGGTGGCAATCAAGCCCAGAATGGTGATCACCGTCAGGCGCACCACGGTATTGGACTGGCGCCGCTGCGAATCACTGTCCAGGTAGTGGCTCATTTCCTTGACCTCATCGCGCACCTCGTCATACAGGGCGTCGTTGCGCAGGTGGTTGGCGCACATGCGGAAGGTGGCCTGCACGTGCGGACGCTCCGACAACTCGTGAAACCAGTAGCGGTGGGTAAACCGCAGAAACGTTTCAAAGTTGGAGCGGATGCGCCGTTTGAAGGATCGCACGGATTCATCGTTGCGAATATCGAGCGCGTTCACCGCACCCACCAGCACATCGGAGAACACCAGCAACGCCGCCCGGTGCAAATGGGCCAGCAAAAAAACCAGGAAATACTGGTGGCGAAACTGCGCCAGCACGCCGCGTTCCGGGTCGACAAAGAAGGGGGATGCACTGTCTCCCACCACCGTCAACGCGTTACCCGTACACACGAAGCGGGTGTTGGGCCCCGCATCCGTACCCGTCCAAAAGCGGTCCTGGCAGTATAGTTTTTCAAAGTCGATGACGGTGGGCTCGTTGACCGGCAGATGCTCATCCGGGTGCAGCACCGTGGCCAGGCCGATACGCACCCATTCTTGCGGGCTTAGGCTTCGCGGCCTGTCGATGGCCAAATACGCCATGACGGGCATGCGGTGGTATTCGATCAGACGGTATCGCAAGTCACCCGGCTCGGCGGTGTGCGCCAGCACCAGCGGGCGCAACAGACAAGCCCAGTGTTCCGAGATGCAGGGGCTGCGGTGGCTGCACACAAACTGCAGAAACTTCTCGCGGTGCTCGGAGTCTGACTTTGCAATCACCCGCCCATCACTGCCAAGCCATTCCGCCAGGTGGGCATTGTGCAATCCGCCCCCATCATCGTCCCATCCCGAAGGGTAGGCCCGGCCAAAGCGGAAGAGAATGTCGCGCGCGGTGTCCAGCGCAATGTCTGTAGCGCGCACCTCCACGTTGAACTGGACCATGTCCAGGTCATCAAAGAAATACAGGTCCATGTGGACCACTTCCAGTTCCACAGGCGTCTGGCCCTCCCGCAAGGTCAGCCGCAGGCCTGCAATGTCCCTGCGACGAAACACATGCATCGGCGAGTTTCCGGATTCATCCTGCGCTGGGGCCTGGCTGGAGCGGCCCTCCCCGTAAAGGAACCGTTGAACATAAGGAAGAAAGGACACGAATTCGCGATAGTGCCGTTCACGGAAGAGCCCAGGGTCGTCCGTGAATTCGTCATCGATACGCCGCCAGGCATGGACGTCCCGAATGCCTTCGAGCACCTCCCAGTGGCGCGCCTTCGACCCCGACGATGGCAGCGATTCAATTTGCAGCGGCCAGACCAGACTGGCATGGAACAGGCGAACCCGCCCGTCTGAAGCTTCTAAACCGGATGAAGTCACCATCTTGTCTCCTGTGCTGATCAGGCTTCCCGCAGCAACGTATCGCCCCAGGAGAAGGTAACCAAATTTCTCATGACGCTCTGGGCCCTGCCGTAGCGCCAGTGGGAGCGGCCGCGCACAGCGCACACAGCTGCAGGGCCAGGCGGTGCAATGCCTGCCAGCCGCTGTTCGGCCAGTCGGGTTGCTTCAGGCCTTTGACAATACCGTCCACTACGTGGGCCGATTGCAAGAGCTCAGACAACGTGGCCGCAGAGAGGCGCGGCAAGACGCGCTCGAAGAGGCGCTCCTTGGCACCCCAGACGCGCTGTTCGCGCAGTGCCATGGGCAGCGGCTTGCCCTGGGCCATGGCGTCCTTGACGCGCTTCAAGGCACGGATGTCCTCGCAGAGCGTGTAGTGCACCAGCACTTCGGCCTCGCCCTCCGCCTGCAGGCCATCAAGCATGCGCTGCACGCGCAGCGCATGGCCACCGAGGACCGCTTCGCTGAGCTTGAACACGTCGTAGCGCGCCACGTTCATCACGGCGCTTTCGACCTGGTCAAACGTCAAAACTCCGCCGCCCGCGCCCTCCACCGGAAACAGCAGGCCCAGCTTCTGGATCTCCTGATGCGCGGCCAGCAAGTTGCCCTCGACGCGATCAGCAAAGAACTGCAGCGTGCGCTGGCCCTCTTCGCCCGGCGCCACGCGTTGGCCTTGCACAGACAGTCGTTGTGCAATCCACTGTGGCAAGGCATTGCGCTCAACGGGCTGCACTTCCAGTGTGACGCCAAAACTCTCCAGCGCCGCAAACCAGGCGCTCGACTTGGTCATCTTGTCCAGGCGCGGCAACATGACGATGGTGAGCGTGGAATCGTTGTCTTTTGAAATTTCGGCCAGCTGCTGCAAGGCGACGCTGCCATCCTTGCCCGGCTTGCCCGAGGGGATACGAACCTCGACGATTTGTTTGTCCGCAAACAGGCTCAGCGAGCCGCCAGCCGCCAGCACTTCGCTCCAGTCAAAGTGGGCTCCGGCCACGGTGTGCGCGGTGCGCTCGGTAAAACCCTGCTGGCGGGCCTCGGCCCGAATGGCGTCCAGCGCTTCCTGCTGCAGAAGGGGTTCGTCACCATGCAGCGTGTACAGGCTTTTGATTCCCCGTGCGAGGTGGTTCCCGAGTTGATTGGCCGCAAGTTGCATCGGGCAAGTTTAGCGCGGCGCACACCAACTGCATGGCAGCTTGCGCTGTGTGTCCGCCAAAGTCACGCAGCGGGTTGTACTCGGCCAGCTCCATGGCCACAAAGTCGGGGTCGTGTCCACACCCCGCCAATACTTGGACTGCATCGGCCAGGCGAATCCCGGTCTCCACCGGTGTGCCGGTACCGGGGGCATCCAGCGGGTCCAGTCCATCCAGATCCAGCGTGAGCCCCCAACCCGCTGTATGGCGTTTGACGATTGCGCGCGCCTCGTCAAAGCACGTGGCAAAGCTGCGGTCCAGCACTTCCTCCATGGTCATGACACGCACCTGGAGAGCCGCCAGCAGCTCGGCTTCGGCCGGCTCGTAGCTGCGCGCACCAATCACCACGACGTTGGAGGGCAACAGCTTGCCGCGCCATCCATACAGCCCGGCCATCCCGTCGCTGCCGTGACCCAGCAGTGCCGCCAGTGGCATGCCGTGCGGAGCCTGGCTGTCAGACGTTTGTGGTGTGTGCGCGTCCAGGTGGGCGTCGATCCAGATCAGCCCCAATGCACCTGCGGGCTGCAAGACCTGGGCCACAGCACTCCAGGTTCCGGCGGCACAAGAGTGGTCGCCACCCACTACCAGGGGCTGATGGCCCTTGCGCAACGCGCGCTCCACCGACATGGCCAGCTGGCGCGAAAAGGCTTCAATGGCGTCCAGCCGACTGGCGGCGTGTAGCGGCTGCGCGGTGACGGTGTCACCCCAGATGCTGTCCCGGCCCGTTGCCTTCAAGGCTTGAACCATACCGCGCTCACGCAACGCCTGTGCACCCCACTTGCAACCACCATCGCTGGCTCCCTCCCCCACTTCCGCACCGACCAGGTGCAAGAGCTTGGGCGTCATGCTGCTTTGCGCAATGGCGGGCGCGCTGCCGTGGCACAACCAAACAGGTCCTTGGGATCGGGCAGCGTGGGCACCAGGTCCACTGTGCTGCCAATGCCCAGCTTCTGGGACAACTGGTGGATGTATCGCAATGCCGACAGGTCCTCCAATGCAAACCCGACCGAATCAAACAGCGTCACCTGCGCCGCATCATCGCGCCCCGCGGCAATACCCGCCAAAACCTGCCACAGCGCGTGGGTCTGGAAATCGGCCGGCATTTGCTGCAACTCGCCCTCCACCCGGGTCTGCGGTTCGTACTCCACGAACACCTTGGAACGCAACAGAATGCTGGGTTGCAGTTCGGTCTTGCCCGGGCAGTCGCCGCCCACGGCATTCAGGTGCATGCCGGGCTCCACCAGATCGTCGGTCAAAATGGTGGCATTGGTCTTGTCTGCGGTGACGGTGGTCACGATATCGGCACCCCGCACGGCTTCGCGAATCGACGCCGCACGCACGATCTTCAATTCACCGGTGTTGGCGTAAGGTGCCAGGTTGGCGACGAGCTTGTCGGTGGCTGCGCTGTCCACGTCGAACACCCGCAGCTCCCGGATGCCGAGCTGGGTCATGAACGCAATGGCCTGGAACTCGCTTTGCGACCCGTTTCCGATCAGCGCCATGCTGCGGCTATTGGGGCGTGCGAGCGCCTTGGCTGCCACAACCGAGGTGGCCGCCGTGCGCATGGCCGTCGTGATGGTCAGCTCACTGAGCAGCGATGGGTAGCCCGTTGCCACATCGGCCAGCACGCCAAAAGCCATGACGGTGGTCAGACCCTGCAGGGGGTTCCTGGGGTGGCCATTGACGTATTTGAAAGCATACAAGGCGTCGTCCGACACCGGCATCAGTTCAATGACCCCATTAACCGAATGGTTGGCGGTCCTGGGGGATTTGTCGAAATCGTCCCAACGCAAAAAATCTTCGCGAATGCAGTCGGCCATTTCGGCCATCATGCGCGCGGCGCCGTGGTACATCACCAGGTTCTGCATGTCTGCAATGTCTATGTAGCGTGTCATATGGATATCTCTTCAACCGTTATGGACGGGGTGCAAGAAGTCTAGGTTCATAGCACTGACGGGAGTCGCTGTTGTGGCGCATCGTTTCAGCGGATACCGCTTGCTTTCACGGGTTTCAATTCCGAATCGGAAGTGAGCGAATGGACAGCCCGCGTGGGCGGGCACCGGGTTGTGGAGAGCCATCACTAATCATCAGTCAGTCAACCCAAAACTGGCACACAACCGAAATTTGATCCATAATTGCTGCACTGCAACATTTTTTTAAAAGGAACCACCATGTTCAAGAACACTCCCTTCGAAGCCATCGCAAAGACCATGTCTGAGTCGGCTCCCAAATTCACTCCCGCTGCCATGCAGGACGCGATCAAGCCCGCGCAGGACAACTTGAAGGCATGGGCCGATCTGGCGCAGAACCAGGCACGCGAAGCGCAAGCCGCGCTGACCGACACCGTGGAAGCTATCAAAGGCATCAAAGACCCACAGGCGGCATTTGAAATCATGAAGGCATCCGCCGAAGCTGGCGCTGCGATGTTTGCCAAGAACCTGAAAGACGCGACCGCCCTGAGCTTTGGTCAATTCCACAGCACCGTGGACGCGATCGAAAAAGCGCATCCCGCGCCCGAAGCGTTCTCCGCCGTTGCCAAGAACCTGAAGGCCGCTGCGTCAACCGCAGAGAGCGCACTCGACACCGCTATGGAAAAGAGCGCATCGATGGCCGCTTCGGTCTCGCCCGCTTCCAAAGCCAAGAAGACCCGCTAAAGCGGGGCCCGAAACGGGCAAGCCAATACGCCGTGCACACACGGCTGAACCAAAAGACCCGGCCCTCGTGCCGGGTCTTTTAGTTTGCCCCTCCCTCGTCCCCCCGCAACACAGCACCGGCGAGCAACAACGCGGCGATTGCTCACATCGTCTGACGGGTCTGCATAATTGGCCCATGCACAGCACGACAAAACCGCTCACGTGGCAGCGCTGGTTGCCGGGGCTGGCCACGTTGCGCAGCTACCAGCCTGCCTGGTTCGCCAACGATCTCGTCGCCGGACTGGTGCTCTCGGCTGTCCTGGTGCCGGTGGGCATGGGGTATGCAGAAGCCTCCGGTCTACCAGCAATTTACGGCTTGTATGCCACCATCGTCCCCCTGATCGCCTATGCAGTTTTCGGACCCAGCCGTATCATGGTGCTGGGACCGGACTCCACATTGGCGGCGATCATTGCCGCGCTGATTCTGCCGATGGCTGCGGGCAGCGTCGAGCGAGCCATCGCACTGGCCGGCATGCTAGCCATCCTGTCGGGCTTTTGTTCCATCCTGATCGGGCTGGCGCGCCTGGGGCTGGTCGCCGATCTGATCTCCAAACCCATCCGCATCGGTTTCCTGAATGCAATTGCGCTCACGGTGTTGGTGGGGCAGTTGCCCAAGATATTCGGCTTCTCCGTGAATGCACACAACCTGCCAGAACGCGCCCTACTGCTGGCCCAGGGTATTCGCGATGGGCACACCAACCCGACAGCACTTTTGATTGGCACCGCCAGCCTGGCGATCGTCCTGCTGACCAAACACTACCGGCCACAGTGGCCAGGCATCCTGTTCGCGGTGGTTCTGGCTACCGGTGTCAGCGCAGCGTACGACCTGGCCGGCACGGCACAAGTGGCCGTGGTCGGCGTGCTACCGCAAGGTTTGCCGGCATTCAAGATCCCGCACGTTGCATTAGTCGACGTGATGCAACTGATGCCGGGGGCGGTCATGATCTCGCTACTGTCGTTTGCCGACACCAGCGTGTTGTCACGTTCACTGGCTCAGCGCGGTGGTTATCAGGTCAACCAGAACCAGGAAATGCTGGCGCTGGGAGCGGCCAACCTGGCAAGCGGACTGTTTCAGGGCTTTTCCATCAGCAGTAGCGCCTCGCGCACACCAGTCGCCGAGGCAGCAGGTGCCAAGACGCAATTGACGGGGCTGGTTGGCGCACTGGCGATCGCGCTGTTGTTGCTGTTTGCACCCAACATGCTGCAAAGCCTGCCCAGCGCCGCGCTCGGCGCCGTGGTCGTGGCGGCCTGCCTCTCGTTTGCCGATCTTCGCGGTATGTGGGCCATGTGGCGTCTGCGGCGTGTGGAGTTCGCGTTGTCGGTCGTGAGTTTTCTGGGCGTCGCCTTTGTCGGGGTGATCGAGGGCATCTTCATCACGGTGGCGCTGGCCCTGCTGGTGCTGGTCTGGAACGCCTGGCACCCCTATTTCGCCGTTCTGGCGCGCGTCGACGGCAGCAAGGGATTTCATGATTTCAGCCGCCACCCGGAAGGCCGCTTCGTGCCCGGTCTTGTGCTTTTTCGCTGGGACGCACCACTATTCTTCGCCAATGCAGAAGTATTCCGCGAACAGGTCCACCGGGCCGCCGCTCTGGCGACGACACCGGTACAGCGCGTGGTCGTTGCGGCCGACGCCATTACCGATGTCGACATCACAGCCGCAGACATGCTCACCACGCTGTATCGGGAACTTGAGCAGCAAGGCATCGAACTGTGGTTTGCCGGCCTGAAGGGCCCGGTCAAGGACCGCCTGCGCCACTACGGCACGTTAGCCGTCATCGGCGAGGAAATCTTTGCACCCACCGTGGGTCGGGCGGTCAACCTGTACCGCGACAAGTACCCGGTGAACTGGCGGGACTGGGACGAGGCGTAATCTTGCCCATGCTTATACGTTGATAGTCAAATCAGCCGGTAGCCCTCGCGAAACAAGCGAATATCGCTATCAGATGGATAGCGATGGTTCAGCCCGAAGTGCCGAAAAGAAGGAAACAACAAAGAGTTGTGCGGGGTATAGAACTGCAAGTCGAAAGTGAAAACTCCGATTTGCAGGAAATGATTCCCCGCACCGCTACCCTCACCTTGCAGCGCCTGGCCAGTCCGGCAAGACGACGCTGGCGAGGGCGGTCTTGGCGGACAAGGCCTATGTGTCGCTCGAAAGCCGGGACGAACACGAGCGGTGTCGTGCGACGATCAAAATGTCAACTTGACAGCCATGCCGTACCATCCAGCTATCGCCTTGAACCAGAAAACTCCAATCATTCCAAGCTGCACACACCATGGACAATTCATCCTCTTACACACCGCCTAAAGTCTGGTCTGCCAACAAGGAAAGCGGTGGTCGTTTTGCCAACATCAACCGCCCGACCGCAGGGGCGACCCACGACAAGGATCTCCCAGTGGGACGCCATCCGCTGCAGCTCTATTCACTGGGCACGCCGAATGGCGTAAAAGTCACGGTCATGCTCGAAGAGTTACTGGCTGCAGGGCACGCAGGCGCTGAATACGACGCATGGCTGATCCGGATCAACGAAGGTGAACAGTTTGGTAGCGGCTTCGTGTCCGTCAATCCCAACTCCAAGATCCCGGCGTTGGTGGATCGCAGCGGAGCAACGCCAATCAGGGTGTTTGAGTCTGGTGCCATCCTGGTCTATTTGGCCGAGAAGTTCGGCGCATTTCTGCCCACCGATACGGCCAAGCGTGCCGAGTGCCTGTCGTGGCTGTTCTGGCAAATGGGCAGTGCGCCATTTCTTGGCGGCGGGTTCGGTCATTTTTACGCTTACGCACCGACCAAGATCGAATACGCGATCGACCGTTATGCGATGGAGGTCAAGCGCCAAATGGATGTGCTTGACCAGCGGCTCGCGCAAAGTCAGTACTTGGCGGGCGATGAGTACACCATTGCCGACATGGCGGTTTGGCCCTGGTACGGCACGTTGGCCCTGGGACTGTTGTACGAGGCGGGTGAATTCCTGCAGGTTGAAACCTACACCCATGTGGTCCGCTGGACTAAGCTTATTGCAGAGCGACCCGCCGCCCAGCGTGGCCGTATGGTCAACCGAACATTTGGGGACCCCGCCAAGCAATTGCACGAACGCCACGAGGCCGGCGACTTCGAAACCAAGACGCAAGACAAACTCGCCGCGCCGCTCTGACGCGTCATTTTCGCTTCCGGCCAGACTATGCAATTGCACACCATTCAATCCACTCTGTTCCGAACCACACTGGTCTGCGCGGTCGCGCTGACCCAGTTTGTTTCTGGTGCCCGTTCGGTCGAGATAGACCCTGACAAGGCACTGGCAAACTCGGTGGTCAAGATCTTTGCGACACGGCTCAATCCTGATCCCGGCAAACCGTGGAACAAGCAATCTCCAGCGAATATCACAGGCTCTGGCGTAGTCATCGAGGGCAACCGAATATTGACCAATGCGCATGTGGCGTTGTACGCCAGTCAGGTCCAGGTTCAGGCCAATGGGTCCGGTGACAAGTTGCCCGCCACCGTGGAAGCCATTGCGCCCGGCATCGACTTGGCGGTTCTGAAGCTCGAAGACGAAAGCTTCTTCAGATCACATGCCCCAATGCCCCGCGCAGCGACCTTGCCGGCGCTGAAGGATTCGGTTTTGGCCTACGGCTTCCCGACCGGCGGCGACTCTCAATCGATTACCAGGGGTATTGTTTCGCGCATTGAGTTCGTCGGCTACCGGCATCAGGTGTCCGGATTGCGGATTCAGGTGGACGCTGCCATCAACCCGGGAAACAGCGGCGGACCAGTCGTCGCAGACAACAAGATGATCGGGCTGACCTTCTCGAATATCCCCAGTGCACAGAACATTGGGTACATCATTCCCAATGAGGAAATCGAACTGTTCCTGCAAGATATCGCCGATGGTCGTTACGACGGGAAGCCAGCATTTTTTGACGCACTGCAGACTCTGGAAAACCCGGCGCTACGCGCATTCCTGCAGCTTGACAAAGACACCAAGGGGACGGTCGTATTTGAGCCGTTGCACTCCGATGCCAACTACCCACTCAAGAAGTGGGACGTCATTACCCACATCGGCACCACCCCGGTAGACGCCCAGGGAATGGTCACCGTAGGTGCCGGGTTGCGGGTCAGACTGCACTATTTGGTGCAAAAGCTTGCCAAGAATGGAAAACTACCCTTGACCGTGGTTCGCGCTGGAAAGTCCATGCCGATTCAGCTGCCCGTGGTCAGCACCGTTCCCAAGCTGATCCCGGAACTCGTTGGAACCTACCCGCCCTACTTCATCTACGGCCCCCTGGTTTTGTCAAAGGCAACGGCGGATATGCTGCCGGGCTTTCAAAGCGCAGGATCGTCCAACGCCAACGCTACCAACGCCATGGTGGGATGGAGTCTGACGGGCAACCCGCTCGTGACACAGCGCAGCAGCGATGCAACCAAAGATCTGGAAGAGCTGGTTGTCGTGTCGGCGCCCTTCTTCCCCCACAAAGTGGCCAACGGCTATGGCAGCATGGTCTACCGTGTCATCAAGTCGGTGAATGGTATGCCGGTGCGCAGTCTGGCGCATCTGGTGTCGGTGCTGCGTGACATGCAAGACGAATTCGTCACGCTGGATGTCGACGTGAAGGGAGGTGAAACGGTCGTCTTCCGCCATAAAGACATGTTGGCCGCGACAGAAGAGATTCTGACCGGCAATAGCATCCGCTCGCAAGGTTCTGACCTGCTCATGAAGGTGTGGCGAGGCACTGCCAAGCCTTGACGTGGACAAGGCTAGCCCTTGACAGGGATCGTTGCGACGCTAGCATCTCCCAATATGAAACTCTTTCTGTATGCCTTCGCGATTGCGGCTGCCTTCTCAGCCCAGGCCCGCACGGGCTGCCCCAACGGGCAATGGGTTGAGGGCTCGGTCTGTACCATGTGCCCCAACGGGCAGTACGTGGGTGGAACGGTTTGCGTTCTGCTTCCCAATGGCAGTTTCGTGGGTGGTCAGGGCGGTTCGCCACCGCCGTCGCGCGGGCAAAATTCCCGCCCTTGGCAAGAGCCCGCGCGGGTTGATAGCACCCCATTCAATAACCAGCTTCAAAGTCCCCTGGACCTGGTTCCGTCTGCGCCGGATGCAAGGCGGGACAATGTCCAACGCAACCGCAATGACAGTTCCGTTACGCAATGTCCCGATGGCACCTATGTCACGGGTCGTTATTGCGTCAGGACTTCCAGTGGTCACTACGTTGGACGCTGGTAATCCCCCACTACTTGCCTCCAAGCTACTTCAGACTATTGGACAGAAACGCCCTGAGGCGATCACTGCGCGGACGCAACAACACCTCGTTGGGTTCACCCTGCTCCTCGATCTGACCCTTGTGCAGAAACACCACCTTGTTGCTGACCTCGCGCGCGAAACCCATCTCATGGGTCACCACAATCATGGTGCGGCCCTCTTCAGCCACCGTGCGCATCACGCGTAACACCTCGCCCACCAGCTCGGGGTCCAGCGCCGAGGTCGGCTCATCAAACAGCATGACCTTGGGCTCCATCGCCAAAGCCCGGGCGATGGCAACCCGCTGTTGCTCACCGCCCGAAAGATGGGCCGGAAACGCGTCCTTGCGGTGGTAGACACCCACGCGCTGCAGATACGCATCGGCGCGCTCCACAGCCTCGGCCTTGCTCAGACCCAGTGCGTGGATGGGCGCCTCGATGACATTCTCCAGCGCCGTCATGTGTGCCCACAAATTGAAGTGCTGAAACACCATGGACACTTGCGAGCGCAGGCGCTGCAGCTGCGGTTGGCTGCTCACCTTCAGGGTTCCGAGCTTGTCGGGTACCAGGTTCAGTTCTTCTCCATCGAGCACGATGCGCCCGGCGTTGGGTTGCTCCAGCAGGTTCAGGCAACGCAGGAAGGTGCTCTTGCCGGAGCCACTGGAGCCGATCATGGAGATGACGTCGCCCTTTAGAGAGGTAACGCTCACGCCTTTGAGCACCTCATTCGTGCCAAAGCGTTTGCAGATGTCCAATCCCTGCAGGATGGTGGTGGGAGCCATGTGACTGTCTTTCGTAATGGGTTGCTGCCGCTCAAGGGCTCAGCAGCTTGCCGGTGCGGGCCAATGAGGTGCCGGCAATCTTGGCCAAGCGCTTTCCGGGCACGGCCCAGCGGGAGCCACAGCGGGCATACAACAGCCCGTCTGACTTGCAGCGCAGTTGCGTCACATTGCCGGTGAGGGCATCCACTACATCGGCGATCACATCGCCACCGACCACCCGCTCGCCCGGGTTGCGGTGGAACACCACCACACCGGCATGCGGCGCGGTGATGGGCTCGGAGCCAGACAGGGGCGTGGGCACGCACTGCGCGATGCGCAGGGAGTCCGGAACTCCCGATATCACACCTTGCTGGGCCAGAAATGCACAAACGCCCTGGGCGTCTTGCTCGGCCAGCGCGTGGTTGGTATCGGTCTCGCCGCGCAACTCCACGGTGGCGCCAAAGCATGCCAGCGCGATCGGAAACTCTGGCAGCAGCTTCTGCAGGTCAAACCACGGGCGGGTGCAGGCTTCATCGAACGGTGAATCGCCCGACTCGGTTGCCAACAGGACGGCCCGGGCGCCCAGTGCTGCGCCCAGTTGTTCGGCCGTGGCGGACTGGGGCGTGAGGGCGTAGAGGTGCATCACTGCGTCGGTGTCGCAGTGCAGGTCCAGCACCACATCGGCATCCACGGCCAGTTTCAGCAACTGTTTCTTGAGGTCTTGCGTCGGGTTAGCGGAGGTCTGGCTTTCGACCGCCTGCAGCATGGCGGCGCGAATGCAGCGGGTGTTGCTGTCCACATCCTGCGTCAGCAAAGGGCGCACGCTGTCAACCACCTTGGCGGCCAGTTCGGGATAGCCGCGGTTGAAGTTGCCCCCATCCCGCAGATCAAAGCGCCCCTGGTGCTGGCCAAACAGGTGTTGCCCCAGACCGATGGGGTTGGCAAACGGCACCAGCACCACTTCGCCGCACACGGTACCGTCGGCCTGGGCCTGTTCCAGAAGTTGCGCCAGGTGGTGGGCCACCAAAATGGCGGGCACCTCGTCGGCATGCAGCGCGCTCTGGATGTAGACCTTGGGCCGCGCACCTGGGGTACCAAAGCGCAGGACTTGCAGCGATTGCTGGGTGCCGGGAGATCCGCTTAGAAGTTCAATAGTTTGGATTTGCATGGGAAGTTGCCAAAGGTGTTGGGGGTGTCTGGGGTTTGCCCTGCGCCTGCTGGGGGTGCAGGTGGCGCAGGAAGCGTCGCTCCAGCAGCTCGAAGATGCCGACCAGCGTAAAGGTGAATACAAAGTAGATGGCCGCTGCAACACCAAACGATTCAGTGACCAGCAGGTTGTTGGCGTACACATCGCGCGCCACGCGGGTAATGTCAACCAGCGTCACGGTGCTCGCAATGGCGGTGGCATGCATCAGGCCCACCACCTCATTGCTGTACTGCGGCAGGGCCCGGCGTAGCGCGCTGGGCAGCAGGATGCGACGGTACAGCGTGAAACCGCTGAGCCCATAGCTGCGGGCTGCTTCGATTTCGCCGTGGTTGGTGGCTTTGAGGGCTCCGGCAAATATCTCGGTGGTGTAGGCGGTGGAGTTGAGCGTGAACGCCAGCCAAGCGCAAAACCACGCGTTCTTCAGCAACACCCAGGCGGCGCTTTCCCGCACGGCTTCAAACTGGGCGAGCCCGTGGTACAGGATGAACAACTGCACCAACAGTGGCGTGCCGCGCAGGACATAGGTGTAGAACCACACGGTGCGCGAGATCCACGGGTTGCCCGACACCCGCGCCACGGCGAGCGGCACCGCCAGCACGAAAGAACTCAGCAGGCTGATGGCCAGCAGAACGACCGTGGTACGAATGCCTTCCACGTAGAGTGGCAGGCTGTCCAGAATGAGTTGCCACTGCACGTTAGAACTGCACTTTCTTCACGCCCAGGCTGAAGCGCGCTTCCAGGCGCGAAAGGGCAAATATGGAGACACTGGTCAGCGTCAAATAGATAAGGGCCACCGCCACATAGAAGGTGAACGGTGCGCGTGTGGACGCCGCCGCCAGCCCGGCCCGGTGCACCATGTCATCCAGACCGATGATGGACACCAGCGCCGAGGCCTTGATCATGATCAGCCAGTTGTTGGCAAACCCGGGGATCGCATGGCGCACCATTTGTGGCAGCACGATGCGCCACCACACCAGGCGGCGCGGCATGGCAAAGGCCAGCGCTGCCTCGGCCTGCCCTTTCGGTACGGCCAGGATGGCGCCCCGGAAGGTTTCTGTCAGGTAAGCGCCGAAGATGAAGCCAATGGTGAGGACACCGGCCAGGAAGGGCGGCACATCGATATAGTCCCAGCCCTGCATCTCGGCCAGCTTGTTGATGCCGATCTGGCCGCCGTAAAAGATCAGCAGCATCAGAACCAGCTCTGGCATGCCACGGATCAACGTGGTGTAGACCTCGGCACTCCAGCGGGCCGCACGCGAGCCGGACAGCTTGGCGGCTGCGCCCATGAGCCCGAAGACACAGGCGATGGCCAGGGAAAGGGCCGAGACGCGCAGCGTCAGGCCCAGCCCCTCAAGAATGGCTGGCAAATAACCGTAGAGCACAGTAGAACCTGTTTGCTATGAAATTAGGAGCTACTAGCCCTTTACGTACGACGGCTAGAGGCACTTTTTACCAATACAGGGTTTTATCGACCCCATATTGGGTTTATTTGAACGCGTAGTTCACGCTGACAAACGCGCTGCGGCCACGGGGATCGGTGTACGTGGGGTCGTAGCCTGCCAGGAAGTAGTAGGCCTGGTTGGAGAACGGCGGCGCCGTGTTGAGCAGGTTGAGCACACCGGCGCGCACCTTGAGCGCCTTGGTGATCGCGTAGCTTCCGGTCAGGTCCCACAACGAATAGGCGTCCACGTCGCGCGCGGCCAAGAGCTTGTTGGTGGTCGGGTCATAGGTCGTGTTCTGGTCGGTGTAGCTCGAGGAGTACTGGTTGGCCAGCGTCATGCTGTAGGGGCCCATGTCCCAGCCGAAGCTGATTCGGTGACGCCATTTCTGGATGACCTGGTCGTTCAAAAACACCCCGAGGTTGCTGCGCATGGGTTCCAACGGGCCAAACTGGCGGTCGTAGTTCAACACCAGGGTGCCGCTGAAGTTGGCGCTGAAGCGGCCAGCACCGGTGGCGGCGCCACGGTAATCCACACCAAAGTCCAGCCCCGAAGTGTTCAGCGCGCCCTGGTTTTCTTTCTTCAGAACAATATTGGTGATATCGCCAAAACTGTTGCGCTGGATGTAGGTTCCGTTGTACTTGCCGGCGTTGTCCACGATCACCTGTTCACCCAGGGTGCTGATCACGTCGGTTTTGCGGATGTTCCAGTAGTCCACGCTGAAGTTCAGTTCCTTGCTGGCGTCCAGCACAAAACCCAGCGAGGCCTGTTGTGACTTTTCTGGCTTGAGGTTGGGGTTGGAGCGGCGCTCCACCGGCCACTGGTTGGTACAGAAGTCGATATCGCCCCCTTGCGCGGCCAGACAAGTCGGGTCGGTCAGGAAGCTGGAAGTGGTGCCGTACGTGATGGGCCGATTCAGGTCGTCCAGCGACGGTGCCCGAAAGCCCGTGCCGGCGGATGCCCGCACCAGAAAACTCTGCTGCGGCTGCCAGCGCACGCCGAACTTGGGGTTGGTGCTGGAGCCAGCGTCGTTGTAGCGGTCGTGGCGTATGGCAAACTGCATTTCCAGTGTTTTGCTGACGGGTGCATTCACCTCGG
Source organism: uncultured beta proteobacterium (assembly GCA_903853895.1). Classification (GTDB taxonomy): domain Bacteria; phylum Pseudomonadota; class Gammaproteobacteria; order Burkholderiales; family Burkholderiaceae_C; genus Allorhodoferax. The sequence continues at coordinate 39,134 of CAINUX010000203.1, read as the reverse complement.
CAAACACCGACGAGACCTCGCGGCTGTTGTCTGTAGCCTTGATGTCGGTGGCCGAGCCAGCCAGCGCACCGGAGTCGCGGTCACCGGCGATGTTGTTGGACAGCAGCAGGCTTGACGGAGTGAAGGTCGCGTTCTCGCGGCGCATTTCACCACCCAGTGCAACCGCCAGGTCGCCACCAGCAAGCGGCATCAATGCTTTGGTAATCTTGCCGTCGATACTGGTGGATACACCCTTGGAGCTGCGGGCCGTGTCATTGATCTTGATGCTATTGATGTAATCCTTTCCAGCCTGACCGGATGGGCCGAACGGATTGATGGTGCCATTGCGCACACCGGCATCGAACTTGTCGAACAGCACATAGCCATTGACATAGTTGTCAGCAGCCTTGTTTTCCGCTCGGGCAACACCAATGTCGTAGTCCCAGCCCGACACCACACCGCTGGCGCCGAGCACCAGGCGTTCAGCCCTGCTGTTGACTTCATTGGTGCGGTTTCCGGCTTCAGTCATGCGGTAGCGGATACCACTGACGGTTCCGGTGCCCAAGGCCGCGGCGTAGGCGGAGGGCAGCACACTGACCGGCAGGTTGCGGATTCGGATAGGGTTGGGGCTCAAAACGTATCGCGATTTGGCGTCCGACTCCACCAGTTCGGCAAACACCTGGTGGTCTTCATTGATCTTGAAGGTGGCGCGACCAATGAAGCCCACTTTGCTGGCTTCGGGGTAAATCTCTGTGTCTTGCATGTAGTCATAGCTGCACGCCAGCGGACCGCCGGGACCACTGGTGGCAAATACGGTGGCGGGGCCATTGCAGGTAGGAGAGCTTGGGTTGATGCGGTTGCGCGTCGAACCTGCAGGCAACAGTCCTTTGGCGATCAATGTATTGCGCTGCGCACTGGAGATGTCGATGTTGGCAGGATAAGTATTGCTCGACATCAGGGCCGGCAGCGTAGTGGCCAGGGGGCGGTCCTGGATGAAGGCCCGCTGGGTTGAGCGCAATGGGTCCAGGCGTTGGACATCCAGCACACCAAATACGTTGTAACCGTCTTTATTCAGATCACCGGCACCGCCGCTGATACTGACCGTACGTTTGCCAGCGCCACCCTGCTGGGTGTTGGCGGCCGAGGCATTAAAGTCCATGCCCTGGTAGTCCTTGCGGGTGATGAAGTTGATGACGCCGCCAATGGCGTCGGTGCCGTAGATGGCCGATGCGCCATCCTTCAGCACTTCCACACGTTGAATGGCCCCTGCCGGAATGTTGTTCAGATCCACGCCGGCGTTGTCACCGGGGGATGCAAAGTTGGCCAAGCGACGGCCGTTGAGCAAGACCAGCGTGGACGACACGCCCAGGCCGCGCAAGTTGGCGCCATTGAAGCCGCGCTGGCCCGAGGTGCCATCGGTGATGCTGGCGCCGTCAGACAAGGGCGCGGTGTTGGCGGTGATGTTCTTCAACAGCTCTGCCGCTGTGGTGACACCACTTTTCTCGATGTCCTCGCGCTTGATAACCTGCACCGGTAAAGCGGTTTCGGATTCCAGACGCTTGATGGAGCTACCGGTGATTTCCACGCGGTCGAGTTTGCTGGCCTCCGCCTGGGCCAAGGCGGCGTGGCTGGCCAGTAGTGTGACGGCCAACGCGGCGGCGTGGGCGCAAGGACGCAGAGCGAAAGAAGCGCGCGTGGACAGTGGCGATGAAGTACGTGTCATATGAAGTCGTGGTTTGGGTGTTGGACAGTGTTGGGAGTGTGCTGACGCGGCAATGCTTACTCGCCGCGGATGTTGACGTCGAAATACTTGTCGTTGATCGCCTTGTAGACGCCGTTGGCCGAAATGGTCTTGAGCGCAGCATTGACCTTGGTGCGCAGCGTTTCCTCACCCTTGCGCATGGCGATGCCCGTGCCACCGGCTTTGTTGCCGCTGGGGTTGATCGGGGGGCCCACCTTGCTGAAGGCCTTGCCTTCAGGCGATTTCAGAAAGGCGCTGGTCGCGGCCAGTGATGAGCCAAAAGCGATGTCGCCGCGTGCTGCGGCCAGCTCCATCGTCACGTCGGCTTCCTTGGCAACTTGCAGGACCTGACTTTCCTTGTAGTTGTCGGCGACGTACTTGGCGCGCGGTGTGTTGCGCGTCACGATGATGGTTTTGCCCTTCAGCGCCGCAGGGCTGATGTCTCTAAACGCACCGGTCTTGGAAACAAAGGTAGATGGGATGTCGTAGTAAGAGTCGCTGAAGTCCGCCACTTTGAGGCGCTCTTCAGAGATCGTCATGGAGGCCACGATCATGTCGAACTTGCGGGCGTTAAGGGCCGGCATCATGCCGTCCCATTCTTGCGACACCAAGGTGCACTCCGCCTTCAAGGTGGCGCAAATCGCGTTGGCAATGTCGATGTCAAAGCCAGAGAACTTGCCATCGGTTCCCATTTGGGAAAATGGCGGATAGTTGGCTTCCACGCCAATGCGGATTTTGGCCCAGCCGGGGGCTTGGGCTTGCGCGAGCGGAGCCAAGCCGAAAACGGCGATGACTGCGAGCGCGAGGGTCAGTTTGCGCGACATGGAGACTCCAAAAAGGGAAAGAAAAAGAAACCGTTCCGAACTAGGAAACCGTAATGTACCGTTATTTTCATAATGTGTATATATGTAAATATAGGTACAAACCCTGCGCATCGCATGCACAGAACGCGTCAATAATTCTGCAAATTGACTTTTCTTGTGGATTAAGTTTTCAACATTTCATGTATTGAAAACATCCTTCCCAAGATTTCCTCTCTGCCTCAGCATCCCGAGCAACGAATGCCTTTCATCTCCACACCGACGCAAATCCTTAGGAACCGACTTGTAGCTTGGGGGGTTTTGGCGCTGGCGACTGGCCTGACAGCATCTGCCGAGCCACCCCGTCTTTTGGCCAACGTTGTCATCGGTGGCGCGGAGCGGCGGTGCTCCAGCTTTGCCGGCCCTGGGCAAAGCCGGGACTGCACCGCCGATTGGGACACCATCCTGGCGCAAGACCCGGCATTCAGGGGCATGACCCGGGATGACGTCAGTTTTGACGCGGAGTACCAAGCTCCAACTTTCACCTACGCACTGTCGGCCGACAGCCTGAGAGCGTTGCACCAGGTACCGACAGGCCTGTTCAATGCGGACCGGAAGTCCCTACTCATTGCCCAACTGACCCAGGTCCTGCAATCCACTGGCGCCCAGCAAAACCTTTCCTGGGACGCCGTGGAGCCGATGGTGCAAGGCCAGGCGCAGTCATCCCTCCTACCGCAGCTGACCCTGGCCGAAGGCGCGATGCTGCGCTCTGCGCTGGTTGAACGTGGCGAGCGACCTGCGCGCAAGGTGCAAGCGCGTTCGATCCTGTTTTCGTCGAACCGCGCCAGTGCGGCCATTGCGACCGAGTTTGTTGCAGCCGCTCGGGCCGTGAGTGGGGGCAAGACACCACTGATTGGCGTAGTTACGGCATCGGCCGGACCGCACCCGTTTGTGGACCGCGACATCAACGTTTTTGCACTGCAATCGGCCGGCGCCGAGGTGGTGTATCTGCCGATGGAGGGTGGCTTTCGCCAGGCTCTGGACGCTGATGATTGCGGCAACCTGCGCTACTACTACGACAGCTACGCCAACACCAACCCCGAGCGGGTGGTCTACCACGCCGATTTGCAATTTCCTGATCTGGCGCAGCAGCAGCAGGCGTTCTGCGCCGGCCGTGGCCAAATGCTGAACGACACGCTAAGCCGATTGAACGGAATCTATTTTTCCGGCGGAAACCAGGCGCGCCATCTGGAGAGCCTGGTTGGCAAAGACGCCGCAGGCAACTACACGCAGTTCAGCGCACAGCTCACCATCATCCAGCAGCGCCACGCGCAGGGCCAATTGGTGGTTGCAGGGACCAGCGCGGGCAACCACATTCAAGGTGGAGGCCTGTGGCGCGGCAAACCCGTGCCCATGATCGGCGGCGGTGATTCGTATGACGTATTGCGCCGTGGCTTTAAACGGGGCGAGGGACCCGCAGGAGAGGCTCCAGAGCTGGGGTTGTCTGAAAAGACCACTACCTATGCCCCTGCCCTCTATCCACTCGGAGGCTTGGGTGTCTTTCGCTTTGGGGTGCTCGACTCCCACTTTTCCAGGCGCGCCCGTGAAGCGCGTCTGGTCCGGGCCATGCACGACGGGGCCATGGACTACGGATTTGGCGTCGATGAAAACACGGCGCTGCTGGTCACCCAGCCGGATGCGGATGGTGCAACCCACTTCTCCGTGCTGGGAGCAGGCGGTGTGTTCATCGCGGACATCCGTACAGCCACGGCCTCGACCAACCCAGAGGGCCAGTTCGGCATCACCGGGGTGCGTGCACACTACCTGCTGCCGGGCGACGGGGCTCGCATCGATGCTGCCGGCAATTTGCACGTTGACCTGTCGAACGATGCGGCTGTGCTGCCGATGACGTCCGCGTTTGCGCAAGTAACGCAAGACGGTCTGTTGGACTACGGTGCGTCCAATTTCCTGAACCTGGCGACCGCCATGGCGTGGAATGGAGCCCTACAGGGCTTTGGCAGCACCCGTAACAGTACCGACCGGCGCAGCCAACAGACGCAACCCTACTACAACGCCTCGCTGACGCGCGACAGCCGCACTGAGTTTCGCGGCATCTCTGCACCGCAGGGAAACAGCGTGGGCAGGGCGTCCTATGCCGGGTTACTGGTCCACTTTTCACCCTGCAATGGCGGGTGCATCGACCCAGCGGCCACACCCGCGGTGTCGAAATGACCGTATCGAACGCCAATCATTGCTAGACTGCATTTCCATGACCCAAGACGCAGCCCCCGCAATCCCCCCCTACTCCAGCCCTGCCGTAGACACGGCGTTTGCGCAATCGCCATTGGGTTTCAAGCTGCGTGCCGTTTTGTCTGAGGGGCGCGGGACCAACGTCGCCATCGCCGACTTCCTGTTGCGCAACCCGGTGCGTGCAACCGCGTGGGGTATTGAAGAACTGGCTGCCAATGCGCAAACGTCAACCGCCACACTCAGTCGATTTGCCCGCACGCTGGGATTCAATGGCTTTGCCGCCTTGCGCAGCGGAATGGCGGATGCGCTACAACACGCCCTGCAACCGGTGTTTCAGCCAGTCGACAAGCTGCGCAACGCCCTGCAGCGCAAAGGCGAAACCACCGGCGGCAACAACCCCATCATTGCAGAGAGTCTGGAAGCCAGCGTCAGCAATTTCCAGGCGGCAGCAATTGGCCTCAACCCGTCGATGCTGATTGCCATTGCGCACAAGATTCTGGCGGCTGACACGGTGTACACGTTGGGCTTTGGCATCAGCGCGCACCTGTCGGCCATGCTGGCGTTGGACCTGCAGCCTTTCTGCCGCCAGGCCATCAACGTGGTGGAATTTGGCGGTACCGAGGTGGCCGCCGGACGGCTGATGAACATCGGTCCCAAGGATTTGCTGATCTCCATATCTTTCCCGCGCTACGCCAGCGATGCGGTCATGCTGACCCGCTATGCGCGTGACCGCTGTGCCCATGTCATCGCACTGACCGACTCCATGGCCTCACCGCTGGTGAACTGGTCCCACGATGTGCTGGTCGCGCCCGCTACGCACCCGGTGCTGTCGAGCAGCTATACGGCTGCTCTGTTGGTTATTGAGGCGCTGGTGACCAGCCTGATGATTAGTGGCGACAACCAGGTGGCCCAGGCAGAGAAACTGACCGACGCCATTTCTGCCTACTTGTACACCGACAAACCCGGCAGCGACGCCGGCATGGATCGCCCGCCCAAGCGCATCGTGCGCGGGTGAAGGGCAAGGGACCCGGCGGGAGCCGGTGTCCGCAGCGTGGGTTCTGCAACTGGCTGAGCGGCGGCAAGGTACGGCCGGTGCTTGCCTCTGCGGGCCCGGCCTTGAAGTCATCCAGTCATTCAAAACACCGAGTCAGGTGACCTCTTGTGTAACACGAAGCCCCAAATTCTTCAATTTTGTTACAAACATCATCACTCGCTTATAAAAGCTTCTGCGCATACTTGCTACGTCATGTTGTTGAACCAACTGAAAGGAAACACGATGAAACCCAAAACCCGCAACCGCCTGAATGGGATCGCCAGCTCCCTATTCTTGTTAGCCGCCAGTCTGACGGCCTCGGCACAAACTATTCCTGCTGGTCGCCTGCTGGCATCCAACTGTTTTCAGTGCCACGGCACCAACGGCGCTGGACCCGGCTTTGACAAACTGGCTGGCAAGTCCGCCAGCGAGATCTACAAGGAGATGATCGAGTTCCGTTCCGGCAAGGAGGGCACGGGTCTGATGGCCAAGCATTCCATGGGCTACACCGACGCCCAACTGCGCCAATTGGCTCAGTGGCTGTCCACACAACGCTAAACAGGAGAATCACCATGGATAGACGCCTTTTCTTGGCAGCCGGAGCTGCCGCTGCCACTTCAGCAATAGCCGACAGTGAGACCAGGGGTGCGCCCACAACCACAACCGTTTTGGCTCCTCCTGCTTACCGCGCCAAGGCACGTGTCATCGTCATTGGCGGCGGCATGGCTGGCGCAACGGTAGCCAAATACTTGCGCCTTTGGGGTGATGCGGTGGAGGTGACTCTGATCGAGCGCATGCCCACCTACACCTCGAACATCATGAGCAGTCTGGTATTGACCGGACAACGCACGATGTCAAGCCTGACCTTCAAATACGATGCCCTGCGCAACAAGTACGGGGTGACGACCGTCTTTGGTGACGTGGTGGCCATCGACCCGGTCAACGCCAAGGTCACACTCGCAGACAAGACCGTGTTGTCTGCCGATCGCATCGTGATGGCCCCTGGCATCGAGTTTGATGCAGTAACGGGCCTGGGCGCTTCCGACAAGATGCCGCACGCCTGGAAGGCCGGTACCCAGACTACGCTCCTGGCCAGCCAGCTCGGTGCCATGCGCGCGGGCGGCGTCGTGGTTTTGACCATCCCCAAGACACCGTACCGCTGCCCACCCGGACCCTATGAGCGGGCGTGCCTGATTGCCGACTGGCTCAATGCCAAGAAGCCAGGATCCAAGTTGATTGTGCTGGACGCCAACCCCGACATCGTGACCGAGAAAGACAACTTCACCAATGCCTTTTTGGGCCTGCACGGTAAAGTGATCGAGTACCACAACAACGCGGAAGTTTTGAGCGTAGATCCAGTCGCCATGAATCTGTACACCACGGGTGGAGGCACTTTCCACGGCGACGTGGTCAACCTGATTCCGCGTCAGCGCGCCGGCGGCTTGATTGCGACTACCGGTTTGAACAACGCCACGGAAGGGCGCTTTGCAGGCGTCAACGTTCTGAGCTATGCCAGCACCACACCCGGTGCCAGCAAAGTGCACATCATCGGCGACTCCAGCGCTACCACCCAACCCAAAGCCGGCCACATTGCCAATCAGGAGGCCAAGGTGTGCGCCGATGCACTGTCACGCATCCTTGCCGGAGGAAGCCCTGACCCATCACCAGTCACCAATTCGGCATGCTTCTCGACCATTACAACCACCCAGGCCTCGTGGTTACATGCCCTCTTCCAGTACGACCCCGTTTCCGCCACGATGCAAGCGGTGGCTGCAGCGTCCGGTGCATCCACGGGCTGGAACAAGGATTCTTTCGAGGACATGAACAAGTGGTTTGGTGCGCTGATGGCCGACAGTTTCGCCTAGCGCCGGGCGAGCTGGAACAATTCAGCCCGGCGCGCGCACTGACATCGGGAATCCTGCAAACTCCTTGATGGTCTGCAGTTCAGTGCTGGTGACCACCTTGTCAATGCACAACGCCACGTCGTCCAGCCAGGCGCTGGTCAAGTCCCGGTAGTGGGCCAGATCACGGCACGACAGACGCACCAGATAGTCGTAACGCCCGCTGACCAGGTAGCACGCGACCACTTCAGGGCAAGCGACCATGGCCTGTTCAAACCGCTTAACGGTGGCCTGGCGCTGGTCTTTGAGCGCGATTTCAGCAAACACGGCTACATGCTCGCCCAGCGCCGATCGGTGCAGCATGGCCCGATAACCCTGAATGAGCCCTTCAGCCTCAAGACGGTGCACCCGGTTCAGCGTGGCGCGCGCCGACAGATTGACTTGTTCAGACAAGGCCTGTGCACTCATTCGGCCATCCTGCTGCAACAATTCCAGCAGCGTGCGATCCACGCGATCCAGCTGCATGGTCAGGACGCGTCCAGCGTCTTGATGGCCGCCAGGCGGCGCAGCAGCTGCTGCAGGATGTCGCTCTGCATATCGCGAAACAACAGCACCTCTTCCGCCTCTTTGGCCAGCACGGCCGATTCGTTGAAGCTGATGTCGCGCTGCTGGGCGATTTCGGTCGGCGCGATCAGCTCGCGTCCATCAGGCAAACGCATGCGGAACTGCAAGCGGATTTTGAGCTGGAATTCGCGCACCTGTCCCGAGGCGTTGACGCCCACCACACTCTTTTCGCGCACTTCCTGCAAGATGTCCACAATGACCTGCGGCGGAGTAGAGCCGCGAACTGGCACGATCGGCACAATGGCCGCGCCAAAATAGCGGATCAGGTCGGCCGCCACCAATCCGTTCTTCTCGGGTGTGACGGCCAGCGTCTGGAAAGCGAAGGTCTGGCTGCTGCGCAGCTTGAAGCCGCAGCCCGCCAAGGCTGCAGCCGTCAGGCTGGCGAGGAGCATGGATCGGCGCAGCATCACCCGGGGAGGTTTAGATAACCACATTGACCAGGCGCCCCGGCACAATAATCACGCGCTTGATGGGCGCACCCGCCGCAAACTGCACAAAGGTTTCGTTGGCCAGGGTCAGGGCCTCAATCGTTTCCTTGGAGGCGCCAGCGGGCACCATCACGGAACCACGCAATTTGCCGTTGACCTGCAGCATGAGTTCAATCTGATCCTGTTCCAGCGCCGACGGGTCCACTTGCGGCCAGGGCGCGTCCAGCAGATCTCCGTGTCCACCGGCATAGCCCAGTTCGCTCCACAACGCGTGGGCGATGTGGGGCGTTGCGGGATACAGGATGCGCAGCAGGATGGAGAAGCCTTCAAGCAGTGCCACCGGGGCACCCACTGTGTCCAGCGCCTTGAAGTCTTCCAGTGCGTTGATCATCTTCATGGCACCCGACACCACGGTGTTGTACTGCATGCGCTGGTAGTCGTAGTCCACCTGCTTGAGCACCGCATGCATCTCGCGCCGCAAAACCTTGGCTTCCTTGGAAAACTCTACGCTATTTTGGCCTCTAGCCCTAGTCAGATCTGCATGAACAGCTACCAAATTCATAGCAGATAGCTTGACGCCAAAGTTCCACACGCGGCGCAGGAAGCGGTAGCTGCCTTCCACCGCCGCGTCATTCCACTCCAGCGTGGCCTCGGGCGGCGCGGTGAACATGGTGTACAGGCGGGCTGTGTCGGCGCCGTATTTGCCAATCAATTCCTGCGGGTCCACGCCATTGTTCTTGGACTTGGACATCGTGCCCACGCCTTCGTAATCGATGGCGGCACCCACCGGCAGTTCGCCCACTGCCTTGGTCAGCTTGGCACCGATGATCTTGCCGGCTTCGTCGAACACATGTTCCACGTCCTGCGGCCAGAAGTATTCCTTGCCGCCCTTGGCACCCTTGCGGGAGTAAATATGGTTCAGCACCATGCCTTGTGTGAGCAGCTTGGTGAACGGCTCGTCCACCGTGACCAGGCCCAGGTCGCGCATGACTTTGGTCCAGAAACGCGCGTACAGCAGGTGCAGGATGGCGTGTTCGATGCCACCGATGTACTGGTCCATACCGCTGCCACCGGTGGCCTGTGTCTGGTCCCGCATCCAGTAGGCCGTGCCGGCACCGACCATGGCATCGCTATTCTTGGGGTCGCAATAGCGCATGAAGTACCAGGAACTGTCCACGAAGGTGTCCATGGTGTCGGTCTCGCGCCGAGCGGGCTTGCCACACACCGGGCACACCACACCGGCGTGGAAGCCTTCGTGCTTGTGCAGCGGGTTGCCCGAGCCATCGGGCACGCAGTCCTGTGGCAGCACCACGGGCAAATCCTTCTCGGGCACCGGCACAGCACCGTGCTCGGTACAGTGGATGATGGGAATGGGCGTGCCCCAGTAGCGCTGGCGGCTGACACCCCAGTCACGCAGGCGCCAGGTGGTTTTCTTCTCGCCCAGTCCCTTGTGTTGCAGGGCGGCGGCTACGGCGTCCACCGCGTCGGCGCAGGACAGGCCGCTGAAGACGTCGGAGTTGACCGTGACGCCGCGCTGTTTGTCGCCGTACCAGTCCTGCCACTGTGCGTGGTCATAGGTCAGGCCATCGATATGCACTACATCGTCGATATGCAGGCCGTACTTCTTGGCGAAGGCAAAGTCGCGTTCGTCATGGGCGGGCACACCCATCACCGCGCCATCGCCATAGCCCATCAGCACGTAGTTGCCGACCCAGACATCGACCGGGTCGTGGGTGAGGGGGTGAATGACTTGCAAGCCCGTAGGCATGCCCAGTTTTTCCTTGACGGCCAGTTCAGCCTCGGTGGTGCCACCTGCCTTGCACTCTTCAATGAAGGCTGCCAACTGGACGTTGCTGCGCGCAGCATGCACGGCCAGTGGGTGCTCAGGTGCCACGGCGCAAAAGGTAACACCCATGATGGTGTCCGCACGGGTGGTGAAAACATACATGCGGCCCCCGTCAATGGGCTTGCCGTCAGCGCCCTTGATGTCGTGCGTGAACGCAAAGCGCACCCCGCTGGATTTGCCAATCCAGTTTTCCTGCATCAGCTTCACCCGCTCGGGCCAGCCCGGCAAGCCGGTTTGGACCTGGTCCAGCAGTTCTTGCGCGTAGTCGGTGATCTTGAGGTAGTAGCCCGGGATTTCGCGCTTTTCCACCGTTGCACCAGTGCGCCAACCTTTGCCGTCAATGACTTGCTCATTGGCCAGCACCGTCTGGTCCACCGGGTCCCAGTTGACCACCTGGGTCTTGCGGTAGGCAATACCCTTTTCCAGCATTTTCAGAAACAGCCACTGGTTCCATTTGTAATAGCTCGGATCGCAGGTGGCAACCTCACGACTCCAGTCGATGGCCAGTCCCATGGCCTGCATCTGCCCCTTCATGTAGGCGATGTTCTCGTAGGTCCACTTGGCGGGCGGCACGCCATTTTTAAGCGCAGCATTCTCGGCCGGCAGGCCAAAGGCGTCCCAGCCCATGGGCATCAGCACGTTGTGGCCATTCATGCGCAGGTAGCGCGCCAGCATGTCGTTGATGGTGTAGTTGCGCACATGGCCCATATGCAGCTTGCCGCTGGGGTAAGGCAGCATGGAGCAGGCATAGAATTTTTTCTTCAGATGACCTTGCGCATCGCGCGCGTCCTCGGTCACACGGTAGGCGTTCTGGCCGTTCCACAGCGGTTGCGCCCAGTGATCTTGTGCCGCTTTTTCGATGTCCAGGTGTTGGTATTTGTCTTGCATGGGTGAGGGACGGCGGTGTGCCGTCTTTAGAGGAGCCTGGAGGGATTTTAGGCGCAGTAGACATGACCGGGCGCATTCCACCTCGGGGTGGCCCGGCGGCAGAACTTCAGCGCTTGGCCGCAGTCGTGTCCGCCACGAATCCAATGCGGTGCAGGCCGGCCCGGTGGGCCTGGCCCATGACTTCCACGACGCGGCCATAGGGCACGGCGGCATCGGCACGCAGGCGCACTTCGGTATCAGGTTGGCGCTCTGCCGCCAGACGCAGGGCGGCCAGCACGGCCTGCGCATCCAGCGGCTGGTCATCGACATAGACCTGACCCGAGCGGTCCAGGGTGATGGCAATGGATTTGTGCGCTTCCAATGTGGCGGCACCGGCTGCTTTGGGCAGGTCCACCTTGACCGCGCTGACCAGCAAAGGCGCGGTAATGATAAAAATCACCACCAAAACCAGCATGACGTCCACCAGCGGCGTCATGTTGATTTCACTCATGGGTTGCGGACCCGGTGTGCGTTCGAGGCGACCAAAAGACATGCTGTTACAGCGCCTGTACCCGTCTTACTGCGTGATCAACAGTTCACGCAGGTCTCGGGCAAACCCTTCCAGGTCCGCCTCAATGCGCCCGATGTAACGCCCTAGCACGTTGTAGCCCAGTACCGCCGGAATGGCAACGGTCAACCCTGCGGCGGTCATGATCAGCGACTCGCCCACGGGGCCGGCAATTTTGTCAATGCTGATCTGGCCAGCGCCCGAGATCCCGATCAACGCATGGTAGATGCCCCAAACCGTGCCCAGTAATCCCACGAAAGGCGCGGTAGAACCCACGGTAGCCAGTAGTACTTGTCCGGACTGCAGCTTGAGTAGAACGGTATGCAAGGCGTCGCGCAGCAAACGCGTCAGCTGCTGCGACTTGTCACCGGCGCCAGCCAACGTGCCGGCAGTTTTAACCTGGCTGGCCTCGACCAGGGGTGTCACCAAGACTTCGCGGTCAAAGGTCCGTACGGATCGCAAGCCCTCCACCAGCGAGGGCGCCTGCCAAAAGGCGGCCGTGCTGCGGGCCACATCGCGGTGCGCGCGCAGCAGCAGCCATGCCTTCCACAGGATAACGATCCAGCTGCCTACCGACATCACCAACAGGACCAGCGAAACGCCAACGCTGACTGCGTCACCCTGGCGCAGCAGGTCGAATGCGTTCACCGCAATCCCAGCACGTCAAACATGTCAAAAAGCCCCGTCTTCTGCCCGGCGAGAAAACGCACCGCGCGCAAGCTGCCCTGGGCATAGGTTGCCCGACTGGACGACTTGTGGCTAATTTCAATGCGTTCACCGATCCCGGCAAAGAGCACGGTATGGTCACCCACAATGTCGCCGCCACGAATGGTCGCGAAGCCGATCGAGGAAGGATCGCGCTCGCCGGTAACGCCTTCACGGGCGTACACGGCACAGTCTTTCAAGTCACGCCCCAGAGCGTCGGCGATTACCTCGCCCATTTTCAGGGCGGTGCCTGACGGCGCGTCGACCTTGTGGCGGTGGTGGGCCTCAATGATTTCGATGTCGTACCCGGTGGACAATGCCTTCGCGGCCATCTCGAGCAGCTTGAGCGTGACGTTGACACCGACACTCATGTTCGGCGCCATGACAATGGCCATGTCACGGGCGATCGCGGCTATTTCCGCCTTTTGCGCGTCGGTGAAACCGGTGGTTCCGATGACCGCAGCGACGCCGAGTTCGCGACAGACTTTGAGATGTGCCAGCGTGCCTTCCGGGCGGGTGAAGTCGATCAATGCAACTGCCGATTGCAGGCCCATACGCAGATCGGAGGTAATCGCCACGCCAACCGGTTTGCCAGAAAACGCGCCTGCGTCCTGGCCTACGGCGGGGCTGCCCACCATGTCCAGTGCGCCCGACAGAATGCAGTCATCTGCTGCGCCAATCGCGTCAACCAGCATCTGCCCCATGCGCCCCGACGCGCCGGCCACCGCAATTCTGTGGGTCATGTCCGTATTCCCTTCTATGCAAGCTTATGGACGAGCAGCCTCAAGGGGCGGATAGTCCGCTGGCGCAGCGAGGGCCGCAGCCGACAGAGCCGTTGGTTTGCTCGGCAGAGGGAACTTCTTCAGCGTCTCTTCGGATGCCTCCATCACAGGAACGGAACCCGGCAAGAATGGTGACTTGAGCGTTGCGACAAATTCGGCCTCGCTGGGCAGGCCATCCGCTTCGGTACGCTCCAGCACATCACCCTTGAAGAAAACCGTGACCTTGCGCGATTGGGGTTGGGCACCCTGCTGCTTGAGGGTGAAAACGTAATCCCAGCGCTCCGCATGGAACACACTGGTCAACAATGCGGTTCCCAGAATATCCCGGACCTGGGCGCGTTGCATGCCGGGTTTAAGGATGGCCAATTGTTCGCGGGTCACCACGTTGCCTTGCACGACGTCGATCCGGTAGGGGGAAATAATGCCGGCAACCCGGCTGCTTGCGCCATCAAAGCTGCTACACCCGGCAAGTCCCGCAAATGCGAGTGCTACCAGGGGCAGGCTAAGGCTACGGCATTGAATGTCGGACATGGATGGTTACGCAAGATATGATCGGGCGATTGTAGCGGTTGGGCCTTGCCAACCTCCTGAGCGCTCCCGGCGGAAAGATGCCCATGACCAACATCGATGAACTGAAAAACACCGGACTCAAGGCCACCATACCTCGCCTGAAAATACTTGAAGTGTTTCAGCGCAGTACCCAGCGCCATCTCACGGCAGAAGATGTCTTTCGGGTGTTGCTGCAGGACCGCTCGGATGTGGGACTAGCGACGGTCTATCGAGTGCTCACCCAGTTTGAGCAGGCCAGCATTCTGAGCCGCAGCCATTTTGAAAGCGGCAAGGCGGTCTACGAACTCAATGAAGGCCAGCACCACGACCATTTGGTGTGCCTGGATTGCGGCAAGGTCGAAGAATTTTACGATGCGCAAATTGAGGAGCGCCAGCACGCGGTCGCCAAGGCAAAGGGGTTTTCCATTACAGACCATGCACTAAGCCTGTATGCGAACTGCACCAAAGCGAATTGCCCCAACCGCGCCGACATGGAAAAGCAGCGCGGCTAGTTACCCTGCGCCATAGCCTTGCGGTGGCGTTCGACAAACTCCTGGTAGGTGTCGATTCCGCGCAGTTGCAGAATCGTGTTGCGCACAGCGGCCTCCACAAGCACCGCGATATTGCGACCCGCCACCACCTGGATCACCACCTTGCGCACAGGGATGCCCAATATGTCTTGCGTCAATGGCTCATACGGAATGCGTTCGTACTCCCGCTCCAGCGTTTCCCGCCGCACCAGATGCACGATGAGTTTGAGCCGCATTTTGCGGCGCACCGCGGTCTCACCAAAAATGCCCCGGATATCCAGCAGCCCAATGCCTCGCACTTCCAGCAAGTTTTGCAACAGTTCGGGGCAACGTCCTTCGATAGTCGTCTGGTTGATGCGGTACAGATCCACGGCATCGTCCGCCACCAGGCCATTGCCACGGGAAATCAATTCAAGCCCCAACTCGCTTTTGCCCAGACCCGATTCACCAGTAATCAACACGCCCAAACCTAGAATATCCATGAACACGCCGTGCATGGACGACCGGTCCGCAAAGTGCTTGGACAGATACGCACGCAGCACGTCAATCACAAACGCCGAGGATTCCTGGGTCGCAAACATGGGGATCTGGGCACGTTCGCACATGGACAACAGTGCCTGCGGCGCCTGTTGGCCATCGGCCAGCACCAGCACCGGCGGTTCTAGCGTAACGATGCGGGAAATACGCCGCGCGCAATCGTCAGGCGTGGCACTGGTGATGTAGGCAATTTCCCGCTCACCGAGTATTTGCACCCGGTAGGGGTGGATGTAATTGAGATAACCCACCAGATCAGCGCCAGAACGCGCGGCACGCACCGCAACCTCGTCAAAACGGCGCTCGGAAGCACCGAGACCGGCTACCCACTCCCAGTGCAGTCGACCACGGAATTCTTCAAACAGGACGTCGGCGCTGACAACGGTGGGTTTCACAGGGGAAGGCGGGGCGTCAGACCCGAATCAAGCCACTTGGGCCGACTGCCAGCCCGCTATCAGGCCATGCAACTGCAGGGCGTCGGTACTGGCCAGGAGCCTTTCGCGCAAGTCCGCATCGCTCAGCAGCTCGGCGATCTCGGACAGGATTTCCAGATGCTTTTGCGTGGCGGCTTCCGGCACCAGCAAGAAGATCAACAGGCCTACGACCTGGTCATCCGGAGCGTCAAAACCAATGGGAGTGGCCAGTTGGAACACGGCGGCCATCGGCGCCTTCAGGCCCTTGATGCGCCCATGCGGGATCGCAACCCCATGGCCCAGACCGGTAGAGCCTAGCCTCTCACGTGAAAACAGGCTGTCTGTCACCAGGGCACGACTCAGACCATGCAAATTCTCAAACAGCAGGCCCGCTTCTTCAAAAGCCCGCTTCTTGCTGGTCACTTCGACGTGCGCGAGCACTTGTGCAGGTGACAGGATACTGGCGAGTCGGTTCATGGTGTGAACGGATTATGCACAAAAAAACCGCCCGGTGAACGGGCGGCTGCTTTGGTGAGAATCTCCAAAGATTGGCTACATCAAACGCTTGGGAGCCTCATGGTGGTGGTCTTGCAGGCGATCCTTGTGGCGCACCACCTGACGATCCAGCTTGTCCACCAGCTCATCCACCGCGGCATACAGGTCTTCATGCGAGCTTTCGGCAAACATGTCATTGCCCTTCACGTGGATGTTGCATTCAGCACGCTGCCGTCGTTCCTTTTCCTTTTGTTTCTCAACTGTCAGGAGTACCTTGACATCGACCACCTGGTCAAAATGCCGCATGATTCGATCTAGCTTGGTCGTGACATAACTACGCAGGGCCGGTGTAACTTCAAGATGGTGACCGCTGATCGTCAAATTCATAAAAAGCCTCCAATTGCTCTCGGGTTAAAAATCTTGCCAGCACAAGCCGCAAGAACAGAAACCAAAAAATATCGAAAATTTGATTGCTGTGAAATCACTATGCGCCCGAACCCGGGGAAATGCAACGCCTTTTTTGATTCCGCACTGCAGCAAATTGTTGCCGCTCAGATAGGTACTTTTCGCGGCTGCACAAGCCCCTTACACGGTGCGATAATTTAAAAAGCACCACTTCTGGAGAGCGTTCCTTGGAAAACTACCCCCGACGGTAGCTTTCATATTTAATTGGGGTCAGATACCAATTATCCGAAAGCTTCTGCGATACACAATGGTTCGTACTGAACGATTGGAATGTGACCCCGATTGAATCGCCATGCTCAATATTTTTACGCTCGCCAACGGCCGGCTCTTCCAGGAGGAGATCGAGTCCCTGGAAGAGCTCTCTCAATTTCAACCCATCTGGGTAGACCTCGAATCACCCACCGTTGAGGAAAAGCGCTGGGTCAAGCAGTATTACGGCCTGTCCATCCCGGAAGACGCGATGGACGAGGACATTGAAGAGTCCGCACGTTTCTACGAAGAAGACAATGGTGAACTGCACATACGCAGTGACTTTCTCATTGCGGATGACGACGAGCCGCGCACTGTACGGGTTGCTTTTATTCTGAACCTCGTCAACGACGAGCTCAAAAGCAAGGGTGTGCTTTTTTCGATCCACGACGAGGATGTGCCGGTCTTCCGCCTCTTGCGCATGCGCGCCCGCCGCGCGCCAGGTCTGATTGAAGACGCCAAGGAGGTTTTGCTGAAGCTGTTCGACGCCGATGCCGAATACTCCGCCGACACTCTGGAAGGCATCTATGACGAGCTGGAGAAGGTCAGCACAAAAGTACTCTCAGGTGACGTCACCGACGCACTGGCCAGCGAGGTGCTGGGCGCCATCGCCCGCCACGAAGACATGAACGGCCGTATCCGCCGCAACGTGATGGACACCCGCCGCGCAGTCAGCTTCATGATGCGCAGCAAAATGCTGAACGGTGAACAATTCGAAGAAGCTCGCCAGATCTTGCGCGACATCGATTCATTGGATTCGCATACGGCATTCCTCTTTGACAAGATCAACTTCTTGATGGATGCCACCGTCGGTTTCATCAACATCAACCAGAACAAGATCATCAAGATTTTCTCCGTGGCCAGCGTGGCCCTTCTGCCGCCGACTCTGATTGCCAGCATCTATGGCATGAACTTCAAATTCATGCCCGAACTCGAATGGTCTCTGGGCTATCCCTATGTATTGGCACTGATGGTGGCAAGCGCGCTGGTGCCGATGTGGTACTTCCGCAAGCGCGGCTGGCTGCAATAGACGGCCTGAAGACACGACTTGGCACATGAAGGTCGACGGCCACCCTTACCGCACGATTTGGCTCAAGCCAGGTAACCCACGCGTCGTGCAAGTCATCAACCAGATCAAATTGCCCCATGAATTTGCGGTGGACGATCTGTCGTGTCTGGAAGATGTCTGCCGCGCCATCCGCGACATGACCGTGCGAGGCGCCGGCTTGATCGGCGCGTGTGCCGCCTATGGCATGTATCTCGCTACGCTGGAGGCACCAGACACCGACCTTAGCCGTTTCCTGGCTCTCGCAGGATCGACCCTCAAAGCTACCCGCCCGACCGCTGCAAACCTGGCGTGGGCAGTCGACCGCATGCAACGCGCGATCGGGACCGGAACCTCGGCGGCACACCAACGACACATTGCTTTGCAGACGGCCAATGCGATCGCCGATGAAGATGTCGCCCACTGCCGAAAAATTGGCGGCCACGGACTGGCGATCATTGCAGACCTCTCACGCAATAAGCACGGCCAGGTCGTCAACATCCTGACCCATTGCAACGCTGGCTGGCTGGCGTTTGTCGACATCGGATCCGCTACGGCACCCATCTATGCGGCGCATGATGCAGGCATCGCGGTGCACGTCTGGGTCGATGAAACCCGTCCCCGCAACCAGGGCGCCAGCCTCACGGCGTGGGAGTTGGGACAACACGGTGTGCCCCACACGCTGATTGCCGACAATGCTGGCGGCCACCTGATGCAACACGGCTTGGTCGACATGGTCATCACAGGTGCCGACCGGGTCACTCGCAACGGTGATGTTGCCAACAAAATCGGCACCTACCTCAAGGCTCTGGCGGCCCGAGACAATGCGGTTCCCATGTATGTGGCCCTTCCCTCGTCAACATTCGACTTCGGCCTGCGTGATGGTATCGCCAACATTCCCATTGAAGAGCGGGACCCCAGTGAAGTGCGCTTCATCAGCGGCCAGAATTCCCGTGGTGCAATGGATGCGTTGCTGATATGCCCGCCTTCAACGCCGGCACGCAATTGGGGCTTTGATGTGACCCCGGCGCGCCTGGTCACCCAATTGATCTGCGAGCGTGGCATCTGCGATGCAACCGAGATGGCAATCCTGTCGCTGTTTCCGGAGCAGCAGTAGCATGCAGTCTTCCATTGATGATGGCTATATCAAATACGTCAGCGAGTGCCGGGATGGAGAAGTTTCGTGGTCGCAAAGTCTGGAAGCACTGAATCGGTCCCGCACGGATCTGTTCGACTTGGGACATATTGGCGTCTATCCCAATGGGGTCGGTTTCGGCAACCTGAGTGTTCGAACGGTAGGCAGCCAATTCGTGATCACGGGCAGCGCTACGGGATCCAGTCGCGTGTTGCAGCACGCGCAATTCAGCCTGGTCGAATCATTTTCCATTGCAAACAATACGGTGAAATCACGTGGCACACTGCACGCATCCTCTGAGTCCATGACCCACGGGGCCATCTACCTGAGCCACCCGGGTGTCCATTGCGTCATCCACATTCATAGCCGATTGCTGTTTGACACGCTGCTGCTGCAGGGCTATCCCGCGACTGCAGCGAACATCCCGTATGGGACGCCTGCCATGGCACACGCAGTCCAGCAACTGGTTCTCGCGCAGCCGTCAATGCCAGCGGCGTTCGTCATGGCGGGGCATGACGAAGGTGTGATGGCGTACGGAACAGATGTGCGGTCAGTCCACGCACTCTTGGTAGGCCTCTTTCAAGGAGCACAGGAAGCATGACAAGAATTGGCATCATCGGCGGCAGTGGCCTGGACAATCCCGACATTCTGGAAGATGCGCACGACCAAATCGTCAGCACCCTATGGGGCCACCCATCGGCAGCGCTAAAGCACGGAAAAATCGCCGGCGCTGAAGTAGTTTTGCTGGCCCGCCATGGCCGGGAACACACCATCCCACCCACCCAGGTCAACTACCGTGCCAATATCCAGGCACTGAAGGACGCTGGGTGCACCCATATCCTGGCAACCACTGCCGTAGGTTCCTTGCGAGAGGACATTGGTCGTGGCGATCTGGTGATCATTGACCAGTTCATTGACTTCACCAAACAGCGGGCCATGAGTTTTCACGAGTCATTTGCTCCGCACCACCCTGTACACACTGCTATGGCGGAACCGTTCGACTACGCACTGCGATCCCTGTTGATCGACGTCTGCAACCAAAACGGCTACCGGGTTCACCGCACCGGAACAGTGGTCACGATAGAAGGCCCACGTTTCTCGACCCGCGCGGAGTCCCGCATGTTCCGCGCCTGGGGAGCCGACGTCATCAACATGTCCATCGCGACCGAGGCCTCATTGGCCAATGAAGCCGGCATACCCTACGCCGCGGTGGCGATGAGCACCGACTATGACTGCTGGAAGACCGACGAGGAACCGGTCAGCTGGGACTCAATCCTGGAAGTCTTCAACACCAACGCCAAGAAGGTCACGACCTTGCTGATCCAGGCCATTCCACGCGTCGCCCCATAAGAAAAGCGACCCGCGGGTCGCTTTTTCACTAACAAGCTCACGGCCTACTTGTCACGCAACTCGCGCCGCAATATCTTTCCAACCGGCGTTTTTGGCAGTTCGGCGCGGAATTCAATGACTTTGGGCTGCTTGTAGCCGGTCAGGTTTTCCTTGCAGAAGGCCCGTACATCAGCTTCGCTCACATTGGGGTCTTTCTTGACAATCACCAACTTGACGGCTTCGCCCGACTTGGCATCGACTACGCCCACACACGCGCATTCCATGATGCCAGGCATTTGCGCCACGACGTCTTCCAGTTCCGTGGGGAAGACGTTGAAACCACTGACCAAAATCATGTCTTTCTTGCGGTCAACAATCTTGAAGAAGCCACGCTCATCCACGACGCCCACGTCGCCCGTCTTGAAGAATCCGTCCGGTGTCATGACCTTGGCGGTTTCGTCGGGGCGCTGCCAATATCCAGCCATGACCTGTGGGCCTTTTATGGCGATCTCTCCGGACTGGCCCGCCGCCACCTCGTTGCCATCATCGTCCAGCAACTTCATGTAGGTATTGGGCAATGGAATGCCGATGGTTCCGGTGTACTCCGTAGCAGTCACCACGTTGCAACTGGCCGATGGCGATGTTTCACTCAGGCCGTAGCCTTCACAAATCGGGCAACCGGTCTTTTCAAACCACAGCTTGGCCACTCCACTCTGAACCGCCGTACCGCCGCCTACGGACACCTTGAGATGGCTCCAGTCCACCGTGTTGAAATCGGGGTGGTTGGCCAATCCATTGAAGAGTGTATTGACAGCCGGGAAGGAGTGGATCACATGCTTGCTCAACTCCTTGAGCACGCCCGGAATGTCCCGCGGATTGGGAATCAGGATCAGCTTTCCGCCCATGCGCAAGGACAGCATCATGCCCACCGTGAACGCGAAGATATGGTAGAGCGGCAGCGCGCATACCCCTGTGGGCTGCTCATTCGCCGGGATCTTGCTCATTACCGGGCTGTTCCAGATTTCCGACTGCAAAACATTGGCAATGACATTGCGGTGCAACAGCACGGCGCCTTTTGACACCCCGGTCGTGCCGCCGGTGTATTGCAGTACGGCCACGTCATCGGCCTTGGTATCCGGTTTCTTGAAAGTTGCCTTGAGACCGATTGCGATTGCTGTATTGAATCGCACGGCCTCTGGAAGACTAAAGGCCGGAACCATCTTCTTGACATTGCGCACCACGTAATTCACCAACAGCCCCTTGACCAGGCCCAGCTGGTCACCCATGGCGCACAGCACCACGTGCTTGACCGGCGTCGCGGAAATGCACTTCTCCAACGTGGTTGCAAAGTTCTCAATGATGACGATGGCTTTGGCGCCGGAGTCCTTGAGCTGGTGTTGCAGCTCACGCGGGGTATACAGCGGGTTGACGTTAACGACCACGAAGCCGGCCCGCAGGATGCCAGCGACCGCCACCGGGTACTGGGGCACATTGGGCATCATGATGGCGACACGGTCGCCTTTGACTAAACCCAGATTTTGCAGATAGGCCGCAAACGCCTGGCTCAAACGATCCGTTTGGCCATACGTCACATCCTTGCCCATGAAGTTGTAGGCCACGCGGTCGGCGTATTTCTGGAAGCTCTCTTCCATCAAGGCCACCAGCGAGGTGTACGCCAAAACATTGATATCGGCGGGCACGCCTTTGGGGTAACTATCGAGCCAAATGCGGTCTGTCATGCTTGCCTGTCCCAACTGTAATGTTGCGGGCTATTTTGCCCGCGAATGGCTAGGGTGGGCACTTGAGATGATCTTGGTGTTTTCCCTAGCCTTCACTCTTTTCAAGCTTTGAGCGCGATGAACACCTCATCCAGCATTTTCTTGGCATCGCCAAACAGCATGCGATTGTTGTCTTTGTAGAACAGGGGATTGTCCACGCCAGCGTAGCCCGAGGCCATGCTGCGTTTCATGACGATAGAGGTCTTGGCCTTCCACACTTCCAGCACCGGCATGCCAGCGATCGGGCTGGTCGGATCGTCCTGTGCTGCCGGGTTCACGATGTCATTGGCACCAATCACCATGACCACATCGGTCTTGGGGAAGTCATCGTTCAATTCGTCCATCTCAAAGACGATGTCATACGGAACCTTGGCCTCTGCCAGCAAGACATTCATGTGCCCTGGCATGCGTCCGGCCACCGGATGAATACCAAAGCGCACGTTGACGCCCTTTTCGCGCAAAAACTTGGTGATCTCAAACACCGTGTGTTGCGCCTGGGCGACCGCCATGCCGTATCCGGGAACGATCACCACGCTCTTGGCTTCACGCAGCAATTCAGCGGTCTCCAATGCGTTGACCGGTACCACTTCGCCGGCCGGTTGTGCCGCACCGTCAGCGGGTTTTGGAGTTGCACTGGTGGTACCAAAGCCGCCCGCAATCACGCTGATGAAGCTTCGGTTCATCGCGTTGCACATGATGTAGGACAGAATTGCACCACTGGAACCGACTAGTGCACCGGTCACGATCAACAGGTCATTGGACAACATGAAACCGGTAGCGGCTGCAGCCCAGCCGGAGTAGCTATTGAGCATGGAGACCACCACCGGCATGTCGGCACCGCCAATGGCCATCACCATGTGGATACCAAACAGCAACGCAATCACGGTCATCACCATCAACGGGACCATGCCATCGGCAATGGTGTGGGCATTCATAAACTCCCGGCCAAACCAGATCACTACCAGCAAGCCCGCCAGATTCAGCCAGTGGCGTCCCGGCAATAGCAACGGGTTGCCCCCAATGCGGCCCGACAGCTTGCCAAAGGCAATGATGGAGCCGGAGAAGGTGACCGCGCCGATCAAAATGCCGACGTAGATTTCCATTTCGTGGATGGACTTGGCAGCCCCAACAAAGCCCTTGGACGCTTCCGGATCAATGAAAGTGGAAAAGCCGACCAACATGGCAGCCAAGCCCACCATGCTGTGCATCAAGGCGACCAGTTCTGGCATCTGGGTCATTTGCACGGTACGCGCGGCGTACAGGCCTATGCCCCCACCCAGCACCATGGCGCCGATGATCCATGGCAGGCCCGCACCGGTCACCTGAGGACCAAATACGGTGGCCAGCACGGCTATCGTCATGCCGATCATGCCGTAGAGGTTGCCGCGCAATGCGGTCTGCTGGTTGGACAAACCGCCCAGGCTCAAGATAAAAAGAATCGTGGCTCCAATATAGGAGACAGTTGCCAGTTCCGTAGTAAACATGAATTACCTCTCTTATTTACGAAACATGGCGAGCATGCGCTGGGTGACGGCGAAGCCGCCGAACATATTGATGGCGGTGAGCACAATGCCTGCCCCGGCGACCCAGGTGATCAGGTCATTGGGGCGGTCAACAGCACTGCCCATCGGTGAAATTTGAACCAGCGCACCGATAGCAATGATGCTGCTGATGGCGTTGGTCACGCTCATCAGTGGCGTGTGCAACGCGGGCTTGACATTCCACACGACCATGTAGCCCACAAAGCAGGCCAGCACAAACACCGTGAAGTGCGACAGAAACTCCTTGGGCGCGTTGGCACCTATCAACCAGAACAGCGCTGCCGCCACGCCAAACATGATGGCGAGTTTGCTGCCCGCCATGGGTTCGCTCGGCGCTCCATGCCCGTGCCCTTTCTTGGCTGCGTTTGCGGCGGCGGGTTTCACCGGTGCAGTTGCTGCAGCGGGCAATTTGGGCGCGGGGGCCGGCCAGGTAATGCTGCCCTCCTTGGTGACGGTCAAGCCGCGGATGGCATCGTCTTCCATATTGACGTTGATGATGCCGTCCTTGGTCTTACACAACTCCTCGGTGAGGCGAAACAGGTTGGTGGCATACAAGGTCGACGACTGCTTGGACAGGCGTGAGGCCAGATCGGTGTAGCCGACGATCGTTACGCCATGTTTCACCACCGCCATTCCGGGCTCGGTCAGCTCGCAGTTGCCGCCCTGCTCGGCGGCCATGTCAACGATCACGCTGCCCGGTTTCATGCTTTTCACCATCTCGGCAGTGATGAGCTTGGGCGCAGGCTTGCCGGGAATCAGCGCGGTGGTAATGATGATGTCCACCTCCCGGGCCTGCTTGGCGTACATATCGCGCTGAGCCTGTTGAAAGCCCTCGCTCATGACTTTGGCGTAGCCGCCACCGCCGCCGCCACCGCCTTCCTCCTCGTACTCGACTTTCACAAATTCGCCCCCCAGTGACGTGACCTGGTCAGCCACTTCAGCACGGGTGTCGTTGGCGCGCACAATCGCACCCAAGCCAGCTGCGGTACCGATCGCAGCGAGTCCGGCCACGCCAGCACCGGCGATGAAGACCTTGGCCGGCTGCACCTTGCCCGCAGCCGTAATCTGGCCGTTGAAAAAACGGCCGAAAGCGTTGGCCGCCTCGATGACAGCACGGTATCCGGTGACGCCGGCCTGCGATGTCAACGCGTCCATTTTCTGGGCGCGGCTCAGCATGCGCGGCAGTGCATCAATCGCCAGCACGGTCGCGTTCTTGGCGGTGAGTTGCTGCAGCAGTTCGGGATTTTGTGCCGGCCAGATAAAGCTGATCAACGTGCCGCCCTCGCGCATCAAACCGACCTCGTCAGAAGTCGGGCCGCGCACCTTCAACACCATATCGGAAGCGGCCCACAAAGCAGCCGCCCCATCAATGACCTCCGCGCCCGCGGCACGGTAGGTGTCGTCACTGAAGTTGGCCAGGTCCCCAGCACCGGATTCGATAGCCACCTTGAAGCCCAGCTTGATGAGTTTCTCCACCACTTCGGGCACGGTCGCCACACGTTTTTCGCCAGGGAAAACCTCGCGCGGCACGCCAATGCGCTGTGCCGTCACTGTAGATACACCAGTTTGCATGAAGCGACTCCTCAACTTAGTTTTTGCAACAAACCGAAAACTCCGCGCCACAAGCCAAACCTGCGGAACGTAAGCAGCCTGAAAGCTTAACTGAAAATGCCCCGGTTCCATGCAGGGTTGTGCATGATGTGGATCAAACAGCCAAGACTTAAGCCCCGTCTTCCATAATCGGGCATGGACACCCGCTGGAAACCCAACGTTACTGTCGCCGCCGTGATAGAGCGAGGCGGCCGATTCTTGCTCGTGGAGGAGCAAACTGCAGAGGGCTTACGCCTGAACAACCCGGCCGGTCACCTCGACTGCGGTGAAACGCCCGCGCAGGCTTGCAGTCGGGAGACCTTGGAAGAAACCGCCCATGGATTCACCCCCCAGGCCCTGATCGGCATCTACCTGTCACGGCAACTCAAGCCCGACGGCAGCGACACCACGTACCTGCGTTTTGCATTTTGCGGCGAACTGGGTTCTTTTGATCCGGATCGCGCACTGGATACCGGCATTGTCCGCACTCTGTGGATGAGCGCCGACGAGGTTCGCGCCAGCACGTCACGGCACCGCAGTCCCATGGTCGTGCAATGCATGGAGGACTATTTGAAGGGGCATCGCTACCCCATGGAGCTGGTGGTCGCAGACTCCAGCATCGGAGGTAGCCTTTGACTTGCTATATATTTCATAGCGTATCGAGCTTATTTCACGAGGGCTAGTGGCCAATTTCTCTTAGAGAAATTCTGCTGGACACGACGCCTTAAAATGACGCCATGAGAAAGCAAAGAGTGGTAGTGGGCCTCAGCGGCGGTGTGGATTCGGCGGTCACGGCCCATCTGCTGAAACAGCAGGGGCACGAGGTCATCGGCATTTTCATGAAGAATTGGGAAGATGACGACCGCGCTGCCGGTTCAGACAGCGACGATCCAGGCTATTGCACGTCCAACATCGACTTTGTCGACGCTGCCGCAGTCGCCGATGTCATTGGCATTGAGATCGAGCACGTCAATTTTGCCGCGGAATACAAGGACCGGGTTTTTGCGGAGTTCCTGCGCGAGTACCAGGCGGGCCGAACGCCGAATCCCGACATTCTGTGCAACGCGGAAATCAAGTTCAAGGCTTTTTTGGAACACGCCATGCGGCTGGGCGCAGAGAAGATAGCGACAGGTCACTACGCCCGCGTGCGGCAAGCACCAAACACCGGCTTGTACGAGCTACTCAAAGGGCTGGATCCGTCCAAGGACCAAAGCTATTTCTTGCACCGGCTCAACCAGGCACAACTGTCCAAGACCCTGTTTCCAATTGGCGAACTCCAGAAGACGCAGGTGCGCCAGATTGCGCAAGACATTGGCTTGCCCAATGCCAAGAAGAAAGACTCCACCGGCATCTGCTTCATTGGAGAGCGCCCGTTCCGGGAATTTTTGAACCGCTACATCGCCAAGGAACCCGGCCCTATTCGGGATGCGAAGGGGCGAAAGCTAGGCGAACACCAAGGGCTGAGCTTTTACACACTTGGGCAGCGCCAGGGTTTGGGGATTGGTGGCATCAAGGCCAAAGGGGCGCAAAAGGGTGGTGGTGACCACGCGCCGTGGTTTGTGGCGCGCAAGGACATGCAAACCAACACTCTTTGGATCGTCCAAGGACATGACCACCCATGGCTGCAGTCATCGTCTCTACAGGCTCAAGACGCAAGCTGGACGTCGGGCACTGCGCCCACTACATTGGATGTTGCTGCCAAAACTCGCTACCGGCAAAGCGATGCGCCCTGCCAGGTTCAAGACGCCAACATGCAGGGCTTTTCCCTGCACTTCGCGCAACCGCAATGGGCCGTCACGCCGGGGCAGTCGGCCGTACTGTACGACGGCGACATCTGCCTCGGCGGTGGCGTGATTGCCTCAGCCCATGCGGGCGAGTAAGGTTTCCATGTCCTTGAGCATGAGATCCAGATCCGCCTTTTGTGTTGCGTCCGGGTTGATGCGGGCCTGTAGTTCCTGCTCTACAAAGCACACCGTCATGCGCAGGTAGGTACTGTCCAGAGCCTTACGGACAGCCGAAAACTGCTGCCCGATCTTCAAGCAACTCTCGCCTTCTTCGACCATACGGTGGATACCCCGGATTTGGCCCTCGGCACGGCGCAACCGGTTCAACACATCTGTGCGGTCTTGGCTATCGGTCAATACGGTCACGGACCATTCTCCTTTATCGTGCGCACGCCACGGTGGATTCTGGAACGCCCAGCTTTTTGAGAATCCAACCCAAGGGGCACACGTTGGTAAAACCGAACTGGAAAAGGTTTAGGCCCACAAACGCGGTGAATGCCAACCACCACTGGGAAACAAACAAGGGACTGTCACTGACGCCTAGCGCCAGGGACAACAGGATGAAAAAGCCGGCAAATATATGGATGTAGCGATCAACGGTCATGGCAAAGCTCCTTTGGGGTTGGTAATTTCGAGCGGAATTTCTTCCTGGCCGCCGTCGCCATCCGGCAACTCCATACGGCGGCGATACAAGGCGTAGTACAGAACCGGAATGACGACAAGTGTCAAAAGCGTCGAGACCAGGATGCCAAAAATCAGTGAGATGGCAAGCCCGTTGAATATGGGGTCATCCAAAATGAAGAACGCGCCGATCATGGCCGCGACACCCGTCAGCACGATGGGTTGGGCGCGCACCACGGCGGACTGCAAGACGGCGGTCTTGAACGGCAGCCCGTCCCGCACCTGCAGCTCAATGAAGTCCACCAGCAAAATGGAATTGCGCACGATGATGCCCGCCAGCGCGATCATCCCGATCATGCTCGTCGCAGTAAACTGCGCGCCCATGACGGCGTGCCCCGGCATGACTCCAATCAATGTGAGTGGTATGGGCGCCATGATGACCAGGGGCGTGAGGTAGCTTCTGAACTGTGCCACCACCAACAGATAGATCAGGATCAGACCCACACCATAGGCGGCGCCCATGTCGCGAAAGGTCTCATAGGTAATTTGCCACTCGCCGTCCCACTTAATGGCATATTCCTGATAGGGGTTGGTGGGCTGGTGTATCCAGTACTCGCCGGTGCGATCACTCTTGCTTTGCAGGGTAGTGGCCAAGGTCTTGCGGGCGGCAAACAAGCCATACAGCGGAGAGTCCAGCTTGCCCGCCATGTCGCCCACAACATAACTCACACCTTGCAGGTCTTTGGTAAACAGCGGCTTGTCGATGACGCCGCGTGTGACCTGCACCAACTCGGACAAGGGAACCAATTGACCCGTTGCCGCGCGCATGGGCAGGGCGAGAATGGCATCCAGTCCAACCTGACTCTCTGGCGGCAACTGGATGCGCACCGGCACCGGGTACTTGGATTGCTGGTCATGCAGGTAGGCGGCATCGGTTCCCGACAGCGCGGAAGACACCGTCTGCGCAATGGCTGCTATCGGAATACCCAGAGACTCCGCGCGCTGCCGGCGTACCTTCAGGAACGCACGGGGCGCATCCTCCCGCAGACTGGTGTCGGTACCGACGATATCGGCGGTCGCGCCAAATGCTGCGGCAACTTCCAGGGCCAGTTTCTGTCGCCCGGCTTCGTCGGGGCCATAGATTTCCGCCACCAAGGGTGACATGACGGGTGGCCCCGGGGGCACTTCCACGACCTTGACTTTTGCATGGTGCTTGAGGCCAATCGCTTCAATGGCGGGCCTCAGCCTTTGCGCAATCACATGGCTCTTTTCACTGCGATGTTTCTTGTCGACCAGGTTGACCTGCAAATCGCCTTGCTCGACATCGGCACGCAAATAGTACTGGCGGACCAGTCCATTGAACGTAATGGGTGATGCCGTACCCGCGTATCCTTGGAGGTCTCGCACCTCAGGCTGCTTGGCCAGAAATGCACTTAGATCCTGCAGTGTGGCGGCAGTGTCTTCCAGCGGTGTGCCCGCTGGCATGTCCACCACGACCTGGAACTCGCTCTTGTTGTCGAATGGCAGCATTTTGAGAACCACCCACTGCACCAACACCAAGCCCACGGAGAGAAACAGTGCGGCAATGATGCCACCCAGCAACAACCAGCGTTTGCGCGCGCTGTCCAGAAAAGGCGTCAGGATCTTGCCAAACAGGCTTTGCAGTTTGGACTCCTTTGCGTGGGCCGGCTGCTGCACGTTGGCGCTCTTCGCATCGGAGTGCCCTGGTGCATGCGCATGGCCATGGCGCATGAACTGGAGCGCAAGCCACGGCGTCACCGTGAAGGCGATGGCCAGTGACAGTGCCATGCCGAGGCTGGAGTTGATCGGAATGGGGCTCATATAGGGGCCCATCAGGCCCGACACAAACGCCATGGGCAGGAGCGCTGCAATGACCGTGAGGGTTGCCAGAATGGTGGGGCCGCCGACCTCATCCACCGCTCTCGGAATGATGTCTTTCAACAGTGCATCCGGGGTGAGCTGCTGGTGCCTATGGATGTTTTCAACGACCACGATGGCGTCATCGACCAGGATACCAATAGAAAAGATCAACGCAAACAGCGAAACCCGGTTCAGGGTGAATCCCCATGCCCAGGATGCGAACAGTGTTGCTGTCAGGGTCAAGATCACGGCGGCACCCACAATGATGGCCTCGCGTCGTCCGAGCGCAAATCCGACCAGGAGAATGACGGAGCCGGTGGCGAATCCGAGTTTCTGAATCAGCTTGTTGGCCTTTTCAGCAGCGGTTTCACCATAGTCCCGCGTCACGGTGGCTTGCACATTGGCTGGTATCACCGTATTGCGCAGCGATTCCAGACGAGCCACAACCGCGCGGGACACATCTACCGCGTTTTCGCCCGGTTTCTTGGTGACGCTGATCGTGACCGCAGGGAGAGACTGTCCGGCGCCAGGCGTCGCTTCTGTTGAACTCCCTTCGCCGGCGGACGCGCCGCGCACATAGGTGACGTACCGCTGGGCTTGCTGTGCACCGGAATCAATCTGGGCGACGTCCCGCATAAAAACCGGCTTGCCTTGGTGGCTGCCAACCACCAAATCTCCAACGTCGGCGGCAGAACCCAGGAACTCGCCGGCGTCGACCGTGAGCATTTGGCCGCTGACACCCTTCTTGGTCGCATCAAGGACAGCACCAGCGGGCATGCCGAAGTTGGCTGCTGCCACGGTCTTTTTGAGCGAAAGAAGATCCACACCTCGGGCGCGCAGACGCTCGGGATCGACCACGACGTGAATGGCCCGCCCGGGACCGCCTATGGTTTGCACTTCGCGCACACCCGACACAGCCTTGAATTCGGCTTCCATTGCATGCGCCACCGTCTCCAGATCGGACGCTGGCAATGCATCAGCGCTCCACAGCGTGACCGCCAAAACCGGGACATCATCAATGCCCTTGGGTTTTACGATGGGCGTCAAAGCACCCAAATCACGCGGCAACCAATCCTGGTTGGCATTCAAGACGTCATACAGACGCACCAGGGCTTCGGTGCGGGGCACGCCCACCTTGAACTGAACCGTGAGGACCGCCACGCCTGGTCGGGACACCGAATAGGTGTGTTCAATACCCGCTATCTGCCCCAACAGCTGCTCTGCAGGCCGGGCCACCATGTTTTGCACATCTACGCTGCTGGCTCCCGGGAAGGGAATCAGCACATTGGCCATGGTGACGTTGATCTGAGGCTCCTCCTCCCGAGGCGTCACCATGACGGCAAATAGACCCATCAGCATTGCCACCACCGCCAGCAGAGGCGTCAGTGCGTTGGACTGAAAGGCTGCGGCGATGCGCCCAGAGATTCCCATAGGAGTGGTCTCTTTCATATCTAACTCACTTGCCCGCCGGCAGGGCCGGCGTTGCTTTTGCGAACCCGGCTCGGATTGGATCCAGGGCGATCGTCTCGCCACTGGCAATACCGGCCATCACTTCAATTCCGTCGGCCCCGAGGTTGGCACCCAGTCGCACTGCGCGAAGGGAAAACGCCCCATTGACGGCGACGTAGACAGCGGTCAGTTCACCGCGCCTGACGACCGCCGACTGGGGTATCAGTAGTTTTTGAGTCGAAGACGCGGCCTGGGACTGCGAAAACCGAATGCGCACCTGTTGGCCAGGCAACAGGTCGGCGCTGTCCTTGTCGGAAAGATCGAGACGCCATTCTGTGGTTTGCGAAACCGGATCCGCGGATGGAACAGCCGCGCGGTTGATTGGCGTTATCCAGCGGGCGGGTTCGGTGACGCTATCGGCTTGCACCTGCGTCTGGCTTGCCGCTCTCACGGCTTGGGCCCGCGATGCAGGAACCTGGACCACCGCACGCAGTGGCAGCGGCGCAAAGACAGTGACCAATGGTTTGCCGGGCACGGCCAGATCACCGGCTTCCGCATGGGTCTGCAAGACCCAACCATCGTAGGGTGCAGTAACCCGCGTAAAACTTTGAGAAATGCTGGATTGAAGGGCCGATGCGGCGGCCTGCTCCCGCACCGCGGTGGCGCCCTTGTATTGCATCTCTGCGGTATCCAGGGCCGCTTTACTCACAAAACCTTTGCCTTGCAGATCGCGTGTGCGTTCCAGGCTGGCCCGGGCATTGCGCATTTCGGCATCGGCCTGGCTAATCTGTGCCTGACTCTTCTGGACGCCGGCTGCTACCTCCCGGTCATCGATAACAGCCAGCACCTGCCCAGCACGCACTTTGTCGCCGGCTTTCACGGTAAAACTGGCAATCCGCCCGGCCGCCTGTGCGGCGATGGTGCTTTGCTTGACCGGCTGGATCACTCCATCGAGTTCATAAAACGATCCGGCGGCTTTTTCCCGGACAACCGCGACCGGCACAGGTCCAGCCTGTGCCATTGCCGAAGTCACGAACACGGTCGCCCCACCCAGCAACACGCCGCAAACAAGGCCCACTTGCCGGACACGCATTCCAAGACCCGAATTGGTTGATTTCATCCCATCTCCTTAATACCCCATGGAGTATACACAATACTACCCAGGGTATCAAGTGGGATGGCCAAAATTCGCGTCAGTCCTCTTGAACTAGGCACTCACTTCGAGTGCTAACATTCACGAGCAAACCTTCGCCGAGTTGCTGCCGAAACTTTTTTCTGTTGGGAAAACCTATGTTTCACGTTTTCAGAAGTCCTGACGGGTCGATTCAATCGGTCTCCAGACAACAACAGCTTGGCAGTGAGGCGCTGGATGAGCACCACCCAGAGATTCAGCTGTTTTTCAAATCCACAGCCGTAGATCCGGCGTTTGATGCGGCAGACGCCGGTTTCGTGCGGGTTCTAGAAGACTTGATCGACACACTCATACTCAAGAACGTCATCCACCACACGGACTTGCCGGTGGCAGCGCAAAAGAAGCTGATGGTGCGAAAGGGGCTTCGCAACCGGATACACGGTGCGCTGAATTTGTTGGGAAGTGATGAGCGACTCCTGTAGCCAACGCGCGTGACAAAATCAGCCCATATGTCAGACCCCACGCCCGCCAGCCAGAACACGCTCAGTCCAGGCGCCAAGCGCATTGGCGAACACAGTATTCGATTCGATCCACTATTGGATAGCGTCATTGCGATTGCCAAGATCTTTGGAATCACTACGACCCTGGAAGCGTTGTCAGCCGGATTGCCATTGGAAGGCAACCGTATTACTCCCGATTTGCTGCCACGCGCCGCTGGGCGTGCGGGGTTGACAGCCAAACTGGCTCGGCGAAAACTGGACGCATTGCGTCCCGGACTGCTTCCAGTCGTGCTTCTCTTGAAGGAGAACCAGGCCTGCGTATTGCTGGAATGGCTTCAGTCAGGTGAGGCCCGCGTTCGGTTTCCGGAAAACGGCGAATCGTCTGACGTATTGACCCGTGAAGAGCTTGAAAACCTTTACGCGGGGATCGCCTGTTTTATCCGACCCGTCTACAAGTTTGATCCCCGCACACCCGATTCGGGAGAACTGAAGTCGGAACACTGGTTCTGGAGCGTCGTATTCCAGAACTGGCGCCTGTACCGGGACAGCCTGCTGGCAGCGCTGCTGATCAATTTGTTTGCCCTGGTCATGCCCATGTTTTCGATGACGGTCTATGACCGGGTCGTACCCAACCGGGCGGAGGAGACGCTTTGGGTGCTATCGATTGGCGTTTTTTTAATGATGGGCTTCGACACGCTGCTGCGCATACTGCGGTCCTACATCCTGGATACCGCGGGTAAACGGATCGACGTCACCTTATCGGCCAGGATCATGGAGCGCGTGCTGGGCTTGGGCATGGCAGACCGCCCAACCTCGGTAGGCTCGTTCGCGGCAAACTTGCGGGCGTTCGAATCGGTCAGGGAGTTTGTTGCGTCCGCCACGATCACGACCCTGGTCGATATTCCGTTCGTCTTTGTCTTTTTCGTCGTCCTCGCATGGATTTCACCCTGGTTGATATTTCCGCCGCTGTTTTGCATTGCGATTTTGGTTGTCGCCTCGTTGGTTGTGCAGCAAAAGATGCAAGAACTGGTTGAAGTGACACAAAGGGCCACTTCACAGCGCAACGCGACCTTGGTGGAAAGCCTGGTCGGCATCGAAACCGTGAAGTTCATGGTGGCCGAAAGCAGCTTTCAGCGTAAGTGGGAACAGTCGACCGTCTTTCTTGCGCAAAACGGCACCAAGCTCAAATTACTGTCTTCGACGATCATGAGTTTGGTCCAGCTACTGCAACAGTTCGTGTCAGTCGTCGTGGTGATCGTAGGGGTCTACCTTCTGGTTGAAAACCAGATCAGTATGGGTGGCATCATCGCCGCATCGATGTTGGCCGGCAGGGCCATGGCGCCATTCGGTCAGGTAGCCGGACTCCTGATGCAATACCACAACGCCAAGAGCGGTCTCGCGTCGGTCGAGAAGCATATGCAAACACAGCCGGAGCGCGCGGACGCATCGGTTTTCCTGCACAGAACCGGATTCCAGGGGTCGATTGAATTCAAGAATGTCAGCTTCAGCTACCCCGGACAACAACAGGCCGTACTACGGAACGTGTCTTTCAAGATCCAGGCGGGAGAGAAAGTTGCCTTCATTGGCCGTGTCGGCTCCGGAAAGTCAACGATTCAGAGGCTAGTGCTGGGTTTGTACCAGCCAACGGAGGGTGCGATTCTCATCGATGGAATCGACTTGCGCCAGATTGACCCTGCAGAACTGCGGCGGGCCGCCGGTTTCGTCTCGCAGGATGTCAGCCTGTTCTTTGGCACCCTCAAAGAGAACATCGCCCTGGGTGCGCCGTTCGCCGATGACCAGGACGTGATCGCCGCAGCCGAAGTGGCTGGCGTGACCGAGTTTGCCAACCGCCATCCCCGCGGATTCGACATGCTTATTGGGGAGCGCGGTGAATCTTTGTCGGGTGGGCAGCGACAGGCTGTTGGCATCGCGCGTGCCGTACTGAATGACTCGCCGATCCTGTTGCTCGATGAACCCAGCAGCGCCATGGACCACCAGAGCGAGGATCTTCTGAAGGCCAGACTGCAACGATTTACAAAGGGCAAGACGGTGATTCTGGTAACCCACCGAACCTCCCTTCTGGAATTGATCGACCGGTTGATCGTCATAGACAACGGAAAGGTCATGGCCGACGGACCCAAGGCGCAGGTTGTTGAAGCCTTGCAGAGCGGCAGAGTAGGAAGGGCAGCGTAATGGAGACCGACGCGAAACCACAAAACCGTTTAGCGGCTTACTGGGGCAGCTTTTATCAGCGCTGCTCCCGTGCCATGGACAAAACGATGCAGGCGTTGGATGGGAAGCACAACCAGCTCGATAGCGACTTTGACGCGAATGCAGACTGGGCAATTGCCGAGCAGACACCGCGGGGAGCCCGAGTGTTGGTGTGGATCAGCGTCGTTGCGGTATTTGTATTGCTGATTTGGGCCAATTTTGCCGTGCTGGACGAAGTGACCCGCGGCGAAGGCAAAGTCATTCCTTCACGACAGGTTCAGGTTTTGCAGAGTCTGGACGGCGGGATCGTTTCTGAAATTCTGGTGAAGGAGGGGCAGACCGTCAAAATTGGCGACCTGATGTTGAAGGTAGACCCCACGCGCATGGTGTCATCACTGCGTGAAAACCGATCGCAGTACCTTTCCTTGCTGGCCAAGGCGACACGTCTTCGTGCGTTGGCCGAAGGCTCCCGCTTTTTGCCACCGGACGAAGTGGTGACGGAGGCCCCCGAAGTGGTCGGGCAGGAACGGGCTCTCTACGAGTCGCGCCGGGCGGAGCTGGATGCGACATTGGGTGTGGCGCGCCAGCAGGCCTCACAACGGTCACAGGAACTGATTTCGGTGCGGGCCAAGCGCGAGCAGGCATCCCAAAGTTACAGCCTCACGGCGAGAGAACTGGAAATGACGCGCCCATTGGCCAAATCAGGAGCCATTTCAGACGTCGAGCTGTTGCGGCTGGAGCGTGATGTCGCGCGTTACCGCGGAGAACGTGACAGTGCGAATTCCGACATTCCCAGGCTGGAGTCCGCCGTCTCAGAAGCGACGCGCAAGATACAAGAAATTGAGTTGACGTTTCGCAATATTGCCCGATCGGAACTGAGCGAAACCAATGCAAAACTCAATGCCTTGCTCGAAGGGAGTTCAGCTCTGGAAGATCGCGTCAAGCAAACCGAGATTCGCTCCCCCGTCAACGGCACCATCAAGCAGTTGAAGGTCAACACCGTAGGGGGCGTGGTGCAGCCCGGCAAGGACCTGGTAGAAGTGGTTCCTTCTGACGACGCACTGCTACTGGAAGCACGCGTTCTGCCGCGTGACATTGCCTTCCTGCATCCGGGTCAGAAGGCCATGGTGAAATTTACCGCCTACGACTTCGCGACCTACGGTGGGCTGGAAGCCACGCTGGAACTCATCAGCGCGGATACCGTCGTCGATGAGAAGGGCAATGCCTTCTTTCTGGTGCGCGTGCGAACACTATCCAGCAGTATTGGCCAACAAAAATTCCCCATCATTCCCGGCATGGTGGCGGAAGTGGACATTCTTACGGGAAAGAAGTCAGTGCTTGCTTACCTGATGAAGCCCATACTGAGAGCCAAGGCAAAGGCACTGACGGAACGATGAAGCGATCCACGAACACCATTCTTGTCACGCATGACCAGGGATTGCTCGCCCATTGGAAAAATGCGCTAGGGACCACCCGCCAGACAGTTGCACCCCAGATTGAGGAGTTTTTCCAACTCGCCCCCTCGTCACCCTGTGTTGCCTGGATCGACCTGTCCATTGCTCGGCGTCCCGCATGGACAGCGGACGCCTGGCGTCCCGTCCTGCAAAACGACCATATCCGCGTGATAGCCGCAAGCTCCAATCCGAACGACGCGGATGCCATGCTGGCCCTGGACGCGGGCTGTGCGGCCTATTGCCACGCGTTTTCCAACGCAGTAACGCTCAAGCAAGTCAGGGAAGTTGTCGAGGCGGGGAATGTCTGGATCGGGAAAAACCTGATGCAGAGGCTGCTACAAAGCGTCAACCGCGCCATACCTGCTGCCACCAATCAGGCCGACGGGTGGCGTGAAGGACTGACGCAAAGGGAGATTGAGGTCGCGATTCTTGCCGCCAACGGCGCGTCCAACCACGCGATAGCCATCCAGTGCGGAATTTCCGAGCGGACCGTGAAAGCCCATTTGAGTGCCGTCTTTGTCAAACTCAATATCACGGACCGGCTGCAACTGGCGCTGCGGGTCCATGGAATCCATTAGGGCGTAGCAGCCCTACCTGTACTCAAGGACAATAGCCAAGGACCGTCGGGTTCTTTAGAGTTAGGCAATCTAGTGTTGCTGTACTTGAAAGACTTCCCATGGCTACCAATCAAATTTCCGCTCAGGCGCGTGGCATCGTTGTGATCCTGGAGGGCAAGGCCTGGCTTTCCGACGCACAGGGCAATCGCCTCCCGCTGAAAGTAGGAGACGAGGTCCAGGAAGGACAGCAAGTCATCACCGAGGACGGAACCCGCCTGGAACTGGCGTTGCCGAATGGGCAACCCCTGATTGTCGCATCCGGTCGTGAACTACTCATCGATGCCAACCTATTGGGCACGGCCAGCGTCGACAAATCCGAAGCATCCCTGAAAGACCTGAACAGTGGATCGGCCGAAGTTGCCAGGATCATTGCGTCGGGTGGAGACCTGTCCACCCAACTGGAGTCAACCGCTGCGGGCCTGGGCGGCGGCGACGGCAGCGATTCGCACAGTTTTGTGCGGCTCCTGCGGATTCAGGAAGGCGTCACATCCCTTTCGCTCGACCGAGCCGACCAACCGGTTGATGCGCCAATCGATCTGCCCCAATCGACCACGCAAGGGGCCATTGCAGAAGATCCCGCTCCCACGCCGGAGCCAGCGCTGACTCCCGCGCCGACACCAACCCCTGCGCCGACGCCGGAACCGGCTCCCACACCGACTCCAGTACCCACTCCCCCGCCCACAACTCCGTCGACGCCCGCCAAGAGCGTTCCGGTCGCGGTGGCCGACAGTGCATCCATTGCCGAGGACGCCGCACCCAACACCGTCACAGGCTCGGTTTTGACCAATGACACCGTTGGCACGGACGCCAATCCCGCGCCCATCACGGCAGCCAGCGTGACGTTGTCCTATGGCTCGCTGGTACTGAACAGCGATGGCTCCTACTCCTACACACTTGATAACACGCTGCCCGCCGTCAACGGCCTGAAAAACGGCCAGTCACTGACGGAGAGCTACACCTACACACTGACTGACGGCGATGGCGATGCCACAACGGCAGTTCTGACCATCACGATCAACGGCCGCACCGATGGCACGCCGACCATTGTTCCTGTGGATGGCAATGGCGCCGCAGCCGGCCAGGCGACGGTCAACGAAGTGGGATTGCTGACGGTGGGCAACACCAGCGAAACGACCCCGGGCACCATTACCGTGACAGCACCGGATGGTTTGGCCAGCATCGTGGTTGGCGGAACAACCGTCACGGCAACACAGTTGGGCACCCTGGGCACCACACCCATTGCCATCGACACGGGCGAAGGCACCCTGACCCTCACTGGTTATGCCGCAGCCACCGGCGCCTTGACGTACAGCTACACACTCAAGGCGGCGATCAACCAGCCCGCCGCGACAGAAAGCACCGACACCATCGCCCTGACGGTCAACGATCTCGGTGGTGGCACCAACACTGGCAACCTGGTGGTCCGCATCGTCGACAGCATGCCTGCTGCGCTTGCCGACAGCAATTCCATCACCGAGGACGCCAGTCCCAACACCGTCACGGCATCAGTCCTGACCAATGACGGTGTCGGCGCTGATGCGACGAGCACACCCGTAACTGCTGCCAGCGTCACCCTGACCTACGGCGCGCTGGTGCTGAACAGCGACGGCACCTATACCTACACGCTGAACAACGCCCTGCCTGCAGTGAACGCACTGAAGACCGGCCAGACGCTCACCGAAACCTATAGCTACACCATCACCGATGCGGATGGCGATACCAGCACGGCAGTGCTTACCCTCACCATCAATGGCCACACCGACGGCCCACCCAGCATTGCGCCAGTCGATGGCAACGGAGCCGCCACGGGCGAGGCTACGGTCAATGAGATCGGTCTCATCAGTGTGGGCAACACCGCCGAGACCACCACGGGAACGATTACCGTCAGCGCTCCGGACGGACTGGACCGCATCACCGTGGAAGGCACAACCCTGACCGCGACGCAACTCGCCGCGTTGGGCACCACGCCGCAAGTCATCGACACCGGCGAAGGAACCCTGACGCTGACGGGCTTCAACGCCACCACCGGCGCTCTGAGCTACAGCTACACCCTGAAGGCAGCCTTGGACCAGCCCGGTGTGACGGAGACTGCCGACAGCATCGCGCTGACGGTGACCGACCTGGGCGGAGATACCAGCAGTGGCACCCTGACCGTGCAGATTGTGGATAGCACCCCCACAGCGGCCAACGACTCCATCAACACCACCGTGGGCAAGGCCGTCAGTGGCTCCCTGGCCGGTAACGACACCGTCGGCGCCGACGCCGCAGGCACCTGGACTTTGGGCTCCACCACGCCCGCAAACGGTACGGTCACCATCAACGCCTCCACCGGCGCCTATACCTATACCCCCAATGCGGGCTATCTGGG